>JAZRZW010000075.1:0-6636 GCA_045601585.1 Faecousia sp. | reverse complement strand
GACTGGGAGCATCCCTACCGCACAATGGATAAGCATTTCGAGGCCCAGGAGGTCAAGGTCTTTGGCCGGATGTTCGATAAGGGGTTTATCTATAAGGGCCTGAAGCCCGTCAGCTGGTGCCCCTACTGCTCCACTGCTGTGGCAGAGGCTGATATTGAGTATAAGGACGATCCCTGCACCACCGTTTATGTTAAGTTCCCTGTGAAGGACGATCTGGGTAAGCTCTCCGGCTTTGATCTCAGCAAGACCTTCTTCGTGATCTGGACCACCACCATCTGGACCCTGCCCGGCAATATGGGCATCAGCGCACATCCCCGGGACAGCTACGCTCTGGTAAAGGCTGAAAACGGTGAGACCTATATCATGGCGGAAGCCCTGGTGGAAAAGACCATGAAGGCCGGCGGTTTTGAGAACTACGAGGTTGTGGCCACCCATCCCGGTGCTTTCTTCGAGAAGATGCTGGCACAGCATCCCTTCCTGGATAAGACCTCTCTGTTGATGACCGCAGAGTATGTTACCATGGACTCCGGCTCCGGTCTGGTTCATACCGCACCCGGTTTCGGCGCAGACGACTATCAGACCTGTATGCGCTACGGCGTTGAGTTGGTGATTCCCGTGGATGACCACGGCCGCCATACCGACTATGCCGGCAAGTACGCAGGTCTCAAGACCGAGGAGTCTAACCCCGTCATTCTGGAGGATATGAAGGCAAGCGGTATGCTGTTTGCTTCCGAGGAGATCATCCACTCCTACCCCCATCACGACCGCTGCAAGAAGCCTACCATCTTCCGTGCAACTCCCCAGTGGTTCTGCTCTGTGGAATCCTTTAAGGATCAGGCAGTGAAGGCCATTGAGAACGTGGAATGGTTCCCCGCCTGGGGCGAGGACCGTATGGTCAGCATGATCCGTGAGCGCGCCGACTGGTGTATCAGCCGTCAGCGCCGTTGGGGTCTGCCCATCCCTGTGTTCTACTGTAAGGACTGCGGTAAGCCTGTTTCTAATCCGGAGTCCATTGAGAAGATCTCTAAGCTCTTCGATGAATTCGGTTCTAATGTCTGGTTCGAGAAGGATGCTATGGAGCTGATTCCCGATGGTTTTACCTGCCCCCACTGTGGCGGCAAGACGTTCGATAAGGAAACCGACACGCTGGACTGCTGGTACGACACCGGCTCTACCCACTTTGCATCCCTGATGCACCGCACTCCCGAGCTGTGGCCTGCCGATGTTTACCTGGAGGGTGCTGACCAGTACCGCGGTTGGTTCCAGTCCAGCTTGCTGACCTCTGTCGGCGCATTGGATCAGGGAGCTCCCTTCAAGCAGGTTCTCACCCACGGCTGGGTGGTGGACGGCCAGGGCCGCGCTATGCATAAGAGCCTGGGTAACGGCGTGGATCCCGCTGACCTGATTAAGGACTTCGGCGCAGACATTGTCCGTCTGTGGGCTGCTTCTTCCGACTACCACGCAGATGTCCGTTGCTCTAAGGAGATCTTCAAGCAGATCGCACAGAACTACCTGAAATTCCGTAATACCGCCCGCTACTGCCTGGGCAATCTCAATGAGTTTGACGCCAACGATCTGGTTCCCGCTGATCAGCTGGAGGAGCTGGATAAGTGGGCCCTGACCAAGCTGGGTGAGCTGATCCGCTACTGCCGCAAGGCATATGAGAGCTACGAGTTCCATAACATCACCCACGCTATCAATGATTTCTGCGTGGTGGAGCTGTCCAGCTTCTACCTGGATATCCTGAAGGATCGTCTCTACTGCGAGGCGAAGGACGGTCTGCGCCGCCGCAGCGCACAGACTGCGCTGTACCTGATCGTGGATGGGCTTTCTAAGCTGTTTGCTCCCATCCTGGCCTTTACCTGTGATGAGATCTGGCAGGCAATGCCCCACCGTGATGGCGACGATACCCGGAACATCCTGCTGAACCAGATGCCTGCAGATATGGATGCATATGTGCTGGCTGAGGATGTGATGGCAAAGTGGGATACCGTTATGAAGCTCCGTCAGGATGTGAACGGCGTTCTGGAGCTGGCTCGTGCCGATAAGCGTATCGGCAAGGCTCTGGAGGCCCATGTGACCTTGCAGACCGAGAACGAGAACCTGAAGAAGGCCTGCGAGGGCCTGAATCTGGCAGAGATCTTTATCGTCTCTTCCTGCAGCTTTGAACAGCCTGAGCAAGGCGCTACCACCGGTGTTGGCACCAATTTTGCCGACCTGACTGTGGGTGTTACCGAAGCAAAGGGCGTTAAGTGCCCCCGCTGCTGGATGCACACCCATTCCGATCACGCTGAGGGCCTGTGTGCCCGCTGTGCAGCTGTGGTTGCCCAGATGGATATTGCTGAATAATACAAAAACTGTCCTTCGGTTATGCCGAAGGACAGTTTGCTAAAAGAGGGAGATTATGCGTTACACCAAAATGGTACAAGGCACTTTTATGGAGCGCCCCAACCGCTTTATTGCTATAGTGGAAATCGATGGCAAGCGGGAAGTTTGCCATGTGAAGAATACCGGGCGATGCCGGGAGCTGTTGCCTCCCAAGGCCAAGGTTTGGGTTCAAGAGGCTGCAGGTTCAAACCGAAAAACAAAATACGACCTCATTGCTGTGGAAAAAGGGAAACGGATCATCAATATGGACTCCCAGGCTCCCAATGCCGCGGTGAAAGAGTGGCTGGAGATGGGCGGCCTTGGCAGGGTGGAGCAGATAAGGCCGGAAAAAACATTCCGGGAGTCAAGGTTTGATTTTTGCTTCGATAAAGAAGGAAAACTCTGCTTTTTGGAGGTAAAAGGTGTGACTTTGGAGAATGATGGCGTGTGCGCTTTTCCGGATGCACCCACCCAGCGAGGGGCAAAACACATCCGGGAATTGATTCGGGCGAAGGAGGAAGGCTATGAGGCGTATATCCTCTTTGTGATCCAGATGGAGGATGTGAAATACCTGCACCCCAATGATGCCACCGACCCCGAATTTGGCAAAGCACTCCGCCAGGCTGAAAAGGCCGGTGTGGAGATATTGGCACTGGACTGCAAGGTCGCGCCGGATGAAATGACGATCGGAAAGCCGGTTGAGGTAAGACTATAAAAAAAGGAAGCACTTGCTTCCTTTTTTATTTTCTTCTATAAATTTCATTTGCCAGGGCAGCGAATTCTTCAATGCCCAGGGTTTCACCCCGGACAGAGGGGGGCAGGCCGCAGGCGGCAATGACCTCCGCAGCACCGGTCTTTCCCAACTCCGGGAAACCGGAGGCAAGCCCGTTTTGCAGGGTCTTGCGGCGCATTGCGAAGCTGGCGCGCACGGCACGGAAGAAGGTCTTTTCGTCCAGGATTTCCCAGGGGCGGTCTTTGCGCACCCGCAGGGTGATGACGGCGGAGGTGACTTTTGGCTGGGGCAGGAAGCAGCCTGCAGGAACATCAAACAGGATCTCCGGCTCTGCGTAGTATTGGCAGAAAATGGTGAAGGCGCTGTAATCGGCGGTGCCGGGTCTGGCGGCGATCCGCTGGGCGACTTCTTTTTGCACCATTACCGTTACCGCTTCAAAGCAGCCGCTTTCCAGCAGGGCGGTCAGGATCGGGGAGGTGATGTAGTAGGGCAGATTGGCGCAGGCCATAGGCCGCAGGCCGGGGAACTTTTCTGCCACCAGGGCGGGGATGTCCTGCTTGAGAATGTCATCCCAGAGGATCTCCAGATTGGAAAATTCTCCGACAGTCTGCTCAAGAATGGGAGCAAGACGCTTATCCAGCTCCACAGCGCAGACCTTGTTTGCTCGCAATGCCAGCTGCTGGGTCAGAGGGCCAATGCCCGGGCCAATTTCCAGCACACCAACGGTCTCATCCACGCCGGATTCTTCGGCGATTCGCTCCGGAACCCAGCCGGCAATCAGAAAATTCTGACCCTTTGCTTTGGAGAAATGGAAACCGTGACTTTCCAGCAGGGGCTTCATAATATGAATATTACATACATCGATCATAACAAAATCCGCCTTTCTGCTGCTATTATAACAGCAAAAAGGCGGATTTGCAATCAGTCAGTCAGGAAATATACGGTGCAGTTTCTCATGCCGAACTGGAAACATTCGGCGGTGGTGTCGAAGTACAGATCCAGACGAGCGCCCTGAATAGCGCCGCCGCAGTCTTCGGCACGGCTGATGCCGTAGTCGTAAACGCCGTCATCGGTGATAATGTACATTCTGGTGAAGTAGGGAACCACAGTGGGGTCAACAGCAACGGTGCCTCTGTGGACAACGGTGCCGGTGGCGGTGATGTCGTCACAGCCGGCATCGGTCTTGGTGTAGGCAGATGCCAGAAACTTTTCGGTGTGGGAGTAGTGCAGCACCTGGCCGTCTACAGTCACGATAAAGCCATCGCCGATCAGGGGCTGGGTACGAACCTGGCCGACCTTCTCGCCGGTGCCCTTGAGCACATACTGGGTGCCGGGCTGCAGGGTAACGGTCTCTTCCAGCATAGTGCGGCTGGCCTCAACGCCGTTTTCAAACAGAACCATATCGGTGCGGGTGGCCTGGCCAACTTTGCCGGGTACGATGACGATCTCTTCGCCCTCAGCCAGCAGGGGATCGTAGCCGTAGGTGATCTCAAAAGGCAGCTCTACAGTGTAGGTCTGCTCCTGTTCCTGCATCTGGGTGACAGTGACGGTCATGCCGTCCTGGGTCTGCTCGCTCATTTCGTGGGAAATGCGGTAATCCTCATAAACGGGGATGCCAAGACGGATCAGAAGATCTTCCACGGTCTCGCCGTAGCTGACCACTTCAATGGTCTCGCCACAGTGATCAACAGTGATGCTCTGTGCACGCTGGATCACGATCTCGGTAGTGCCGTTCTCGGTAACCTGGGTAGAATAGAGGTCGCCCTCATCCAGGGAATGACCCGCCTGGTCCAAAATCGCCTTGGGGTCGGAAAGGTTGGTGGTATGAACGGTGGTCTTTTCACCGTCAGTAATGACGTAAGTTGTCTGCGCAAGAACGGTTTTCGAGAGGGTGCCTACCAGACAAACCAGCACCAGGCAGCACATCACAACACGAACAAGATTGTTCTTGCGGCGATGTAACGCAACAGTGTTAATTTGCATGAATAAAGTTCTCCTTCCAAAAAAGGTTACAAAAGTTTCACATCGGTTAAAATGTTTTAGCGGACAAAGAAAAACAATCCTCAAAAGGGATTGCCTCGCTATTATAACAAATATTTGAAAAAAGTCAAGCCTTTTCTGAAAATAGGGGCAAAGTGGGAACTTTTTTATAAATTATGCAAAAGTTATTATGTAAACTAAAAAACCCAATATCTGCCAAAAGTCCACCGTGGGAGTACGATATGTAGTCGTAAAAGTTACAAAGGTTTACATAATAACAAATTATGCGTATAAATAGGAACCAAAATAAATCCTGCGTTATGGAAACCGAAATGAGGCTTGTTTTTCGGGAAATTCCTCCCCGGGGGAGAAAAATTGGGGTAAAAATTGGGTAAAATCCTCCACAGGAACACTGTGGTTGACACAGGCCCCCAAATGTGCTATATTTTTAAATGTTACAGGCTACGACGAAGCCATACGCGTGCAGCAAGATGCTCAGAGAGGGACTCATCCGGTGAAAGAGTCCTGCACCCCCGCGCAACGCGCACCTCTTCCGAGCCGTCCGGCGGAAATGCTGGGCCGGGCGCACCCGTTACAGTGCCAATGAGTGGCGGAAAATTTTTCCGCAACCAGGGTGGAACCGTGGAATACTTTTGTATCCCACCCCTGATTACCAGGGGGTGGGATATTTTTATACCTTCCCCAATCTAAAGGAGGAAAACAAAATGAGCGAAGAAAATCTGTACACCTTTGAAAATCCCGAGTACCGCAAGACCTTCTGGCATACCAGCTCCCATGTGATGGCCCAGGCTGTCAAGCGTCTGTGGCCCGAGGTGCAGCTGGCCATCGGCCCTGCCATCGAAGAGGGCTGGTACTACGACTTTGACGCACCCTTTAGCTTCACCCCCGATCATCTTTCTCAGATCGAGGCAGAGATGAAGAAGACCGTCAAGGAGCGCATCCGTCTGGAGCGCACCGAAAAGAGCCGCAGTGACGCCATTGCCTGGGCAGAGGCCAACAACGAGCCTTACAAGAAAGAGCTGATCGAGGATCTGCCTGAGGATGCTGTGATCTCTTTCTACACCCAGGGGGAATTTACTGACCTGTGCGCCGGCCCCCACCTGGATCACACCGGCCGCCTGCGTCATAACGGCTTTAAGCTGACTAAGAGCTGCGGCGCCTACTGGCGTGGTGACAGCAGCCGCAAGATGCTCCAGCGTATCTACGGCATCGGCTTCCCATCCAAGGATGAGCTGGATGCTTACCTGACGGCTCAGGAAGAGGCCCTCAAGCGGGACCACAATAAGGTGGGCCGTGAGCTGGAGTTCTTCACTACCGTGGAAGAGATCGGCCAGGGTCTGCCCATCCTGCTGCCCAAGGGCGCAAGAGTGATCCAGACTCTGCAGCGCTGGATCGAGGATGAAGAGCAGAAGCGTGGCTACCTGCTGACCAAGACCCCCCTGATGGCCAAGTCTGACCTCTACAAGATCTCCGGCCACTGGGATCACTACCGCGACGGCATGTTTATCCTGGGCGATCCCGAGGACGAGACCAAG
>JAZRZW010000074.1:0-4352 GCA_045601585.1 Faecousia sp. | reverse complement strand
AACCCATGTTACCGCCGTGAAAGGGCGGTGTCTTAACCGCTTGACCAACGGGCCTGGTAGCGGCGACCTGATTCGAACAGGTGACATACCGGGTATGAACCGGCTACTCTACCAACTGAGTTACGCCGCCATAAAGGCTACTGAATGGAAAATTCAGCCTTGTCATTATATACGGCAAAGGCATGTTTGTCAAGAGAAATATTCGTATTTTTCCGGTTTTTTTGGAAATCCTCTTTTTGAGGTGATGTGCTTGCTGCGTGCAAGAAAAATATTGATGTTTACGATTGGAGGAATGGGATATGTCATCCTGGAAGTATTATGGCGGGGGAGAAGCCACGCCAGTATGTTCTTTGCCGGCGGCATCAGTTTCCTGCTGCTGGGAAAATTGGATCGGCGGTTGTCCCGGCGGACCAAATTCGTTCGTGGGGTGGCCGGCGCCGCGGTGATTACAGTGGTGGAGCTGCTGGTGGGACTTCTGTGCAACCGCAATTTCCGGGTCTGGGATTACCGCAAAATGCCGCTGAATTTTCGTGGCCAGGTGTGTGTGCCGTTTGCGTTGCTGTGGATTCCCATCAGCCTGGGGGCAATGGCGGCTCACCGCCGTCTGGATCAGCTGTTACCATAAAAGAGGGGGCTGCTGCCCCCTCTTTTATGGATAGGCAGACTGTTTTTGAAAAAGGGTACCGTTTTTTCGTAAAACTGCCTGCCCGGTTCGTATCCTACCGGCGATACACTTGACAAAAAATGTGTTTTTGGCAGACGTTTTTTTCTCTTCCCATGGGCGTCTGTTACTGCACTTTTTTGTCCACGCTAAGTTTGTCCCCGCGGCAGGGAAATATTCTGCAAAATCCCACAAAAAAGTTTGCCAAAATCAGGGAACTGTGCTATAGTAAAAGTTAAGGTTTCTATTCTCAAGAAAGGAGAAATAATATGATTTTCGGCAAGCATATTAACCGTTATTACCGACGGTTTTGGTTTCTGATCATTGCAGGTCTTGCGTCTTTGATCATGGTGGACTATTTGCAGCTTTTGATCCCCAATATCTATCAGATGGTCATTGACGGCATCAACACCAACCGGGTAGACGGTGTTCCTTTTGATATCACCGTGCTGGTTGAAAAGATCTGTATGCCCCTGGTGATGATTATTCTGGGCATTGTGTTGGGCCGTTTTGTGTGGCGTGTGTGTTTCTTCTCTGCCGGCATCAAGGCGGAGGCGGATCTCCGCAGCCGGATGTTCAGCCATTGCAAGGATCTTTCTCAGGAGTACTATCATAAGAACAATGTGGGCAACTTGATGAGCCTGTTTACCAACGATCTGGATACATTCCAGGAGTGCTATTCCTGGGGCGTGATGGAGTTCTTTGACGCTACATTTCTGGGAGGCCTGGCCATCTACAATATGTGGCAGATGAATCCGGTACTTACCGGCCTGGCACTGATCCCCATGGCCTGCCTGTTGGTGGCAAGTATCCTGGTGGGCAACAGCATGTCTCAGAAGTGGGAGCGCCGTCAGGAGGCCTTCTCCAACTTGTCTGATTTCTCTCAGGAGAGCTTCTCCGGCATTGCTGTGGTCAAGGCTTTCGTCAAGGAAGCCAAAGAGCTGTGGGCGTTCAAAAAGCTCAGCAAGGAAAATGAAGAGGCCAACATCAACTTTACCCGTTCTTCTGTGCTGTTCCGCATTATGGTTATGACCTTTGTGGAGACCGTTATGTGCATTATGCTGGGCTACGGCGGTTATCTGGTACATGCGAAGATTTTCACCGCCGGTATGCTGATGCGGTTCATCGGCTATTTTACCGCCATCATTTGGCCGGTCATGGCTGTGGCAGATCTGATCGATATGACCTCCCGTGGCCGTGCTTCTGTCAAGCGCATCAGCGAATTGCTGGACGCAAAGCAGGATATGGTGGATGCACCTGATGTGCAGCCCCTGCCCGAGATCCAGGGAAATATCGAGTTCCGCAATCTGACTTTCCGCTATCCCGATGGAGAATTTGATGCTCTACGGGATGTGTCCTTTGCCATTAAAGCAGGTGAGAATATCGGCTTGGTGGGTCGTACCGGTTCCGGCAAGACCACGCTGGTGGATCTGATCCTGCGCACTTACAATGTCCCCGACGGCACTGTTTTCGTGGATGGCCACGATGTAAATACCGTCCCCATTCGGGATGTCCGCGCCGGTTGTGCTTATGTGCCTCAGGACAATTTCCTGTTCTCTGACACCATCACCAACAACATCGGCTTTGCTGTCAATGATAAGAACCATCAGAGCATCGTGATTGCCGCCAAGATGGCAGATGTGGATGGCAACATCCGGGAATTTTCAAAGGGTTATGATACGATTTTGGGCGAGCGCGGCGTGACGGTCTCCGGCGGTCAGAAGCAGAGAATCTCCATTGCCCGTGCTCTGTTGAAGGATGCGCCGGTGCTGATTTTGGATGACTCCGTTTCTGCGGTGGATACCAAGACCGAGCGTACCATTTTGCAGAACCTGCGCCAGACTCGCGCCGGCAAGACCACGATCCTGATTGCTCACCGGATCTCCACCATTGAGCAGATGGACAAGGTGCTCTTTATCGACGACGGCACTGTGGCCGGCTTCGCTACCCACGCAGAGCTCTACGAGACTTGCGGAGAATACCGCAAGATGGTAGACCTTCAGCGTTTGGAGGAGGAAGGAGGCGAGCCCAATGCGTAATTATTTGCCTGTGCTGATCGTAGGTGCGATTATCGGCGTATTCACCCTGCTTTTTGTTATGGCCCGAATTCTTCTGCAGAAGAAGCTCAAGGCGATGACCAAAGACCGCAATATGTCCGACGGCGAGATTGTCCGCCGGTTGCTGCGCTACGGCAGACCCTACCTCAAGGAATTTATCCTGGTGCTGGTGATCATGCTGCTCTCCATCTCCTATGACCTGCTTTCCCCCCGATTGGTGGGCCAGATCCAGGAACTGATCAAGGTGAAAGACTTCCAGCTGTCCCGCCTGTGGTGGATGGTCGGCATCTATGCGTCCATTCTGGTGGTGTCCATGGTCAGTCTGTTCTTCCAGACCATGATCCTCCAGAAAGTGGGCCAGAAGATCCTTTCTGACCTGCGTGAGGATGTGTTTACCCATATCGAAAGCCTCTCCCACGAGCAGCTCAACAACATTCCTGTGGGCAAATTGGTGACCCGTGTAACCAACGACACCAACGGCATCTCTATGATGTTCACCAATGTTTTGGTAACCATGGTGAAAAATGTGATGGTGATCATGGGCGTACTGGTGGCCATGCTGACGGTCAACTATGCAATGACTCTGGTGGTACTGTGCTTCGTGCCCTTTGTGGTGCTGTTCACGGTGATCTTCCAGAAGTTCTCCCGCACTGCTCACCGTGGTGTTACTGATGCCCGCACAGAGGTCAACACCTTCCTGTCCGAGAATCTTTCCGGCATCAAGATCACCCAGATTTTCAACCGTGAGCAGGAAAAGCTGAACGAGTTCCTGGAAAAGAGCAACGCGCTGACCAAGGCGAAGAAGCAGCGTATGCTGGTGTTCGGCGTGTTCCGTCCTATGGTGTATATGCTTCATATCAGCTGTGTGCTGTGCCTGTTCTATTTCGGCAGCCGGGGCTATATCAACGAAACCGTGTTCCTGGGACAGACCATCACCTCCGGCACGCTGGTTACTTTCTATCTTTACGCAACCAAGTTCTTTGATCCTATTCAAACCCTTTCCGAGCACTTCGATGTGCTGCAGTCGGCATTTGCCTCTGCGGAAAAGATCTTCACCATTATGGATATGGTTCCCGAGGTGGTAGATGAGCCCGATGCCATCGACCTTCCCGAGATCCGGGGTGAGATCGAGTTCCGGGATGTGTGGTTCGCTTATAAACCCGATGAATGGGTGCTAAAGGGCGTTTCTTTTAAGGTCGAACCCCGGCAGACCGTGGCCTTTGTGGGCTCCACCGGTTCCGGTAAGACCACCATCCTCAGCCTGATCTGCCGCAACTACGATATCCAAAAGGGTCAGATCCTGATCGACGGCATTGACATTAAGAAGATCAAGATCGCCTCTCTGCGTCGTCATTTCGGCCAGATGCTTCAGGATGTATTCCTCTTTACCGGCACCATACGCAGCAATATCCTGCTGCGTATGGAGGGTGTCAGCGATGATGAGGTGATGGAGGCTTGCCGCTATGTCAATGCAGACTCCTTTATCAATAAGTTGGAGACCGGACTGGATGAGCCGGTGCGAGAGAGAGGCAATAACTTCTCCGCCGGTCAGCGACAGCTTCTCAGCTTTGCCCGTACGATTGTTCATAAACCTTCTGTGATGATCCTGGATGAGGCTACCGCTAACATCGATA
>JAZRZW010000073.1:0-15854 GCA_045601585.1 Faecousia sp. | reverse complement strand
TATGCAGTAGATACCGGCAACCACCCCAACGGCTTTACTCAGAAGAATATCGAGACTTTCTCCGGTCAGCTGAAAGAGTTGGGCTTTGACTATGACTGGTCCAAGGTGCTGGCTACCTCCGATCCTGAGTTCTACAAGTGGACTCAGTGGATTTTCAAGAAGCTCTGGGAGGCAGGTTATGCAAAACGCATCGAGATGCCTGTGAACTGGTGTGAAGCTCTGGGCACTGTGCTTGCTAACGATGAAGTCATCGACGGTAAGAGCGAGCGCGGCGGCTACCCTGTTGAGAAGAGAATGATGATGCAGTGGGTCATCGACCAGCCTGCATTTGCTGAAAAGCTCCTGGAGGGCCTGGACGAGATTGACTGGCCTGAATCCACGAAGGAAATCCAGCGCAACTGGATCGGCAAGTCCACCGGTGTTGAGGTGGATTTCAAGCTGGTGGGCGGCGGTGAGTTCTCTATCTACACCACCTGTATCGAGACCATCTACGGCATCACCTTTATGGTGTTGGCTCCCGACGGCAAGATCGTGAAAGGCCTGATGGATCGCATTGAGAATAAGGCAGAGGTAGAGGCGTACATTAAAGAAGCTGCTGCCAAGAGCGAGATCGACCGCACCGATGCCACCAAGACCAAAACCGGTTGCCCCTTGAAGGGTATTTATGCCATCAACCCTGTCAACGGCAAGGAAGTTCCTGTGTTCATCGGCGACTTTGTCCTTGGCAACTATGGTACCGGCGCCGTTATGGCGGTTCCCAGCCACGATCAGCGTGACTTTGAGTACGCTGTGGCACACAACATTCCTATGATCCAGGTTATCGAAGGCCGGGATGTGTCTGAGTGCGCTTTTGAAAAGCAGGATTACCTGGGTAAGGGCTGTAAGCTCATCAATTCCAATGAGTTCACCGGTTTGACTGTGGAAGAGGCAAAGCAGGCGATCACCGAGAAGCTGGAGAAGGCCGGTGTTGCCCGCCGTAAGAACAACTACCACTTCCGTGAATGGATCTTTGCCCGCCAGCGTTATTGGGGCGAACCCGTTCCCTGCGTCTACACCGAAGACGGCGAGACTGTATTTCTGCCTGATGAAGAGTTGCCCCTGGTGTTGCCTGTCCTGGAGGACTACAAGGGCCGCGGCGGTAAGGCACCTCTGGAGAATGCTGTGGAGTGGAAGCAGTACGACAATAACGGTATTAAGGGCGTTCGCGAGACCTCTACGATGCCCGGTTCCGCAGGTTCTTCCTGGTACTTTATGCGCTATATCGATCCCAACAACGACAAGGAATTCTGTGACCCCAAACTCCTGGAGCATTGGATGCCTGTTGATCTGTACATTGGCGGCCCTGAACACGCAGTTGGCCACTTGATCTACTCCCGTATCTGGAACCGTCTCCTCTACGATCAGGGCCTCAGCCCTGTGGAGGAGCCCTTCAAGAAGCTGGTGCACCAGGGTATGATCCTTGGCGAAAACGGCATCAAGATGGGTAAGCGTTTCCCTGAATTCGTTGTGAACCCCAGTGATGTGGTCTGTGAATACGGCGCAGATACCCTGCGTCTGTATGAGATGTTTATGGGCCCCCTGGAGGTCAGTAAGCCCTGGAGCACCACCGGTGTTGCCGGCGCAAAGAAGTTTATCAACCGTGTCTGGAACTTCTTTACCGAGGCTGCCAATATCACCGAGAACGATGATGGCAAGCTGACCAAGGTCTATCATCAGACCGTGAAGAAGGTCACCGGTGACTTTGAGGTTCTGGGCTTCAACACTGCTATCGCACAGATGATGGTCTTTGTGAACGAGGTTTACAAGAACGGCTCTTGTCCCAGAGAGTATGCCGAGGGCTTTATCAAGATGCTCTCCTGCATCACTCCCCATGTGGGCGAGGAGATCTGGCAGATCCTGGGTCACGACAATACCATCGCTTATGAGCCCTGGCCTGTCTACGATGAGGAAAAGTGCAAGGATAACGAGGTCACTATTGCTGTGCAGGTCAACGGCAAGATGCGTGGCACCGTGCAGATGGCTGCGGATCTGGATAATGACACTGTGGTCGCAAATGTCCTGGCAGATGAAAAGATCGCACGATTCCTGGAGAAAAACGGCGGCAGCATCTTTAAGACCATCGTGGTAAAGAATAAGCTGGTAAACCTGATCGTGAAATAACCGGTGAAAGAAATGTATGCGATAGAGTTACCTCTTTGGAAGGTTCTTATGATCAAATACATTGTAACGGGAAAACAAGAATAAGCAGCATTACAAAAATCTGTCAAAAGTTCTTGACATTTGCCCAAATAAGGAATATAATATTCAAGCCTGTATAGGCCCTGAATGCATCCTGGACTTAGCCGGATGCCATCGGAGGGAGGGAAAACAATGTCTGAAATTCGCGTAAAGGAAAACGAATCCCTGGAGAGCGCTCTGCGTCGTTTTAAGCGTAGCTGTGCCAAGGAAGGCGTTATCGCAGAAGTTAAGAAGCGCGAGCACTACGTCAGCCCCAGCCTGAAGCGTAAGCAGAAGTCTGAAGCTGCTCGTAAGATCAAGAGAAAGTTCTATTAATTTTCCCTCGTAATACGTGCTTAACCGCCCTACAGTTGTAGGGCGTTTTTCTTTTTGCAAAATTCCTGATAGAGGCCAACCCCGCAGGTTACCCCCAGCCCGGAAAGAGAATCCAGGTGGGAGATAACATCTTCCGGATAGCGGTACAGCAGAAAGCGAATGCATTTCTCTTCGGTTTGGATGCGGTAGCGGCAGCATAGTGATTCGTCCCAATGCTCCGATGAGCTCTTGCATGCATTCCATTGTGCTTCCTGGCAACCGTTCTCTGTGATTTCCAGGCATAACGGTTCGGTGGAGGTCTCCAGCCAAATTTCCTGACCCTGCCATTTTTGCAAGTGCGACTCTGCAGGCCGATCTGCCGGAAAGGGTGGAACCAGTACGGCACATCCTTCTGCCGCATAGTGATGGGAAATCCCAATTTTGCAGACGGCGTTATCAACGATATATCTTACGATCTCCTTGGTTTGAGCATTATCCGGTCGCTGCAGATCCAGCAACAGTTTCTCAATTTGAAACTGCTGCACCAATCCGTTTAGCTCCTCAGAGATCCGTCTCGGGTGATGGTCTGTAACCGGGATTCGGTCGTTGAGGATCAGCATTCCGTTGGCACAGAAATGCTGAGGCGAATTAGAGATCCCCTGACCATAAGGGGAGAAGTGGCAAGCCATCCATGCGGGTTTGGGCGGCAGGGGAGAGACAGCGTAAAATTCTGCTGCAGTCATAGCAAGATATAAGGGACAGCCCATAGACAAATCCTGCCTTTCGTGATATAATACGCTAAAATCTATGCGTAAACGAGGTGGGTTATGCGATTGTCGTTACTGCCAAAAGTGATTGCTCCGTCCCTGACGGCGCTATCCCCGGCGTTTTTTCAGGAACGGGGAATCCACTTGCTGATGATGGATTTTGACAATACTGTTGTGCCTTACACCACAAGCACGCCTACCGCAGAGATGGATGCATGGCTTCGTCAAATGTCTCAGTCGGATATCCGGCTCTGTATTGTGTCCAACACTAAGCGGGACCGGGTCAAGGTTTTTTGTGAGCCTTATGGGATTCCGGTGATTACCCACGCTGCGAAACCTTTCGGCAAGGGTATTGACCGCTGTCTCCGTCAGTTTGAGGCGGATCCTGCCCAGTGCGCTCTGGTTGGCGACCAGATATACACCGACACCCTGGGTGCAAACCTAAATGGTGTGATGTCTGTCCTGATCCCGGCAATCAACAATCATAATTTCTGGCTGAAGCTTCGCCATGTGGCAGAGCTGCCATTTATATTTTTCGCAAGAAAAAGGAGAATATCGTTATGAACAACATTGATAAGTATTTAACCCTTCTCAACGATGAGGTGGATGGTCTGCTGCTGACCAGCCAGTATAGCCGCCATTACGGCGCGGAGTATGATATCTCCGAGGGCGTTGCCATTGTGACCAAGGCCGGCTGCCGCTACTTTACCGACAGTCGCTATATCGAAGCCGCCCAGAATGGCATCAAGGGCTTTGAGGTTCTGGAAGTGAACCGAGAGAATCCTTATTCTAAGCGTCTGAATGATGCCATTGTTGATTTCGGTGTCACTACTTTGGGTTATGAAGAAAGCTACCTGACGGTTGGCGAGCTGATGACCTATGAGGAAAAGCTCAACGCAAAGCTGGTGCCCTTCAATGAGAAGATCTATGGATTCCGAGCTGTCAAGGAGCAGTGGGAACTGGATCGCCTGAAGAAGGCACAGGAGATCACTGACGTTGCTTTTTCTCAGGTTCTGGAGCGCATCCGTCCCGGTATGACCGAAAAGCAGCTTCAGGCAGAGTTGATCTACTGTCTCCTGAAAAACGGCTCTGACGGCCTGTCCTTCGATCCTATCGTGGTCTCCGGCCCCAACACCAGCCTGCCTCACGGCGTCGCCGGCGAACGTGTGATTCAGGAGGGGGACTTTATCACGATGGACTTTGGCGCTATGTACCAGGGTTACCACGCAGATATGACTCGCACCGTTGCTGTGGCGTATGCAACTGACGAGATGCATAAGGTGTATGAGACGGTTCTGGCTGCCCAGCTGGCTGGCCTCGCTGCCTCTAAGCCCGGTGTCACCGGCGGCGACATTGACGGCGCCGCCCGTAAGGTCATTACCGATGCAGGTTATGGCGAGTACTTCGGACATGGTTACGGTCACGGCGTTGGTCTCGAGGTCCATGAGATGCCCGGTTGCGGTCCTACCGGCAAGACGGTGATGGAGTCTAATATGATCGCCTCTGCCGAACCCGGCATCTATCTGCCAGGCAAATTCGGTGTTCGCATCGAAGATGTGGTGATCTTCACTCCTGATGGACATGAAAACATCACAAAGAGCCCCAAAAACCTGATCATTGTCTAAAAATATTTAGATTTCCCCTTGCAATAGCGGGATAAATCGGTTAGAATATATGCGTAAATCTATGCGTTGATTTCTAAACAACATAGGAGGATATAGAAATGATTTCTGTCAGCGATTTTAGAAACGGTATTACCTTCGATATGGACGGTAAGGTAATGCAGATCATTGAGTTCCAGCACGTTAAGCCCGGCAAGGGCGCTGCTTTCGTTCGCGTAAAGATGAAGAATGTCATCACCGGCGGCGTGACTGAAACCACTTTCAACCCCAACGACAAGTACCCCACTGCTTACATTGAGCGCAAGAAGATGGAGTACTCCTACAACGATGGCGACCTGTACTACTTTATGGATCCCGAGACCTATGAGCTGGTTCCTATTGAGAAGGATGTTCTGGACGACACTTTCCGCTTCGTTATGGTGATCGATACCTGCACTGTTATGTGCTACACGGGCAGCGTCTTCGGCCTGGAAGCACCCCGCTTTGTTGACCTGGTTGTCACTTCTACCGAGCCTGGCTTTGCAGGCAACACTGCTACCAACACCCTGAAGCCCGCTACCCTGGAGACCGGCGCTGAGATCAAGGTGCCTCTGTTCATCAACGAGGGAGACAAGATCAACATCGACACCACCACCGGCGAGTACCTGGGCCGTTCCAAGGCTTAATTTAAGGAGTTTTATTATGACCATTTCCGAGAAGGCTGCATACCTCAAGGGCTTGATGGACGGCTTGAAGCTGGATGTTGAAGAGCCCGAAGGCAAGATGATCGCTGCAATCGTGGAGCTGCTGGGTGATGTTACCAAGAAGCTCACCGATGTTGAAGATACCACCATCGCTATCTCCGATGAGCTCGACGAGATCGAAGAGGATCTGGATGCCATCGAGGACTTCATCCTGGACGAAGAGGATGAGGATTGGGATGATGAAGATTACGATGATGACTACGATGACGATTACGACATTGATGAGGACGACTTCGACGACGAAGGTTTCGACTACGGCGACGAAGACAGCACCATCTATGAAGTAGAGTGTGTCTGTGGCGAGATCATCGACTTTGATGAGGAGACCCTGGAAAAGGGCAGCATGATCTGCCCCAACTGCGGTGAGACTCTGGAGTTCGACATCGACGAGGATGAGATCTAATCAAAAAGGTCAGGCTTATGCCTGACCTTTTTGTTGTCTGTATTCCAAAGAACCCCCGGAACCGCTGCGGTTCCGGGGGCTTGTGTTAATTGACTTTCATAATATCAGCCAGGATCTTGTGGTTTGCTTCCAGATCGGGGACCAGAACAGCCATGCTGTTGATCCAGGCAGGATAGTAGGTGCCATCGGCAGGGATTCGTGCATTCTTGATCTGCAGTTTATCAAAGAGAGAGAAAACTGCGAGGGTGTAGCCCAGGATCTCCTTGTCGGTCATATCCGTGGCAAGATAGGGCAGAAATTTATCTACCAACGCGTTGAGCTCAGAGAGGCTCATAGTCTTAGCTTTGTTGTAAAGTGCAGTGAGGACGGTCTGCTGGCGCTTGGTACGGTCAAAGTCGCCGTTGCCAACATTGCGGATTCGGGAGTATGCGACAGTCTGTTTGCCGTTAAGGTGGTTCATACCGGCCTTGAGCGTCCATCTCTGGCTTTCGTCGTAATCCCAGTTGCCGCGGCGGTTCAAGTAATCTGCCTCAGCCTGGGTCAGCTCGATGTCGACACCGCCCATCAGTTCCACGCAGGCAGCAAAGCCTTCAATGTCCACTTCCACATTGGCGTCCACCTGCACGCCGAAGTTCAGTTCCAGTGCGTCGTTCAGCAGTTCCATACCGCCCAGGAAGTAAGCAACATTCAGCCGGTTGGGGCTGTAGCCGGGAATCTGCACATACATATCACGCATAAACGATGTCATGGTCAGTGTGTTGTTGTGCTTGTTGAGGGTACACAGGATCATCGTATCGGAACGGCAGAAGGTCTCGCCGGGGCGACGATCCAAACCGATCAGCAGAATGTTGACCACACCGTCGCTGGTCTCCAGAGGGTTGGGAATGTTGCCCCACTGAATGTCGTCGGGATTCACCACCAGGGCATCGTCGGGAACGGATTCCTTCTCGCCGTCCAGGAATGCGTCGATCTCCTCCTGACTGGGCTTTTTCCAACTGCTTTCCCGCTTGATAAGCTTCGCCTTGCTGTTGAAAATTATGATCGCAGTCAAAGAAAGAACAAGGATAATGCTCAGCAGAGAGCAAGCGCCAATCAGAAGACCTCTGTACAGTTTAAAGCGACTCTTGCTGTCTTTTTTGGAACTCTTTGTGTTGCGCTTGGTGTTCTTTTTGCGCTTAGAGGTTCTGCCTCTTGCGGGGAGCAGGGGCGCCACATCGGCAATGCTATCGTCGTCCTGTATTTCGGTCTGTTCCTCATCGGGCAGGTTGTCGTTCTCAATTTCCTGGCAGAGCAGGATGGCTTCGTCCAGCACGTCGGAGGGCAGGGTAGATTCTACCGTTACTTCAGAGGGCTGGGTGGATTCTTCGGGTATCAAATCGTTGTTCTTTTCGTCTTTCACAACATACCACCTCCATCTTACAAATTCTCATACAAAATAATTATAGTACATAATGGCGAAAAAATAAAGGATTATTTGTAAATAATTTTAAAACAAAATTCCACCGGGTCTGGTTTGGCCAGAACCCGGTGGATAAATGATCAATCTTCGGGGCGTTCATCCAGGACGACAGGAATTGCGATTTCTTCGCCGTCGCGGAAAACAACTACATTTACGGTATCGCCGGGTTTGTAGTTTTTGAGTGCCATAGTCAGGGTGCCGACACTGGTGACGGTTTGATCTTCCACTTTAATAATGATGTCATCAGCCAGGATGCCGGACTTCTCTGCAGCAAAATCCGCAAAGGTCTCAACAACCTTTGCGCCTGCGGGTGTGCCTTCTTTTTCGTTGGCATAGGCATCCTGAACGGAAACACCCAGATAGGCATAGGAAACTGTGCCGGTCTCCATCAGTTCAGGCATCAGCGCCATTACATCGTCGATGGGGATCGCAAAGCTGATGCCTTCAATGGTAGCACCGCTTGCGCTTTCGCCGGAGTACTTGGCAGAGGTGATGCCAATGACCTGACCGGACATGTTAAACAGAGGACCGCCGGAATTGCCGGAGTTGATGGCAACATCGGTCTGAATCATATTGGTGGAAGTACCTTCAGTGTTTACGATACGATCCTTGGCGCTGACATAACCAACAGTCAGGGAGAAGGAGAGGGAACCCAGAGGGTTACCAATGGCTGCGACCTGCTCACCAACTGCCACATCGGCACTGCTGCCCAATGTGACATGGGGGAGATCGTTAGCCTCGACCTTCAGAATCGCCACATCGTTAAGGCTGTCCATGCCGATCAGTTCGGCTGCCATTTCCCGGTCGTTGTAGGTGGTCACCAGGATTTCTTCGGCATCCTCCACAACATGGGCGTTGGTGAGAATATAGCCGTCTTCAGAGTAGATAAAACCGGAGCCGGTGGCATATCCGCTGGTGAATCCGGTGTCGATCAGACAGGAAATAGAAACAACGGCGTTCACATTTGTGGCATAGATCTGATTGGGTGTGAGGTGAATTCCGGATTCGGAAGTGCTGTCTTTGCCGGAAAGACCGTCCAGATTATTCTGCAAGGCCGCCAAATCATTTTGATTCTTGATTTGGGCGAGTTCCAGCTCCTGGTAGTACCCGGCCAGAGCGTCTTGGGTGCTTTCCAGCTCCTCGCAATAACGGTAGAGCATATATAAGCCGACACCGCTGCAGCTAAGCAAAATGGCAAATACCAGAACCACTGCAATAAAAGCGCCTAAGGAAACTTTTTGCTTTTTCTTCTTGGGCTCGGAGGAAACAAAATCACGCTTTCTCACAGGAGCAGCAGCGGAGACGGGGATGGGAGCTGCGAAGACCGGTTCCGGTGCGGGCAGGACGGGCTCCGGCGCAGGAAAGGTGGGTTCTGCAGCGCAAGCTGTTACTTCGGGCGCGGAAGGGGTCGGTGCCGCTGCCGCAACGATGGACTCAGGGGGGCTGAAGCCAAACTCAGACATAGGAGGGAGCTGCACGGGATTCTCTTCCCGGGACGGAGGAGTGGGAAACAGCTCCATTTCATTTTCGTTCATATTTTAACCTCCCTTAAGGGTTAGTTATATTATGCACAGCTAATATGAATAAAGTGTGTATAAGAATAAAACTTTTCGAGAATTTGTCGTTTCAAATATCATAATCGTTGAATACGGTTGCGTCAAGTGTAAATTGAATGGGAATCGCTTGCCAAACCATACTATATGGGGAGGGATGTTTGTGAAACGAAACGAAGAGAAGAAACCAGTCCCCTGGGAAGTAACAGACCCGCACCCACCGGTGGTGCGCTCCGGCAAAACAGAGATGCGAATTCACCGCGATGGGGAAAATGACGGAGGTAGCCTGAAATTGTCCGGATGAGAATCCGGACAATTTTGGTAAATTTGGCAGTTGTAATGAGAGGCGATGTGTTATATAATAAAAAAGTTATTAAGAGAAAGTCTCTCTTGGGAGGATGAACCCAATGAAAAATAGAAATGAAGAGTTGAAGCAATACCTGGTTCCCGGAAAGCATGTGCATCTGGTGGGTATCGGCGGCGTGTCCATGCGTCCTTTGGGCTTGGTGCTCAAGGAAATGGGTATGATCGTTACCGGTTCTGATATGACTGCCTCGGCCTCCACTGAGGAGCTAATCCGCAAGGGTATCCAGGTGACCATCGGTCATCAGGCAGAGAATATCATCGGCGCAGACTGTGTGATCCGCACCGCAGCGGCGCATAATGATAATCCTGAAATCGCAGCTTGCCGCAGTAACGGTATCCCGATGTTTGAACGGGCACAGGCCTGGGGCGTGATTATGCAGGAATATAAGCATGCTATCTGCGTTTCCGGCACGCATGGCAAGACCACTACCACCTCTATGCTGACTCATATCCTGATGGAAGCACAATGGGATCCCACTGTTATGATCGGCGGCTATCTGCCTTTATTGCGGTCAGGCCATCGTGTGGGCAATGGTGATGCCATTTTGCTGGAAAGCTGTGAGTATTGCGACTCCTTCCTGAATTTTCAGCCCACTCTGGCTGTGATTCTGAATATTGAAGCCGATCACCTGGATTATTTCGAGGATCTGGCAGATATTCAGAAGTCATTCCGTGCTTTTGCTCAGCTCTCCACCAACGGCATTCTTGCCAATGGAGATGATCCCCATGTAGTGCAGACCCTGGAGGGGATGGAATATGTGACTTTCGGTATCCATAAGAGAAACACGGTCCATGCAGAGAACATCTGCCAGGATTGGCGTCACCTGGATGTGGTCTGCGATGGCAAGTTCTATTGTCATCTGGATCTTCAGGTTTTAGGACGCCATAATGCGGTGAACGCTCTTGCAGCGGCCGGTGCAGCCTGGATGCGGGGTATCCCCGGCGATGCAGTTGCCCATGGCCTGGCCACCTTCTGTGGAGCGGAGCGCCGGATGCAGCATAAGGGTACTTACAACGGCGCGGAGGTCTATGATGACTATGCCCATCATCCGGACGAGCTGGCGGCAACCATTGATGCAGTACGCACCATGGATTGCAAGCGCATTGTGCTGGCGTTCCAGCCCCACACCTACACCCGTACAAAGGCGCTTTTCCATGAATTTGTTGAGCAGCTGCGCCGTGTGGATGTTCCTGTTGTGGCTGAGATCTATGCAGCCAGAGAGCGCAACACCACCGGTATTTCCTCCAGAGATCTGGTGGAAAAGATTCCCGGTGCCGTATATTGCGAGACTCTGCCGGATGTGACGGCGTTTCTTCGCAAGATCGTGCAGCCCGGCGATGTGGTGCTGACTGTGGGTGCCGGCGATATCTTCCGTGCCGGTGAAGCGCTTTTGAAAGACTGAGAATGGGGGAGTACCTCTTGGAAAAATTGAATGTTTGTATTCTGTTCGGTGGCATCAGCCCGGAGCATGATGTATCTCTGCGTTCTGCTGAAGCTGTGCTGAACAACCTGGATAAAGAAAAGTATAATGTCTATCCTGTGGGCATCACCAAGGAAGGTAAGTGGATTCTGTTTGGCAGCAACGATTATTCTCTTCTGCCTGACAGCCATTGGCTGGAGTGCCCCGATAATTGCCCTGCGGAGATTTCTCCCGCAAGAGGCAAGGGCCTGATGATCTTCCGGCAAAGCGGCATCGAATGCGTCAGGATCCATGTGGTCTATCCTGTTCTTCACGGTGAAAACGGTGAGGATGGCGCAATGCAGGGCCTTTTGCAGATGGCGGGCATTCCTTATGTAGGCCCCCATGTTTCTGCTTCCGCTGTGGCAATGGATAAGACCCTGACCAAACTGGTTGCAGACAATGCCGGCGTTCCCCAGGCAGCCTGGGTGCTGGTCCGCAGCAGCGAACTGGAAGACCGTATGGATGCTATTTTAGACCAGGTGGAAGAGCGGTTCTTCTATCCTGTTTTTGTAAAGCCTGCTGGTACCGGTTCTTCCGTAGGTGTCAGCAAGGCAGCTGATCGGCAAGCGCTGCGTAAAGCTTTGCTGGACGCCGGTGCTTTTGATGAAAAGATCCTGGTGGAGGAGTTTATCTCCGGCCGCGAGGTGGAGGTTGCAGTACTGGGTAACGGGAATCCCGTGGCATCCATCTGCGGTGAGATCGACTCCGGTGCTGACTTCTACGACTATGAAGCAAAGTATGTCACCGACACTTCTGTGGCCTACATTCCCGCTCGTATCCCTGAGAATGTGGCTGAGCGAGTTCGCGAAAATGCAATCAAGGTTTATAAGGCGATTGGCTGCAGAGGCCTGAGCCGTGTGGACTTTTTTGTGACCTTTGTCGGTAACGATATTGTTTTCAATGAGATCAATACTCTGCCCGGATTCACCTCCATCTCTATGTATCCTAAGCTGTTTGATGCCAGCGGCATTCCTTTTATGCAGCTGCTGGATGAACTGCTGAAGCTGGCAATGGAGGCATAAGGTGCGAAAAGAAGTAATCTTGTCTATCTGCGGCAAGCAGGGATATATGGGCCAGGATCCGGAGATTATCGAGCTGGTGACGGAAGGCTACCTGGATGTGCGCAAAGATGGCTTTGAGATCACCTACGAGGAGACGGAACTTACCGGCCTGGAAGGTGCTACCACCCATTTTCTGCTGCAGCCCGGTGTGATAACCCTGACCCGTACCGGCCGTCTGGAATCCCAGATGATCTTCCGTGAGGGAGTCAGTCACGATTCCCTCTATCAGATGGAATTTGGCGCGCTGCTGCTGACGGTATGCGCCAGCCGCGTGGCCTATGACCTGGATGAGAATGGCGGTACCGTGGACCTGACCTACAATATCGAGATTGAACACGATGCAGGCGGTGTAATTGAGTATCACCTGGATGTAAAGGCAAAATAATTAAAACCCCCAAACCGAGCGGTTTGGGGGTTTTGTTATTTCATTTTGAGAAATTCAGCGGGATCCACGCTGTCACCGTTGTGAGAGACACTGAAGTGCAGGTGATCGCCCAGAGCGGTTTCCATCAGGGCGTTATTGGAGACAGTCCCGATGACCTCGCCTTTTCTCACGGCCCGGCCTACGGCAATCTCGGCCTTAGGATCCAGGCTGGAGTAGGTGGTAATATACCCACCCTCGTGGCGAATTACGACTGTCTTGCCGAAAGTCTCGTCCTCGTACACGGTGTATACGGTGCCGTCGGCTGCGGAGCAGACATCCGTACCGGCGGTGGCTGCAATGTCCACGCCATCATGGGTGCGCCAATCCCGGGTGGTGGGATTGTAACTGAGACAATCCATCGCATATTCTCCAATGGTCTCCCCGGACAGAGGGGATACTGTAGAAATGGAGACAGGTGCAGGAGGATCGGTGGGGACAGTAGTGTCCGTGGTGGGATCCGTAACTGCGGCAGGAATGTCATTTTGTCCCTGGTCAGTAGGGGATTGCTGTGCAGTGGGAACTTTGGTGTCCGTGTTTCGGTAGTACAAATAGCCGGAGATCCCGATGGCCGCAGCGCACAGGATCAGGGCTATGTAGTAGCCCTTAGCGCCAAAGTTCTTGAATTTTTTGTTGTTTTTGCTGTTCATTTGAACACCTCCGATAGGGAGTATTTCCCAACTTTGGGGTTTTATTCGGAAATTAAAAAATATTGACAAATACTTAATAACCAACAGCGGTTTTAACTAAAAAAGCAAACGAAAGTTGCAAGGGTGTCAAAAGACACATTTTTATGCGGCCAGGAGGAATTACAAATGTATGATGACTGCTGCGGTAATGTGGTCCATGTTCGCGACATAGTGGCCTGCAAGACTGTAGAATAAAAAGAAGAGCCTGCGCAGATGCAGGCTCTTTTGTTGCTTATGAAGGCAATGACGGACTTTTGGAGACAAAAGCAAAAAGAACGATATCCGGAGTGCAGCGAATTAAAGATCGCTCACAGCCGCTCCAGTGCCTTTGTGGCTACTGCACATGGGTGTGGTTGTTGATGTGATCTTCGCAGTAACAGAAATAGCCATTACAACGGGAGCAATAACGGAACTCCAGTTCCGGATGGGAGACATCTGTCCGGCCGCAAATTACGCAGCGATGTTGGTACTGGGGTTCTACTTTTTTCTGTTGTTTCGGATGTGCGGGATGTTGGGCCCGGCGTTGCTTGTTTTTCCCGGGGAAGATGTGACGCACATCTGCGCCGAAGAAGAGAAAATAGTTGGCAACAGATACCAGGGGGAACAGGTTGTGGGGGAAACAAAGTACCGGAAACGATGCATTGAAGACCTCAATGGAAATCAAAATGAGGTAGACAAGACCCATTACCCAGGCTTTGATGGGAATGATGAACATAATGAGGAACTGGCTGTCGGGATTCAGTGTTGCAAAAGCCAGCAGCAGACTCAGGTGTAGATAGTAAGCCATGCTGGAATATACGCCAACAATGGCCGAGACCTGGTCCATAGGCGCGTACCGGGGGAAGAAAATCATTGCAAAAGCATCCATCAGCAGTACGCCGGTAAAGTAGAACAGATTGAACCGCAGGGTGCCCATTTGCCTTTCTATGATGTTACCCATGGAATAGAAAAAGAAAAGCATAATGGGGGTCAGGAAACCGCCACCAAGGGAGTAGGTGAATACAAAGGTAAACAGTCGCCATACCTGCCCCTGCAGGATAAGATACTTGTCAAAATAAAGCAGATTATACAGAGCAGCGCCGCCGTTAACAAGACCCATAACATACACAATGGCAGAACCGATGACTACATACAGCATCAGATTGTGGATACCCCAGTTGCTGTGCTGATAGCAAAAGCGGTCAAATTTTGAGCGTAATTTTTTCAAATTCTTCATCTCCTGTAGAAATTATCCATATCATATCAGCTTTTCATACAAAAGTCTATGACCGTATTGTAAATTATTTTCGACAAAATAAAAAGAAGGTATTGACATTTTGCCGGAATAATGTACAATATCACAGAAAACTGCATACAGCCTTATCAAGAGCGGTGGAGGGAACGGCCCGATGAAACCCGGCAACCTGTTAATTCAAGGTGCCAAATCCGGCGGCAACGAGAGATGAGGATTCGATATTACGCACATCGGGTCTTCGGTGTGCGGATTTTTTATGTAGAAAGGAAGACATATATGGAAAAGAGACTGTTTACTTCTGAGTGTGTGACCTGCGGTCACCCCGACAAGATCGCCGACAGCATTTCTGATGCGATTCTGGATGCATGCTTGGCCCAGGACCCCGGTTCCCGTGTTGCCTGCGAGACTACGGTAACTACCAATTTCTGCCTGATTTGTGGCGAGATCACCACTAAGGCGGAAGTGGATTATGAAAAGATCGCCCGGGATACCATTCGTCTGATCGGCTATACCTGGCCCGATGCAGGCTTTGATGCCGATACTGTGGAGATTCTGTGTAAGGTCCACACCCAGTCTGCCGATATTGCTATGGGTACCAACGATGAGGTTGGCGGTGCCGGTGACCAGGGTATGATGTTTGGCGGTGCCTGCACCCAGACTCCCGAGCTGATGCCCCTGCCTGCAGCTCTGTCCCGCGCGCTGGCAAACCGTCTGACTCAGTGTGTCGCCAGCAATGACCTGCTCCGTCCTGACGGCAAGACTCAGGTTTCCGTGGAGCTGGATGAAGAGGGGGATGTTAAGGGTATCGATACTGTGGTCGTATCCATTATGCACAGCGCTGATTTTGAAATCAGAGAGCTGCGCAGATATATCCGTGAGGGTGTGATCGCACCGGTGCTGAAGGCCTACGGTTTTGACATCGCCGATGTTGCTAACATTCACATCAATCCCACCGGCAACTTTGTGATCGGTGGCCCCAATGGCGATACCGGCCTCACCGGCCGTAAGATCATCGTGGATACCTACGGCGGCTATTTCTCCCACGGTGGCGGTGCTTTCTCCGGTAAGGATCCCACCAAGGTGGACAGAAGCGGTGCATATATGGCCCGTTATATGGCCAAGAACCTGGTGGCTGCCGGCTTTGCAAAGCAGGTACAGGTGCAGCTGGCGTACGCCATCGGCGTGGCAGAGCCTGTCTCTGTGTTTGTGGACAGCTACGGTACCGGTGTGATCGACGACCGCAAAATGACTGAGCTTCTGCGCAAGACCTGCGATCTGACGCCTGCAGGCATCATCCGCAAGCTGGATTTGCGCAGACCCATCTACGGTAAGACCGCTCTGGAAGGCCACTTCGGTGTGGAGAATTTGCCCTGGGAGCAGACCGACCTGGTCAATGAACTGAAGAGACTGGCAAACATCTGACAAATGATAAAAAGAGCAAGGACATTCGGTCCTTGCTCTTTTTTTGTTTATTCGTCAGGATTTACGTTGCCGCCATCATCGAGAAGTCGGAGGCCAAGCGGTCTTAGGAAGACAACTGG
>JAZRZW010000072.1:0-6705 GCA_045601585.1 Faecousia sp. | reverse complement strand
CTGCTTCTGCCGCTGATTTACCTGATTCCAAGCCTGATAAGCGACAAAACCATCGGCGTATATATGGCAGAACCGATTGCCGACGTGATTGCCGTGACCTTCACAGCCATCCTGTTTGCATTCCAGTTCAAAAAAGCGCTGGGCAAAATACGCACAGAAGAATAATCGCAAAAAATCGGGGGATGGGCGCAAAGCCCATCCCCTTTTTCCCTTTCATGCAAAACAGAAACGGCATAACACTTGATGTTATGCCGTTTCTGTTTAAGCGCACCCATGGTGGGTGTTTTTTCATTTGGCTAAGTCACAGTACACCGTGACGCGGCTGGCGCCGCCGTAGGTGCAGGTGAATAAGGTCAGGTCATACTCCCCGGCAGTCATGATTTCCACGGCGGAGGGGTCCAGAACATCCGTTCCAACCACTGCATAGCAGGTGGTTTTCCCGTCCATATCCATGAAAAACACTTCGTCGCCAATCACCAACTGGGAGATTTGGCCGAAATGGCTGTTATAATTATGCGCCATCAACACCAAATCTTCGCCGCGGATGCTGCCGTCATATCTGCATGGGGCAATCCGTAACTGATCATAGCTCCAGTTGCTCATGACCGGAAGCTCCATATTCAGCGCAGGGATAGAGAGATAACCGATATACAGGTTACCATCGATCTCCACCTCTGTCATTTTTTTGTCTTCTTCCGTCAGCAATTCCACGGGCTTTTGCAGTTCCGGGAGAATGTCCGCATCCGCATTGGCATCGGCGCTTTCCTGAATCTGCTGCACAAGCTGAGGCACGATCTGCGCCACCGAATCCTTCGCGGCTGCATCTTCCTTTTGATTCCAGTATACAAGCGCGATTGCCCCGATAATCAGGAGCGCGCCCAAAACCATACAGAAAATTCCGGCTTTACTCTTCATCTTTGATTCTCTTTTTGCGCAGGCACAAAACCCATCCCGTAATAAACAGTGTCGCACCGATGATCGCCATAACCGGTACCGGCCAATTCAGCTGTCCGGTCTGGGGCAACCAGGGCGGAGGTGGCGGTGTAGGGGGCGGCGGAGTCGTGGTCGGTTCAAAGGGAACCTTAGGGTCAGCATTCACATACATGGTATAGGCACCGTTCTGCCATCTGGGAACGGAGATCAGAAACGGATGGATGGCAGCATAACCATCAGACGCATCTTCTTCCCCCTGCCACACCAGATAAAGACCGGCATCCAAATCCGCGAAAGAGGCCTTTCCGTCCGAAATGGCAGAATTCAGGGGATCAGACAGCTCAGACTTCGCCTTTTCCAGCAGTTTTTTCGCCTGTACGCCATCGTACAAATCCGTGGTGTCGAGCTTGGCACCGGCATCGGCCAATTCCTTCACCAGTCGGAAGTCATACCGTTCTTCTTCCACCCGGATGATATTGGCCACATAGTACAGCTTCAAAGCACCGGTGTCCAGCGGCACACCGTCCACATCCATCGTGAATTCAAGGCTGCCTTTTCGGCTAAGATCCGGCATGCGCACCGGCTCATCCGTTGCGAAGGCATTGACTGCAAGGGCAAACATCAGACCCAACGCCATCAGAAAAGACAGTATTCTGTTTTTCATCAGTAGTCAAAACCTCCTTCTGCGTTTGGGGATCAGCATGACGACGAGCAGCACCAGCAGCATGGGAATTGCCACGATGGGCGCAACGATGGTGGGCTCGATCTGCATGGCATCCGCGGTAACGCGAACAGACTGCGCCTCTTCCTGATTCTCCACGCGATGACCGCGCACCAGCAAACGGTGCGAATTCACGCCGTAGGGAGTGCAGGTGATCAGGGTGCAAAGATCCTGCCCCTGCTCAATCAGCAGCGCATCGGTCTCATGCGGCTCCACGATCAGGATCTGATCCACTTCATAAGTGAGGATCTCATCCAGCACGCGGAAAATGAACACATCGCCAACCACCAGTTTGTCCAAATCGGTGAACAGCTTGGCGCTGGGCAGACCACGGTGGCCGGAAACCACGCAATGGCTGCTTTCTCCGCCGACGGGCAGGCTGGTCCACTCCAGATGGCCCACGGCCACCTGCAGAACGGACTCGTTTGTGCCGTGATAAATGGGCAGCGCAACGCCAATGGAGGGCACTTCGATGTAGCCCATAATGCCGAGACCGCTGATATCCAGAATCTGGTTGTATTGCGCTTTCTGTTCATCATCCAGCACATAGTGGTTGGGACGCTCTGCCAGGGATTCGTTGTAATTCCAGGCATCTTCCCACAAGTGCGCATACTGCTCCTCATCAATGCCGGCCACCTGCTCCACATAGGAAGCAATGGCCCGGGACTGGTGCATGGAGTTCCACCAATCGGAGAAGCTGGGATACAGCAGCAAGGACAAGCCTGCGATCAACACGATCAGCAATATAACAGTTGTACCGTGTCGTTTCATAGGATTCTCCTTGATGCTGTGGCTTTTGGCGGGAGGGGCAAACGCCCCTCCCATATCGCCTTGTCAAAAAATTACTCAGCAGACTTCATGCGCTTCTTGGTGACCAGCAGGACCACCGCAACAACAGCCAGCAGGCCGCCGAGGATGTAGAAGATGGTGGTGCCGATGCCGCCGGTCTCGGGCAGGACAACGCCGGCCTTGTTGACGACGTCGGTGGTCAGAGCATCTTCGTCTTCTGCATCAACCTCGAATTCGATCTCGCCGACCACCTTGTTACCGGACAGGCTGACCAGCACATCGGCGCGGCCCTGAGTTGTCCATTCGATGGCATGGTCAGCGGTAACGGTGAACTCGATGGGCTCGATCTTGTTGTAGCCGTCGGGAGCCTTGGTTTCAGTCAGGCGGTATTCGCCGTCGTCAAGGCCCTTGAAAGTGAAGACAGCACCGGCTTCGGTCTCAACCTGATCGATAGCAATCCAGTTGTCAGTAGCCTTGTTGTACTTTTCAAGCGTGAAAGTTGCGCCGGTCAGGGCTTCGCCCTTCTCGTCGACCTTGTTGATCTCTACCTTATAAGTGAAGGCGATAACATTATCCTTGGGGGTAAGAGCGGGAGTCTCAGGCTCGTTGAAGTTTCTGTATTCGCCGTAGACTTCGTTGACGTTGCCCTGGCTGCCCAGAATGGCATCCTCATTCAGCACGGAATGATACTCAACGGTGATGATGGAACCAACCTCGACAGATTCGATCGCAGTCAGGTCAGCAAAAATAACATCGAAAGTGTGGCCATCTTCGGGGGAAAAGACGACTTCGTAGCCAGAGGTAATCTGAACACCGTCAACATAAACCTTGGCGTCGTTTTGGAAAGTCAGACCAGCTTCCTCGGTATCGTGGAACACAAAGCGATAGGGAATTCTCTCTTCGCCCTCTTCCAGATTCGCATTATAATCTGCAAATGCATCGAAAGCAGAGGGAACTACCATCTTGAGCTGGAAGGGGATGGCGTCGCCGATGTCGTGGTCGGCGGAATCCTGCCAGTTGATGCTGTCAACGGCATCCACGGAATCGTTGGTATCGTCGATCTTCTTCTCGGTAATGGGGCTGGAGGTGTGCTTGGACTTGATCGCCACATCGTCCAGAACCTCAAGAATGAATGCAGAAGAAGTCTCGCCTTCAGGCAGATTCTCGGAAACGTCAATGATCAGATAGTAACCGGGAGCCAGATCAGCAGAGGTGTGGCTGTTGTCGTCATTCAGGGTTGCGATGGGAGAATCGTCGATGAGAGCTTCGAAATGCTCAGCAGCTGCAGCGCCGGACAGGGCTTCGATCTCTTCCAGTTCGTCCTCGGGAACAAGATTACCCTCGGTCTTGCCGGCGTAGTCCTGGCCGTACTTGACTTCGCCCAGAGTTTCCTTGCCGTCGATCTCCGACATGGTGCCGGTGTAGATCTGATAGACTTCGTAGGTGTGGCCTGCGACGCCGGAACCGTCAGCAGAAGGCGCCATAGTGATGGTATACGCGGAGGCGGTGATGGCCAGACCCATGACCATAACCAAGGCCAGGGCCAGCGCGAGAATCTTTCTCATGTGTTTCATAGTGAAACTCCTTTCCAATCTTTTTAATAAATTTTTCTTACTCATTTTTTCAAAATATGTAAATTTGCTTTGCATCAGGAAGAATTTGCGTCCTCCCTTCTGCGTTTTTTATGCATATACAGTAGGCACGCTGCGCTGGTCAGCACCAAAAGCAGGCCTGCCGTTGTATACAGTCGTGTACCGGTACCGCCGGTCTCGGGAAGCTCGTAGCCTTCCAGCTCCTTGTTCACCAGTTTAATGGTGCCGGAATTGATACCGGAGTTGTTTTCCGCAAATTCCAGCGCATAACCGCCCGCACCAACTTCCTTGATATAGTAAAGATAGTTGGTTCCTCGCGTGCCGTCAGCATTTTTCGTGGCCTTGGGCAAATCCTTGATGGTTAAGCTCCAGTTTCCGTTTTCATCCGGTGTCATGGTGTAAGTTCCGAATTTCTTTGCGCTGCCGGGGTCGCCCTGAAGCATCTGCCACAGCTCAAGGGTAACGGAACTCACTTCTTCTCCGGTTACGGTTACGGTCTTTCCGCCGTAGTCCTTCCAATACTTCTCAACCGTGATTTCTGTGAACTCGCTCACATTCTGGCGGTAGATGATATCGCCGCTGGTGAGGGCACGCCCCGTAAAGTTTTGGGGAATACTGCTGGGATATTTCACAGTATCATCGTTCTTGATGTAGAAGTAATAAGGCTCGGGGCCAAGATAGTAACCGGTGGGGGATTCGATTTCCACGATGTAGTAAGCCGTGTTGTAAGCGAACTGCTCTTCGTCCATCGTGGATGCATCCAGAACGATCATACCGTTGGCGTCGGTGGTAAATATGGCGTCACCGTTATTGGGGTGATGCACAAGGATGTAATTACCCTTTGTACCATCCGCGTTCACAACATCTTCGTTCCAGATATAGATGTTAAACTTGGCGTTTTCCAGGAAGATACCGTCGCTGTTCGCGTCTACCTTGTAGAGCATTACGCCGGCGATATCCGCCTGCGCCGTGGCATCCTTCACCTCGATCTCCACCTTGGTGTCACCCTCAAGGTTGCCCTGGCCAACACCCGATATGGTACAGATGTTGCTCACATTGTGCTTCACATCCCTATTGCCGGAGGCTTTGTAGGAGTATTCCAGCAAAAGTGATGTGCTGTCAGGCACATTCAGGTCGATGGTGTGAGACCAGTTCGTAATGCCATACTGTACATAGGAATTTTCGTCGTACTGATAGTTGGCTGTTACCTCGCCGAGCTTTTCATAACTGCCATCCGATTTCATTCTGATCTCATAGAGCTTTACAGAACCGGGTACCAGTCTCAATCGCAGCAGCTGCTCGCTTGTGGATTGATAAGTCAGTTCGTCGTGGACCGCCAGCGTTCCGGAGTTCTGAATCAGGTCTTTCTCATAGGCGTTAAGAACAACGGAGTAGGTGATGATGTTATCCTCTTCCGTGCTGGCCGTCTTTTTGATCATGCCATCGCGTTCGTCCTTGGTGATCTGCTGGCTCTGAGAACCGACGTCGATCACCGCATCCTTCTCATTTTTAATGGTGAAACGGTTCTCGAAGTTATTGACGTAGACGAAGGATTCGCCTTCCTTTTCTGTCCATCCGAAGTCATCGTTGATCTGCGTGAAGATATGGAGGAAACTGAACCATTCCGTCAGTTTCTGCTTCTCATACTCCTCATCGGAAAGCTGCTTGCGAAGTTCCGTATTATGAATCCCCGCGTACTCAGACACCGTCTCAAAGATGATATCCGGTATCGTGATCTCCAGATCTCCGGTCTCGGTCAACTTCACCTCAATGGCGACCGTCTGCGGATTTTGGTGGTTCCAGTAGTAGTACTGCTCTGCCGTGTATAGCGGGAACTCCCATGTGTAGGTTTGGCCGGGAACCATATCCCATTGCCGCAGAGTTTCTATCGGCAGATTGCTATTGAACGACAGGGACACACCTTTCACCGAAACGCCCTCGGGAAGATCCTCGTAGACGATGATCTCCTCACTACCGCTGTAGTTCAGGGGTGCACTCAGTTCAATAGCCCATGCCAGATAGCTGTCTTTCAGCTTATTGTATTCATATTCCGATGTTCCTTCCACACCGTTCCACTCATACGTGCCCCAGAACCAGTCATCATCTTTCTGCGTCTCAGGATCAAAATAGGAAATCGCGTACTTTGTTCCCTTGATCGCATTCTCTATGTAATCCACTTTGGCTTCCACTTTATACTGTCCGGCGAGACTGAAACTGTTTTTAAATGTAGTTGTGGAGATGATGTTGTTCGGGAAGACACCGTAGGCCTCATAGGTAAAGGTCAACACATGACCCTGCGGGATTCCATTGCTGTCTAAGCCGAAAGCAAAACGATCAAACACCTTGTCTTTGCAAGCGTCGGGATTAAACAACAAATCCGTTACACTACAGTATTCGTCAGAAGATCCGTAGCTGGGTTTGTGTTCCCAAGCGGTAAACCAGGTGATCTCTTGACCGGATACACTCTCGATCTTTGCGTCAATGGTATTTAATGCCGCCATGATCTGATCATAGGTCATGTACATCTCGTCAAAGACATCGCCTTCCAGCTCGTCATTGAAATATGTACCGCCAGGGATCGGGCCGTTGGTGGTATCAATTGTAACGGTCCATGTGACGGGAAGCAAATAGTTGCCGTTTGCGTCCTGGATGACCTCACCGGCCTCGCCG
>JAZRZW010000071.1:0-7084 GCA_045601585.1 Faecousia sp. | reverse complement strand
ATACGCAGTCTCCGCGTTCTTATTACAGGTTGTAGTACTTATCAAATTCAGCGGGGTGAGGGATCTTGGACAGTTCGCTGCATTCAAGACGCTTGCTCTTAATAAAGTTCTTCAGCAACTCCTCGGGGAAGACGCCGCCGGCAGTCAGATAGTCGTGATCGGCTTCCAGAGCATCCAGAGCAGCTTCCAGAGAGGTGGGCAGACCCTTGAGCTTTGCCTTTTCTTCCTCAGGCAGGTTGTAAAGGTTCATATCATAGGGACCCCAGCCGTTCTCGTGGGGATCAATCTTATTCTTAATGCCGTCGAGACCGGCCATCAGGATGGCTGCATAGCAGAAATAGGGGTTGCAGGTTGCGTCGGGGTTACGCAGCTCGAAACGGCGCAGGTTGGGGGTCTTTGCATATGCGGGAATACGAATGACTGCGCTTCGGTTAGAGGTTGCGTAGCCGACAGTAACAGGTGCCTCAAAGCCGGGAACCAGACGCTTAAAGGAATTGGTGCTGGGGTTGGTGATTGCACACAGAGATGCGATATGCTTGAGCAGACCGCCCATAAAGTAATGTGCTTCCTTGCTCAGGTGGGAGTAGCCGTTGTCGTCGGAGAAGACAGGTTGTCCGTCTTTGAGCAGCAGCATATGCACATGCATGCCGGAACCGGCCTCGCCGTAAATAGGTTTGGGCATAAAGGTGGCAGACTTTCCGTACTTCAGGGCAGTGTTGTGAATGATATATTTGATCATCATAGTCGCATCGGCCATATGAACAACTTCGTCTAGCTGAGGTTCAATCTCAAACTGACCGGAGGCAGCGACTTCAGGATGATGGTAGTTGATCTTAATGCCCATATCCTGCATCAGCATGCACATTTCGCTGCGGCACTCGTAGGATGTGTCGAAGGGCTTTGCGATATGGTAGTTTTTCTGCTTGGGAACGATAACGCCTTTGCCTTCCACATCGGAGTTCCAGTAAGACTGCTTGGCATCAACGGTGGCACAAATATGATCGCCTGCAACACCCCAGGTCACATCGTCGAACAGATAGAATTCGAACTCGGGGAGGATGTTCATAGTGTCAGCAATGCCCAGATCGCGCATGTACTGTACAGCAGCACGAATAATGTTGCGGGGATACTGAGCCAGGGGACGATTTTCAGGGTTGTCAATGATCATAGCATTGCCGGTCATGGACAGGGTGGGGATCTGGCAGAAAGGATCCACAACAGCGGTGACGGGATCAGGGATGAAGACCATGTCGCTCTTTTCCACCACAGCGTAGCCGTAGTTGGAAGCATCGAAACCGATGCCGTTCTTCATGGTGTCCTCGTTAAAGTTCTTTGCGGGGATGGTAACATGGCGGTACTGGCCGTTGATGTCTACCATCTTAAAATCGACCATTTGGATGTTTTGCTCACGAATGAGCTCCATGATATCTTTAACAGTTTTTGCCATAGTAACACTTCCTTTTTATAAATATACAACAATTATAACAAAGTTTTTATTTCCAGTCAATCGCCGATAAGTAAGAAATAAGAAAAACTATTGATGATAGAGAAAAAGCAGAAGCAGGAAAGTCCCTACTTCTGCTTTTTATGGTCGGAGTGTCGGGATTTGAACCCGAGGCCTCTTGGACCCGAACCAAGCGCGATACCAAACTTCGCCACACCCCGTCGGCGTTGACCATTATAGTGAATTGCGTGTGTGTTGTCAAGAGTTAAGAAAGATTTGCAAACGAATGATCTTACTTCGCAGCACATATGCTCCATAGGGGTGATATTATGAGCTATGATATCCGGTACGACAGCGTCACAACTAAGAAATATCCCGCAAAAAGAAGAGCACATAGTAACAGAAAGAGAATCTTGCTGATTTTTGGTGGTGTTGTTGCGGCACTTACTGTTGCTATGCATATAACAGCGATTCGTAGGCTCTTGTTGCCCGGGGATCCGGTAGTTACAGAACGAGCGATCATCAAGATGGTGGACGAGCTGCGGGCGGGAGAGGGAGTCACAGAGGCATTCAGCACATTTTGTAACGAGGTGATTCAGGGTGGAATTGTGGAGTAAGAGACCCCCAATCATAATTTCGCCTTCATTTTATATCTATATCGCGTTGTTTTTGCTTATCTTGCCCTTAAAATGGCTCTTTGCCTGGGCGATTGCTGTATTGCTACATGAATGTGCGCATTTGGCGGTTATTCACTTTTGCGGTTATGATGTACTGGAGATAAGAGTGCAGATATCAGGTGTATTCGTTGAAACTGAGCCGCTTAGTCGTCACCATGAGCTTTATTCGGCTTTGGCCGGACCCATCGGGAGTTTAATTGGTGTGTTTTTAATTTGGAAATTTCCACTATTAGGCTTTTTTGCAATGATTCAACTTATATTTAATTTGCTGCCGATCTATCCGTCAGATGGCGCAAGGGTGCTTCGGTGTTTGTTTGACCGCTATCCAACTGTATCTGTTGTTATAGAAAAAATCTCACAGGTACTGGTTGTGTTTCTGGGACTGTACTTTTCCTTTTGGTTGCGGTTTGGGGTCTTACCGCTGATTCTGATGATAGTCTATTTGTTGAGACAAAGAAAAACTTGCAAACAGTCGTATTAGAGAGTACAATAGCACTACCAACTATTATGAGGTAGTCATATGACGGATTTATTACAACGGCTTTACACTACTGTGCAGAAGCCTGCCCGCTATACCGGCGGTGAATATAATGAAATAAAGAAAGATTTGCAGGATGTTCGGCTCCGGGTCGCTTTCTGTTTTCCGGATACATATGAGATCGGTATGTCCAATGTTGGTATGCGGATTCTTTACGGTATCATGAATGAGATGGATGGCGTATGGTGTGAACGTGTCTTTACTCCCTGGGCGGATATGGAAGATGCTATGCGTCAGCACAAACTGCCGCTGTGGGCATTGGAAAGCCAGGATCCGGTAAAGGATTTCGATATGATTGCTTTTACCATTGGCTATGAGATGTGCTATACTAACATTTTGAATATGTTGCAGCTGTCTGACGTGCCCCTTTATTCCAGGGATCGAAAAGGGTTGAAGAACATTGTGTTCGCCGGTGGCGTTTGCGCATTTAATCCTGAGCCCTTGGCGGACTACATCGACTTTTTTGCATTGGGCGAGGGTGAAGAGATCACACCTGAGATTCTCCGGCTATACGATCGGGCTAAGTCCGAAAACTGGGAGAAGGGCATGTTCCTTCGTGAGGTTGCAAAGATACCCGGAATCTATGTACCTTCGTTCTATACGCATGTGTATAATGATGATGGTACGCTGAAGGAAATTGTTCCTGCCGAAGGTGCACCTTCAACTGTTACAAAGCGAATCGTTGAGAATCTGGATACAGCATATTATCCCACAAAAATGATCGTACCTTCCACCGAGATCGTTCATGATCGTGCGAATCTGGAGCTGTTTCGTGGATGTATCCGTGGCTGCCGCTTCTGCCAGGCCGGTTTTTCCTGCAGACCTGTTCGCAAAAAGAGTGCAAAGGTTTTATTCAACCAAGCAAAAGCAATCATTGAGGATTCCGGATGTAATGAGATTACTTTGTCCAGTTTGTCTACCTCTGATTACAGAGAACTGAAGGAACTGACCGATGAGATGATTCCATACTGCCAGGGTGGAAAGATCAACCTGTCAGTTCCGTCTTTGCGCGCAGATAATTTTTCCAGAGAACTGATGCAGAAGCTACAGACCCTTCGCAAGAGCGGTCTTACCTTCGCACCGGAGGCCGGAACGCAACGCCTCAGAGATGTTATTAATAAGAATTTGCGGGAAGAGGAGATTCTTACCACTTGTGCAAACGCTTTTACCGGCGGCTGGAATAACGTAAAACTATATTTTATGCTGGGTCTGCCTACTGAGACGGATGAAGATGTTTTGGGAATTGCTGAGTTGGTGTATAAGATTATCCAAACCTGGAAGGAAACTGCTTCCAATAAGAAGAGGGGGTTGCGCGTTCATGTAGCAACGGCCTACTTTGTACCCAAGCCCCACACACCCTTCCAATGGGAGCAGCAGATTACTCCCCAGGAGTATATGCGTCGGGCAAAGCTCCTAAAAAGTCATTTCTATTCTAAATCTATTGAATACAACTATCACGCACCGGACCTGAGCCGCCTGGAGGCAGTTTTTGCTCGCGGTGACCGTCGTGTTGGCAAGGTGATGGAGACGGCTATGCGCAAAGGTGCACGCCTGGATGGTTGGGATGAGTATTTTAACTACAACACCTGGATGGAAGCCTTCAACGAGTGCGGAATGGATCCTGATTTCTATACCGTACGAGGCTACGGTGAAGATGAGGTTCTGCCCTGGGATACGATCGATGTAGGCGTTACCAAGAAATTCCTTTTGCGTGAGCGCAAGCAGGCTTATGCCGGCCTGGTTACGCCGGACTGCCGCCATGGTTGCGCCGGGTGTGGCGCAAACACACTTCTCAAGGAGGTGGACTGCGATGTATAGAATGTTGTTTGAAAAAATGGGCAACGCAGTTTGGATCTCCCATTTGGATTTGATGCGTCTGTTTCAGCGCGCATTCCGTCGGGCCGGACTCCCACTGACTCATTCGCAAGGTTTCAATCCTCGTCCATCGGTATCTATTGCGCTGCCTCTTTCTGTTGGTATCGAAAGTGAGTGTGAGCTTCTGGATTTCGATCTGGAAGGAGAAGCTGTAGCGGAAAATGAGATCTGCAACCGGCTGAATGAGGTACTGACAGAGGGGATCCGGATTCGTAAAGTATATTCCGGAGGACGGAAATTGCGGGAACTGGTGTATCTGCACAGTATTGTCACTTTGGAATATGATAATAATATCCCGGAAGGTGCTGTTTCTCAGATCGATGAACTGTTCCGTCAAAAAGAATTGATCGTTCCCAAGAAGACAAAAAATGGTATTCAGGATCAAAACCTGATTCCTATGATTCGCCAGATCACAGTCAGAGCAGCAGGGGAGTGCGAAATTCAAATAGAAGTGGTTGGCTGCTGCCAAAACCCCACCCTGAACCCGATGCAGCTTGCAGCAGCTGTGAAATTGCACTTGCCGGAGATTGCACCGGACTTTGCAAAATGCCGCCGTATCTGCGTTCTGGACGGCGAAATGAATGAATTTATGTAAGGAGATCAATATGGAAGTGAATCCTAATTTTAACCTGGAAGAATGTCCTATCTGCCGTGGCAGTGGCTATATTGTCCACGAAGGCGGTTGGAATGTACAGGTAGAATGCTGCGATTGCAGTGCACATACGGTATATGTTGAATACACCAATGATGCTGAAAAAGCAGATGCAGAGCGGCAGGTTGCAATGCTCTGGAATATGGGAAAAGTGATTAAATCCGAGGCCGGAGAATAATTTTTAAAAAAAGTTAAAATAATGCTTGCAATTTTTGTCACAGTATGTTAGTATACTTTGGCAACCGAGTTGCAAGCATATATCCGGGTGTGGCGAAGTTTGGTATCGCGCTTGAATGGGGTTCAAGAGGCCGCTGGTTCGAATCCAGTCACTCGGACCAATAAAACCGAGATAACTTTTGTTATCTCGGTTTTATTATTTTTGTTGCAACAGTAAATGAGTTATGCTATGATAACTCACAGAAAATACGACGTTATTTCTCCGTAGAAAGAGAGGAGGAGACACATGGGCGTCATTGGAATATTGATTATTACCACATTTATCGCCGGTGTTGTTGGTACCGGCTTGGGCGGCCTCGTTGGCGCTGTTCTGCAGAAGGATTCTAATCGTACCGTCAGTTTGCTTTTAAGCTTTGCCGGCGGTGTGATGTTAAGTGTTGTTTGCTTCGATCTTGCTACGGAGGCAATCGAGGTTTCCGCCAACGTCTGGATTGTGGTCGCTGCGATCGCTATAGGTGTTGCTGTGATTTATATATTGAATCATTTGATTGACAGCAAAACAAATCCGGAGGTTCCTCATATTGATGAGAACCATCCTAAGACACATGACGACCTGAACGAATTGATTCATAGTGACCATTTGGAGCAACACTATGCTCGTAAGGACAGCAAGTTCACCTTGTTTGTCGCAGGTATCGTTATGGCCAGCGCCATCGCGTTGCATAATGTTCCTGAAGGAATGACGATTGGTGCCTCTTATGCAAGCAACGATGGGGTGATGGGCAGTGCTGCGTTGGTGCTGGCGATCCTGATCGGTCTGCACAATATCCCCGAAGGTATGGCGGTTTCTGTTCCGTTGATCAGCGGCGGTATGAGTCGGTTTAAAGCAGTGCTGATCACTGCGTTGTCCGGCGTGCCGACAATGCTGGGTGCACTCCTGGGCTTTGCCGTTGGCGAGATCGGTGCAATGGGCCTTACATTAAGCCTTGGATTTGCCAGCGGTGCGATGCTTTATGTGGTGTTCGGCGAGATATTGCCCCAGGCAATTTTGATGTACCACAGCAAGCTTCCGGCGTTCTCGGCCATTTTGGGGATGCTTGTTGGTCTTTTAATCATCTATGTTTGATAGAAATCCGGGAAAAATACCACATTTTTTCTGAAAAAAGTAAAAATTCTACTTGATTTTTCGAAATTGCTATGCTATAATACCGCAGTCTGAAATCAAGGTGAGTCCTCTGCGGGGCCGGGAACCATATCACCGGAACTACCTTTGCACGAACGCCTAATATTAAGGAGGACGAAGATATGGATTTGGTAAAGGCTCTTTCCAGCCAGTACATGAAGCCCGAGCTGCCCGAAATGAAGGTTGGCGACACTGTTCGTGTACACGTGCGGATCAAGGAAGGCTCCCGTGAGCGTATTCAGGTGTTCGAAGGCACCATTATCGCCCGTAAGCACGGCGGTATCGGTGAGACCATCACCGTTCGTCGTATCAGCTACGGCGTAGGCTGCGAGAAGGTTTTCCCTGTGCATTCTCCCAATGTTGCTATGGTTGAGACCGTCCGTAAGGGTAAGGTTCGCCGTGCAAAGCTGTACTACCTGCGTGAGCGCTTCGGTAAGGCAGCCAAGGTCAAGGAGAAGGTCTAACACAAAATTCAATAAAAAAAGAGGGGAAACCCTCTTTTTTTATTGCCCAAAATCGTATATAATAGTATTTGTGA
>JAZRZW010000070.1:0-4141 GCA_045601585.1 Faecousia sp. | reverse complement strand
AAGATATGAGACAGCCCAAAGCTTCGTCCTTTTTCATTGACCATTCGTTCCGCACGATCGAAAGTACGGTCAAAACCTGTAGGGGCGAGTCTTGACTCGCCCTGAATTGCAGCAAAAATAAACCAACGAAAACAGGGCGGGTCAAGACCCGCCCCTACAAATACCCCCGGCAAAATCTGCAGGGGGTATCATTTTTGTTTATCCTTTCTTAATGAAACGCAAAAAGACCGCCCAAGGCGATCTTTTTGCTTTTATTTTTTCAGGAGTCGGGAATAGCTGCTGTTGTATTGGACGCAGCGGGAGACCCGGCTCAGGGTGGCTGAGGAGATATCCGACAGCTCCATCACCTGATTATAAGTCTTGCCCTCCATCAACAGCTGGGCAGCATAAACACGCTCGGCCATTTTCTCCAGCTCCTTACGGGTGCAAAGATCGTCGAAAAACGCCGCACATTCTTCCTCAGTTTTCAGCGACTGGATCGCCGCATACAAATTCTGCAATTTCTCCGTGTTTCCCATTTAGTCCTCCTGCAGCAGACCCTCCCGCATACCTCGCAAAAAGGCCCGTGTCTTTTCGCTCTTCGGGTTGTCAAAGATGTCTTCCGGGGTGCCGATCTCTTCAATGACACCCTCTGACATATATATTACCACATCTGCTACACATTTTGCAAACTCCATTTCGTGAGTTACCACGATCATTGTGGAATTTTCTCCCTTTAACCCCCGAATAACCCGTAAAACCTCACCCGAAAGCTCCGGATCCAGGGCGGAGGTAGGCTCATCGAAGCACAAAATCTCCGGCTGCATAGCCAACGCCCGGACAATCGCTGCCCGCTGCTGCTGGCCGCCGGAAAGCTGATAGGGATAGCTGTCCATCTTGTCGGCAAGGCCCACCTGCGCAAGGAGCCTGCAGGCATTATCGGTGATCTCCTCCACCTCGCCCCGCTTCAGGAGCTTAGGCGCAAGGGTCACATTTTCCAGCACCGTATATTGGGGAAACAGATTAAAATTCTGGAATACCAGGCCGAAATGGAGCCGGTTTTGCCGAATGGCCTCCTCGCTGAGGGTTGCGGCATCCTGGCCATCGAAGAGCACCTTGCCGCCCACCACAATGGTACCGCTATCCGGGGTCTCCAAAAAATTGAGACATCGCAGCAGCGTGGTCTTACCACTGCCGGAAGATCCGATGATGGCCAGCACCTGCCCCTTGTCCAGGGAAAAACGGATGCCTTTGAGCACCTCGGTCTTACCGAAATTCTTACGAATATCCTTTACTTCCAATGCTTTCATCGTCTAACTCCTGAAAAACTCAAGCTTTTTCTCTACGGCTCCCAGCACCACCGTCAGCACTCCCACAAACAGCAGGTAGAACACACCGGTGTAGAATAGAGGCCAAATCAGTTGGTTGGTGGCGGCCAGATCCTTTGCATTTTTAATGATCTCGCAGACCATAATGCAATTTGCCAGGGCGGTGTCCTTAATGAGGGTAATGATCTCATTGGACATAGGCGGCACGATGCGCTTGACCACCTGAAGCAGCACGATCCGACGAAAGATCTGCCCCTTGGTCAGGCCCAGCACATAGCCGGCCTCATATTGCCCCTGGTTGATGCTCTCAATGCCGCCACGATAGATCTCGCAAAAATAGCAAGCATAATTGATCACAAAGGCAATCAGCACCGCCACCAACCGGCCCGCATCCCGGATGCCGTACTCCACTATAAAATACCGGTCCACTTGACTGAAAAGAGGTTTATTGAACACAAGACCGGGTACATAGTAGATAATGAAGATCTGCAGCATCAGCGGAACGCCACGGACGATCCACACAAACACCCTGGAGATCGCTCTGATCGGCCGCACCTTGCTCATGGAGCAAAAGGCTATAGGCAGACCAAGCGGTGCGCCGCAAAGCAGCGTCACCGCAAAGATCAGCAGGGATACGCAGAAGCCGTCCAGGAGAAATGAAGTAACTTCTAAAAACGACATGGTATCCTCTCCGTTATGGATTGATTATTTCTGGTCGGAAAAATCGGTGATGACAGAGTTGCTGACGCCGTACTTCTCGCCCAATTTTGCGATGGTGCCGTCAGCGGCCAGCTTCTCAAGCTCTGCGTTGACCTTGGCAGTCAGATCGCTGCCCTTCTTGAAGCCGATGGCGTAATATTCCAGAGTGCCGTTGAGAGCATCGATGATCTCCATGTCGGCGTAGTTGCCCTGACCTACATAGCTGCGGGCCAGCTGCACATCCAACACAGCAAAGTCGGCCGTTCCGGCGCTGACTTCCAGGAGGCAATCGGTCTGCTTCGTGCAGCCCTTGTAGGTAGTGCCCTCAAAGTCCTTGGCCATACCTTCACCGGCAGAGCCGATCTCGGCGGTGCCGATCATGCCGTTGAGGCTGGCAGCATCGGTGATGCCGGAGCCCTTCTTGGCAACCACCACCTGCTGGTTCTCCATGTAACGGTAGGAAAAATCCACCTTTTCGGAACGCTGGACGCCGTCATCATCGGCAGCGTTGCAGGTAAAGCCGTTCCAGATACAATCGATGGCGCCGGATTCCAGCTCGGTGTACTTCTGGCTCCATTCGATCTCGGTGAAAACCACTTCGTCATAACCCATGTTGGTAAATACTAACTTTGCCAGCTCGGTGTCAAAACCGATCAGTTCGCCATTTTCAGTGTAATTCATAGGGGCGTACTCGGTGTAGCCCACAACGACGACCTTTTTGTCGGTCTTGCCGTTCGTGCCGCAGGCACACAGACCCAGGATCATGACCATTGCCAACAGCATAGCGATAAACTTTTTCATAGTAAACATCCTTTCTTTCCCGTGGGAGTGTTGTGTTGATGTCCGTATTATACTTTATCTCGCTAAAGTTGTAAAGTGTTATTTTGCTGTTTTTGGCATATTTGGAGGAATGCACAGTTCCCGGCGCCTCCATTTCACTTTAGTTTGGTAAAGTGTCACAACCCAACCCCGCCATTGACTATCCGGGGAAGTCTCTGTTATAATAACGAAAACAAAAAAGAGGTGCTTTTTATGTCTCTGAAAAAACTCTCTGCCCTGGTTCTGCTGATGTGTATGCTCTTTGCCCTGACCGCTTGCGGCAGCAACGGTACGCCTTCCCAGCCCTCCACCCCTGAGGCCACCACCACCGCTCCCACCGATCCCACGGAACCTCCCCTGCCGAAAATTTCCCAGGAAGAAGCTCAGAAAATTGCCGAGGATCTGGTCGTTCGGTACCGCAATTACATTTATTTTGGTTGGTGCTGCGACGACGAATATACAGAATATAGCTCCGCAGATCTGGCCACCACCCTGATTTATGAAGAAGTAGACTTCCCTATGAGCGCCTACCGCATTACCTGCTGCAAGACCGCCGAGGAATGCCAGGCCCACCTCCTGCGGGTATTGGACCCCAGTTTGCTGAACCCGCGCATAAAAACCAACCTGGGTTTTGACGATCAGGGCAACATGTACGGCCTGGTCATTCCCGGAGAAGCAAGCAGCTACCAAAATGTCGTGGTTCTGGAGCATTCCTCTGACACCATTATCGCCCAAGCTGACATCGTCTCTCTGGACAGCACCGGCCATATTCAGTTCACCATTACCCACAACGGCACCGGCTTTGTGATCAGCGCTGTAAATTGACCGCAAGCCGACGCGCAGAGCGCAAAAACATCCGATGCAGTTTTATTCTTAACAAAAAAGAGAGCCCTTGGGCGACCTCACATAGGGATTTATATGGTTTTGAAGGAATCTTTTTTCCACAGAAAAGCCATCGTCCTTGAAATACATCCGGTATTTCTTCGTACTCCGGACCTTCCTGCGAGAAAAATGCTTTCCATCAAAACTGCAAAGCACTCCAAAGCGAGAGGTTTTTCGGCAAGACAAGATAATAAGCCGCGGCAGGGGCGGCGCGCCATATTGATAAAATGGTTTTGAACGGCCCCTTTTCCGCTTAACTGCATAAAAAATTCCCGAAATGCGTCAGCATTCCTGGAATTTTGTTATTTGTTAATCAAAAAAGTTACCACTTCAAAACTGCAACGCACCTATAAAGGGCGGAGAATTCTGCCCGCCAAGGCAAAAAGCACAGAAATACTTTGTGTATTTCGAGCATTTTTAACGCAGGGTGGCGG
>JAZRZW010000069.1:0-2088 GCA_045601585.1 Faecousia sp. | reverse complement strand
CGGATTGGCGTCCAAAATGCGGCGAATATCGGTCAGAGGCAGCGTGCGACCGGTGGGTGCGTTGGGGTTGCAGATGACCGCGCCGCCGTTGCCGCCGAGGAATTTCTCCACGGGCAGGGTAAAGTCCTCGTTGAGGGGGATCTGCTCATAGTCCAACCCAAACAGCTCCGTATACACGGGATAGAAACTGTAGGTGATGTCGGGAAAGGCCACTTTCTTGCCCGGTGTGAAAAAGGCGTAAAAGCACAGCCCCAGCACCTCGTCCGATCCGTTACCGCAAAACACCTGTTCCGGCTTCAGACCGTGATATTCGGCGATGGCCTGCCGCAGGGCGGTGGCCTCCGGGTCGGGGTACAGGCGCAGTGCCCGTTCATCCATCCCCCGGATGGCCTCCACGACCTTGGACGATGGCGGGTAGGGGTTTTGATTGGTATTCAGCTTGATAAATACCCGGTCCTTGGGCTGTTCACCCGGAGTATAGGGTACAAGGGTTTGGATGCGTTCGCTCCAGTATTTCTTCATGGTTGACATACCTCCTCAGCGGGCAGCCACTTTTTTATGCTTTTCTCCACCTTGCTTCTGGGCAGCATCAACTCATGGCCACAGCCCTGACAACGCAGCTTGAAGTCCATTCCCACCCGCAGCACCCGCCAGCTTCGGCTGCCGCAGGGATGCTCCTTTTTCAGCTCCAGAACGTCGTTGACGTGAATATCCATGGCGCCCCTCCAAAGTCGATTTTCCTTATTATAATTGCCCCCCATTTTTCTGTCAATGAGGGGGAGAGTTCTTTTTCCTTCCTTTCCTGTTCACCACCTGTTTTTTCCTGCCAAACCCATGCAGAAATCCTTGCAACCATAAGAAAAAAGAAGTATAATATTTTGTTGTTTCCATTCGTTTTTTACAGAAAGGAGCTTGCATGAAAAAGCTGTTTCGTTCCCTGACCGCTTTGCTGGTCTGCATCAGTTTTGTGCTGCCCATCCACGCACTGAGCGTGGAACAGGCCAGGGAGCTTCTGGATACCTATTATATCGACGATCTCCCCCCTGCCGCTTACCAGGCTCAGACGCTGGAGGAGCTGATCGGGACGCTGAACGACCCCTACACCGTCTATCTGTCTGCCGAGAAATACCAAGCCTTTCTGGACAGCATCAACGACGAGAAGACCATCGGCATCGGTGTCTCCATTCAGGAGAATCTCAAGGGCATGCTGATCACCTCCGTGCTGGAGGACACGCCTGCCCAGCAGGCCGGACTGGAAGCGGGTGACATCATCACCACCGCCAACGGAGTGAAGCTGACCTCCTCTGAGGTGGCTACCTCCCTACTCACCGGCGAGGAGGGCACCACCGTAATCATCCGCGTACTGAAGCAGGACGGCCGTGAGGTAGAACTGGAACTGATCCGCCGCCCCTTCTCCGTGGCAACTACGGTGCGTTCCGGCCTATCCAACAACGGCACCGCCGGTCTGATCCTGTGTACCAGCTTCGGGGATGAGACTCCCAAGCATTTTACTGAGGCCATCACCAAGTATGAGGACGCAGTCAACACCTGGATCATTGACCTGTCTGCCAATCCCGGCGGCACCTCCACCTCCGGCTCCGCCACCGCCGGCCGCTTTGTGGGGGCCAAAATCACGTTCTACCTGCGTGATGGCGAGGATTATTACCGCTACGGCTTCACCACCGATATCAATCCCCGTATCACCGAGCATCCTGCTATTCTGCTGACCACGGGCAGCACCGCCAGCAGCGCCGAACTGTTCAGCGGTGCCATCCGGGACTACGGTGCAGGCATCGCTGTGGGACAGCGCACCTTTGGAAAAGGCATCGCGCAGCAGGCATTTGACGAAACCGCCTTTCCCGAATTATTCAACGGCGACGCGCTGAAGATCACCACCTACCGCTTTTTCTCCCCGAACGGTACCACCAACGACGTTCTGGGTGTATTCCCCACCCTGATGATCTCCCACGAGAACATCTACCCCGTCGCCCTGCTTCTCAGCAACGATCCGAACGCCACCGGTCCGCAGCTGCTGGATCTGGAGATCGCCGGCTCTGCCTTCTGCATCGATTTGGAATTGGCCGCTTC
>JAZRZW010000068.1:0-9010 GCA_045601585.1 Faecousia sp. | reverse complement strand
GATCAATGGGTAGCCGTGCCAGCACCGGCAGGTTAAATGCCTCTGCAACAGCATCCAGCTTACTTTCGCCGAAAACATGGATCTTCTTGCCGCAATCAGGGCACTGCAGATAACTGTAGTTCTCCACGAAACCCAGAACAGGTACATGCATCATATTTGCCATCTTTACAGCCTTGGATACGATCATAGAAACCAGATCCTGAGGACTGGTAACAATCACAACGCCATCCACAGGGAGGCTCTGGAACACTGTCAGAGGCACATCGCCGGTTCCGGGAGGCATATCCACAAAGAGATAATCCACATCTTCCCAAATAACATCTGTCCAGAACTGCTTAACCGCACCGGCGATCACCGGTCCACGCCACAGAACGGGATCCGTGGAGTTGTCAAGCAACAGATTGATGGACATGACCTGGATGCCGCCGGTTGTCATAGCCGGATACAGGCCATCCTCGGTGGCTCCGCGGCACTCATTTACACCAAAAGCAGTAGGTGCGGAAGGACCGGTAATATCTGCGTCCAGAACGCCAACGCGCTTGCCCTTGCGGGACATAGCAACCGCCAGCATAGAGGTAACCGTGGACTTACCAACGCCGCCCTTACCGGAAACAACTGCAATTACTTTCTTAACTTTTGCGTGAGGATTCAGCTGTGCCAGCAGGCTCTCCTTCTTGCGATCACCGCAATCGGAGCTGCTGCAGCTGGAACAATTTCCGTTACAAGAACTCATTTTCTTTACTCCTTAAAAATTTGATAAGCATATTATAGACCTGATCATGCCGGGTGTCAACCATCCCGCCGCATAATCATTCGGGTATCGCCTACCCTTTGGGTCTGGGAAAATCCAAACCGCTCATATAAACGAATCGCACCGGCATTGCCTGTAAACACAAAAAGATACACCGCCTCATCGACAAGGTTTAGGCAGTGTTGCAAAACCTTAGAACCGATGCCTTGATTGCGAAAAGCAGGCAGGATATACAGATCATCCAGTTCCCAGCCCTCACTGTCTTTTGTCAGGTGGTAATATCCCACCTTCTCCCGACCATGAAACACACAAGTATACTCAGAGATTTTGCTGCGAACCTTCTCCCCTACCCAAGTCATAACGCGGTCATAATCGATTGTACTTTTATCCTCGTAACGATCAATCAATTCCTTGCACAATCCAACAATCTTAGGAATATCAGACTGCGTTGCGGAACAATAGGTTAATTCAGGCATTCCTGGACTTCCTCCCATTGCTCCATAAGCTCAAACAGGACTTTCTCCGCCAGTTCTTTTTCTTCGTAGAGTTTGGCGAGCTCCTGATAGTCTGCGCCATTTGCCTCAATTTTAACATCCAACTGTGCAATGGTATTTTCCTGCTTTTCGATCTCACGCTCAAGGCGACGCACCAATTTTTCAGTCTCTTTGGTGCCACCCTTGGGTTTCTCTTTTTTAGGTTTGGGCGTGGTAGGTTCCGGCACTTTCATCGCCTTTTCGTGTTCGATGATAGAACGGTATTTCGTGTATCCGCACTTGAAATCCCGAATCGTGCCATCTTCCAAAACCCAAATGCGCTCTGCAAATTTCTCGATGAAATACCGGTCGTGGGAGACAAACAGCAAGACGCCCTCAAATTCCTCGATGGCCGCCTCTACCCATTCCCGGGAAGCAATGTCCAAATGGTTTGTAGGTTCATCCAGAATCAGAAGGTTAATTTTCTCATCCATCAGCATGCATAGCCGCAGGCGGGACTGCTCGCCGCCAGAAAGGTTTCCTACCGTCTTGAACACATCTTCACCCTGGAACAAAAAAGCGCCAAGGCGGTCACGAGCGCTCTGAGGCGTGCAGTTTTTTTCATAGAGCATCGTATCGTACAATGTGCGCTCCGGATGCTCAAAATGAATAATCTGGGGTAAGTATCCCCATTTCACTGTTGGGCCAAACTGAAGCTTGCCCTGAAATTTCTCCTCCCCAAGCAAGCACTTGATAAAGGTGGATTTACCGGTGCCATTGTCACCCAAAAGGGCAATTCGTTCGCCGCCTTCCACCCGCAGTTCTACATCCGAGAACAATGTACGCTCGCCAAAGGCTTTGGTCATATTTTTAATTTGAAATACCACATCGCCTGAAAAATCTTTTTCTCCGAATGTCGCCTTCATTGTTTTTTCAGTTTTGGGTTTTTCCGTTTTGCGGATACGCTCCATTCTGTGCTGGATCGACATAGCGCGGCGGTAGAGGGTGCGGTTATTGATACCCCAGCCCTTCATGCGTTCCACGGTAAATCCCAGCTGCTTGAGCTTTGCCTGCTCCTGCTCGTATTGCTTGAGCTGCAGATTAAAGCGCGCCTGCTTTTCTTCAATATAGAACGAGTAGTTGCCGGAATAGAATTCAGCATGACCGTCTACGATCTCAATGACCCGGTCAGCCACCTGATCCAGAAAATACCGGTCGTGGGAAATCGCCAACACAGTTCCCTTGAAGGTATTGATATACTCCTCCAGCCATTCTACGCTCTTGAGGTCCAAGTGGTTCGTAGGCTCGTCCAACAGCAAAATGTCGGTTTTCTCCAGCAACAATCGTGCCAGATTTACCCGAGTCTTTTCACCACCGGATAGACTGTCAAATAACTGTACCCTCTGCTGGGCCACAATGCCCAGACCGTTGCAGATTTTATCCACCTGGACATCCATCTCATAACCGCCGCCGGCTTCATAGCGCTGGGTCAACACATCATATTGCTGCAGTTGTTCACGGGTAGCACCGTTCTGCATTTGCTGCTCCAGGGCTTCCATCTTCATTTTCGCATCGGTCAGATCTGCAAAAGCGGACCGCAGCACATCCTCCACAGTATAACCTTTCGGAAACCTGGGGATCTGTGAAATCAGGCCCAAACGCTTATGGGGATTCACATAGACCTCACCGCTGTCATATTCCATGTCGCCGGTGAGGATCTTCAGAAGGGTAGTCTTACCGCAACCGTTACGGCCCAGGATCGCCACACACTCCCCTTCCTGAATCTGAAAACTCAGATCTTCCAGGAGGTTCTCCCCGATCACAAAAAACTTTGTTAGGTTTTTAACCTGAATATCAATCATTTTTCTTCTCCAATTCCGCCATTACCTGACGGAGTTGTTCTAATGTCATCAATAAATTCAATGCTTGCAACAGTGCATTGGCGCTGATATGCTCAGGAAACTCAAGATGCTTTACCAGCATAAGGCGCTTTAGACGGCTATCCTTTCCTCCGGATAGGCCTAACTCCATCATATCCTGCTTTGTAATAGATGCCTGTACAGAAGGCTCCGCCTGTTCATCCATTGTAGCACCCGCTCTGCGCAGAGCTTCCAGGATTCTCTCCGGTGTCATGCCTTCCACGCCTAATTTGCCTTCCTTACCCGGTTTATCCTTTCGGCGTTCCTTACCGGGGATATCCGGGATATAAGCATGTTTCAAACACTGGGGTTCTATATGTCCTTTCAGGAAATTACGAATCACAAAGCCGGCGCCGTCCGGGTCAGTAAATACGATCAGCCCCCGTGCCTTTGCCACTTTCTGCAGCAAAGCCAACTGCGCTTTATCCTTCATAATACCAAATCCTGATGTCTCCAGAATCGGTGCATCCACGATTTGGGAAAGGGTGTTCTTGTCGTAACGGCCTTCCACCACAATCGCTTCCTTGATTTTAACCATTGCGGGCCTCCCGGGCAAGATCCAGGATCAGCAGTTCCATCAACCGATCCTCATCGTCAAAAGAGGTTTTCAGCTTATAGTCCGTCTCCAAAACCAGTTCTGCGGCTTTTTCATAGAAGCGATCAGAGAACCGGGAACAGGAATTCATAATCTTACGGGCAGGATATTCCCTGATATTATAGAGACGCTCCAACTCTGTGGAGGGTCTGGCAGCTGCCATCAAGGTCTTTGCGGTACTCATACGCCGGAAATGATTGCCGATAGCACCCAAAATGGACAACGGCGCTTCCTGCATTTTTCGCAACTGGCGGAGCTTTTGTAATGCTGCACCGTATTGGCCCTGACCCAAAAGGTCTGTCATCTGATACACCACAGCATCCAGCACCGGCTCTGTCACCGCATCAATATCCGCCTGACAAATATTGTCTGCTCCACAATACGCAGAGATCTTTGAAATCTCACCGGCCAATGTTGTCATAGTGCCGCCGGTGATCTCAATGAGATAACTGCACAGATTGGGCGTGATTTTCTTTCCGTTTGCAGCAAAATGCCTGGTAATCCAAGGGATCAGGTCTCTCTGATCCTGCTTGGCAAATTCCACCGGTTGGCCGTTGGACATCAGCGCTTCATACAATTTCTTGACCCGCTTATCCGGCGACCACTCTTTTGCAATATAGGTAAAAACAATCGTGCAGTATTCGGGAATATCGGAAAGAGTTTCTGCCACTCTTTGCCGATCGGCTTCCGGCAAAGAAAACAGATCCACCTCATCCACTACAACGAGGGTGGACTCCGCCATCATAGGTAAATTCTCTACACAATCCACGAACCCTTCCACTGTGAAAGTTTCGTTATTCAGCTTATGGTAGTTAAAGGACTCCGTCAAAGGATCGATAAGAAGTTTCTTCAGTTGCCCCAGATAATGATGCAGCAGGAAGGTTTCCTCACCATAAAAGAAGTACATTCTGCCGGGATTCTTTTCCCGCAGCTGCTGCTTCAATGTTTGCAAACCTGCATTATTTGTTTCTTTTTTTGCCACGGTACTCACCCCTTAAATCGAATTGTTCCGTTTAGATCTGTCCGCCATATTCTGCACCCATACATCCGGAGTCGCAAAAGAGTTGCGTTTGCAGGATGGCCAAAAGAATTATCCTTGCTGACAGAGATCACTGCTTCTTCCGGTTGCAATGCACTCAGCAATTCCATAGATGCAGAATGCTCTGATCCGTGATGGCCCACGATCAAAATTTCCAACTTCGGCAGCTGGACCCGTTCCAACAAGGCTTTTTCTCCCTGTGTGGCTCTGTCGCCTGTAATCAGTATATCACAATCAGACACCTGATACAAGACACATAAACTGTTATCGTTCTCGCTGGGTGCATTTTCCGGCCCGAAAATGCTGATTTTTCCGTTGGGAATTTGCAAAAACAGATCGTTATTGACCATATACGCGATATGACCCCAACTATTCAAAATTTGATCCTTTATATCTGTCCCTGATGTGACATCCGGCAGATACAAGCGGTCCACCCGAACCTCCTGCAACAGCTTCAGCAGACCATTCGTATGGTCCGCATCATAATGAGTCAGGATCACACCGTCTAATTTGTCGATCCCCTCCGAGCGCATTGTCTCTGTCACAGTATTCGCAGCCATAGCCCCGCTGTCGCCGCCGCAATCCACAAGATAGGCCTGATCGCCACTTTGCAGCAGAACGCACTGCCCCTGGCCAACATCCAGCACCATAACGCAATACTGGGTATTTTTATGCTCCAGGCCGGAAAAAGTCAGACACACAACAAGTCCCAAGCCAATACAACTAAGGGTCATAAAAGGGCGTTTCGTCTTGTTGCGGAGCAGGACAAACAGAAGTATGTAAGCAAAAACAAGCCACGCGACCACATAGATATCGTTGGTGTATACCGCGGCATAAGGAATCTTAGACATCCACTTGGCTGTAAATTGCACATAGCGAATAGGCCAGGACATAACCCACGCTACGATCTGCCCTAAGGGTCTCCAGATCACAGCAAGCAAACCTGCTGCCATAATTCCGTAGAATATAAAGGATATCACCCAAAGAGTCAGCAAATTGGTCAAAACACCCACCAGACTGACTTTGCCAAAGTATAATGCACACAACGGTGTTGTGACGATGGTAGCACTGAGGGAGATTGAAATACTGCTGACAAAACGGCGGGTCATTCTTGCCCTGCGGGACTTGCCTTTGGCTGGGCCGAGGGGTGTGTTTTTCAGAATATACCGGTGGATTCTTCCCGAGAACGCCAGAATGCCCACCGTGCATCCTGCGGAGAGCTGGAAACTCACCGATGTGATTACCAACGGATTCACCGCCAGCATAATGAGCACAGAAAACCCAAGCGCCGTGGGTGGATCGTATTCCTGATTGATGGAAAGTCCGATCATCAGAAGGCCTTGCATTACCACTGAGCGCGTTACTGAAGGTGTAAACCCCGCCAGCGCTGCAAATAAGATCAGCATTGGAATGCCAAAAAGCAATGTGGAGACCTTCTCTTCCGCTGTTGCAATATACAAAAGCGTACACAAGATCGACACATGTAAACCTGACACCGCAATCACATGCCGAATGCCACTTGTGGCGTAGGCTTCATCTTCCCGGGAACTGAGTTTACTGCTGTCGCCTAACAGCAGTGCTCTGGCAAAACCTTCGGTATCGTCAGGAAATGCATCATCTATCGCCTTATAGATTCCTCTGCGCATTCCGGCAACCCAATGCCGCATCGGCAGTTTTTGGCATTTCTCAACCTGCAAAGGTTCATTGCAATTTGCCAAAAGGAAGATGCTCTTTCCCTGATGGTAGGTTGGAGCTTTTTCCCCGCCGGTTGCTGTAAACCGTAACGAGAATTTCCCCTCTACCACATCACCGGGAGCATAAGCTTCCCCATCGGAATAAAAACGAACGCGATAAGTCTTACCATCGAGGCGTATCTTTCCATCGGTGCCAAAACCGTAATCTGTCTCATAGCTATAATCGATCACTTCCACAGTTGTGGCAACTATCTCCCCATCAAACGCTCTTGCGCCACTGAGGTAAAAGTGATCAAAGCACCAAAACCACAACAGACCGACGGTACAGCCTATTAACGCCACCGTGATCAGCTTTGTCAGCTTGGTGCGGAAGAAAAACAGAGGAATTGCCGCCGCGGCACAAAATGCCGCCAGCAACAGCAGCCACCAACCGGAAACAAAGTAAACACCCGTTATACATGCAATCACGGCGCCAATGGCCAGCCACATAATCACACGCATCTGTTTTCCCTCCTCTCTTTGAAAAATTGGGGCACCGCCCAGCGGCAGTGCCCCAATGAGTTACATTAAGAAAGCTTGGATGCCACGAAATCGTCCACGAGAGCCATCGCATTATCCAACTTAGTAGCGTCCTTACCGCCACCCATAGCAGAGTCCGGCTTACCGCCGCCGCTGCCGCCGCACTCAGTACAAACCAGCTTCACCAGCTCGCCTGCCTTCATACCCTTGGCAATGGCATCCTTGCCGCAAACTGCCAGGAAGGTGATCTTCTCATCACCGGCAGAGGCCAGGACTGCAACCACGGAGGAATCCTTATCCCGCAGAGTATCGCCCATCTGACGGAGCTTGCCTGCATCGGCATTGGGAATCACAGCAGTGATCACATGGAGATCGCCCATAGTTCTTGCACCAAAGAGGATTCGGTCTGCCTCGCCGGCAGTCTCACGAGCCTTATATGCCTCGATAGCACGCTTGAGCGCCTTGATCTCTTCCACCTGGCTCTCCAGCTTCTGTGCCATTTCAGCGGGCTTCGTCTTCAAAACTGCGCAGGCATTATAAACTCTCTGGCGGGCCAGCTCCATTTCAGCCAGGCAAACCTTACCGGTAATTGCCTCAATACGGCGGACACCGGAAGCCACACTGCCTTCGCTTTCAATACGGAAAGGACCGACCATTGCAGTATTGCTCAGGTGAGTACCACCGCACAGTTCGATGGAATAGCCGCCCATATTGACCACACGGACAGTATCGCCGTACTTTTCGCTAAACAGTGCCATGGCACCCAACTTCTTAGCCTCATCAATGGGCATCTCGCGCACATCGATATTATAGCCTTCCAGCACAGCGCTCTGCACCATTGCGTCGATCTTTGCCATCTCTTCCGCGGTAACTGCGGAATAGTGGCTGAAGTCAAAACGCAGACGATCGGGCTCCACCAGAGAACCGGCCTGATGGACATGATCACCCAGAACGCTCTTGAGAGCCTTCTGCAGCAGGTGCGTTGCGGAGTGGGCACGCATAATTGCCCTGCGGCGTTCTACATCGATAGAAGCGCAAACCAGATCATCGGTCTTGATCGCTCCGCCACGCATAGTGCCGGTATGCAGGTATCTGCCGCCCTTATCCTTCTGGACATCGGTAACCTCAAAGCGGCTCTCGCCCAGCAAAATCACACCATGGTCTGCTGCCTGGCCGCCCATTTCTGCATAGAAAGGAGTCTTATCCAAAACAAGGACACCCTTTTCGCCGCCGGCGATAGAACCGGTAACCTCGTCGCCTACGCATACGGCAACCACCTTGGCATCACTCACATTGGCATCATAGCCAACAAACTTGGTAGCAGTTACATCGCTGCCGAAATCAATACCGGCCCAGCCCAGATCGCCCAGAGCCTTACGAGCCTCGCGAGCTCGAACTCGCTGCTCCTCACGGCATTGCGTGAAGCGCTCCATATTGACAGTCATACCCTCTTCTTCCAGCATCTCCACAGTCAGGTCGATGGGGAATCCGTAGGTATCGGCCAGCAGGAATGCGTCCTCACCGGAGAACACCGTCTCGCCGTTTGCCTTATGCTCAGCCAGTTTCTCGCCGAAGATACGCATACCGGTATCGATGGTACGGGCAAAGTTCTCTTCTTCATTCTTCACCACGCGAATGATATGCTCAGCACGTTCACGCAGGTAGGTGTAGTGGTTCTCATTCTCCTTGATGACAGTCTCCACCACCTCGAACAGGAAAGGCTTATTGACACCCAGGAGCTTGCCGTGACGGGCCGCACGACGGAGCAGACGGCGCAGAACATAGCCACGGCCCTCGTTGGTGGGCTGCACACCGTCAGCAATCATAAAGGTAGATGCACGGATATGGTCAGTGATGACACGCAGGCTCACATCGGTCTTGGTGCTCTGACCATAGGAAGCACCGGTAATGGCAGTTACATGGTTGGTGATATTCATTACGGTGTCCACATCGAACAGGCTGTCCACATCCTGGCATACCACAGCCAGACGCTCCAGACCCATACCGGTGTCGATATTCT
>JAZRZW010000067.1:0-5809 GCA_045601585.1 Faecousia sp. | reverse complement strand
CGAAGTGAAGTTTGCTTGCGTGGACGGCCCCGAGTTCGACGGCCACAAGGTTGATTTCAACGAGCTGATGAGCCGCAACTCCACCTACCGCTGCCGGGAAGCAGAGGTCAAGGAAAATCACACCTGCCGCATGGAAGCCATGGGTAAGGCTTTGCTCAAGTAAGGAGGAAACTGTAATGGCTAACATGACTTTAGTAAAGACCCCTATGCCCGAGCAGGATCCCAAGGTCCGTGCCCGTAACTTCAAGGAAGTAGCCCTGGGCTACACCCCCGAGCAGGCCATCGAAGAGGCCAACCGCTGCCTGGGCTGCAAGAATCCTAAGTGTGTGGAAGGCTGCCCTGTGAATGTCCGTATTCCTGAGTTCATCAAGAAGGTTCAGGAGGGCGATTTTAAGGCTGCTTACGAAATCATCACCTCCACCAATGCGCTGCCCGCCCTTTCCGGCCGTGTTTGCCCCCAGGAGAGCCAGTGTGAGTGCAAGTGCATCCGTGGCATTAAGGGTGAGCCCGTTGCCATCGGCCGTCTGGAGCGCTTTGTTGCTGACTGGTACCGTGAGAATGTGAACGCAATGCCCGACAAGGTTGCTTCCAATGGCAAGAAGGTTGCTGTTGTGGGTTCCGGCCCTGCCGGCCTGACTGCTGCATCCGACCTGGCTAAGAAGGGCTACGAGGTCACCATGTTCGAGGCGCTGCATACTGCCGGCGGCGTGCTGGTGTACGGCATCCCCGAGTTCCGTCTGCCTAAGGCGATCGTGGCCAACGAGGTCAAGAAGCTGGAGGCTCAGGGCGTGGAAGTGATGACCAATATGGTTATCGGCCGTGTTCTGACCATCGACGAGCTGTTTGAGATGGGTTATAAGGCAATTTTCGTGGGTTCCGGCGCAGGCCTGCCCATGTTCATGAACATCCCCGGCGAGAGTCTGGTGGGCGTTATGTCTGCCAACGAGTACCTGACCCGTACCAACCTGATGAAGGCTTACACCGAAGAGGCTGACACTCCTGTGATCAAGTCTAAGGCGGTTGCCGTTGTTGGCGGCGGTAACGTGGCTATGGACGCTGCCCGCTGCGCAATGCGTCTGGGTGCTGACAATGTTTATGTTGTTTACCGCCGTGGCGAGGCTGAAATGCCTGCCCGTGCTGAGGAAAAGCACCACGCAAAGGAAGAGGGCATCGAGTTTAAGACTCTGTGCAACCCCATCGAGATCATTGGCGACGAGAATGGCCGGGTGAAGGCTATGAAGTGCATCCGTATGGAGCTGGGCGAGCCTGATGCTTCTGGCCGCCGCCGTCCCATCGAGGTTCCCGGCAGCGAGTTCGAGCTGGAGGTCGACACCGTGATCATGTCTCTGGGTACCAGCCCCAACCCCCTGCTCCGCACCACCACTCCCGGTCTGGAGACCAACCGCAAGGGTTGCCTGATCGTAAATGAGGACGAGATGACCACCCGTGATGGCGTGTTCGCCGGCGGCGATGCCGTTACCGGTGCAGCAACCGTCATTCTGGCAATGGGCGCAGGCAAGAAGGGCGCCGAAGCAATCGACAACTACCTGAAGTAATCAAAAAGGAGAGCCGTAAGGCTCTCCTTTTTTTGACAGTTGGCTATTTATTACAGCAATCCATAAACCGTGTTGTTGTCCACGCGCATCAGGCGTGAAAGAAGCTCTGCAAGAAGGTTTAGAATTTTGATTGAATGGCACAAATGCCTGCGTCGATGCGTTCCGGGGTAACTCCGGCGGATCGGAGCAGGTTTTCTTCCGTTTGGGTGCCGTGGGGAACGGCGAAAGCGCCGGCGTCGGAGCCGGGGGCAATCAGACCTTTATAGTCTGCAACTGCCTGGAGGGTGTAGTCAAGGATCTTTTCGATCTCTTTATCCGGGTGGCGGCCGGTCCCCCGCAAATTTGCGATGGTGGACAGGGTGGGCACCCAAATCGTGCCGCAATCCGTCATGGCGGCCAAGGCATCGGGATCCAGATAAGCGCCGTGTTCGATGCTGTCCACCCCGGCGGCTGCCGCATTTTCCACACAGCGAGGGCCGTTGGCGTGGGCCATGACCGACATCCCCTCCTGGTGGGCAATATGGATCAGTTCCCGAATCTCCCCCGGTTCCAAGGGATCTTCCGTCAGTACCCCGAAGGTGTTAAAATCGTATAATCCGGAGATCATAATTTTGATGAAGTCGGCACCGGCTTCTTTTTGCTGCCCCAGGAGGTTTACATAACTTTTTGCATCGGTATATTTTTCGCCAATAAATCTGCCGTAGTGCCCCTCTTTGCAAAGCGGTGCCAGGGGGGTGCGGTAGGTGATACCGTATTCCGGGGCGATCTGCCGGGCTTTTGCGCCTACGCCCCAGCGGTCACCGCCGTCCCGGAGGTAGGTCACGCCCATATTCTGATAAGTTTTCAGGGTGTTCCGAATGAACGGTTCATCCGGCTGGGGCCAGTGGCGGCCGATGGCGTGTTTCCAGTCCACCCCATCCAACACCATATGCATATGACAATCTGCGAACATAGGATACCTCCGGTAGAAATTGACAGTGGACATTCAGGTGCGTAATTTGTTGTCGAGGATTCCGAAGAAATCCGCACCCTGGGTTCTCGCCGTAATAATTGTAAACTTTTTTCGGGCGTATTGCAAATAAAATATTGTGGTGGTAGAATATAGAAAAGTATAATCAAGGAGTGTTTGCCATGATAAAACGCTTGGCCCGGAGTGTCCGGGAGTACAAATGGGCAGCGCTGCTGAGTCCGATCTGTATGATCGGCGAGGTCACTATGGAAGTCTTTATTCCGCTGGTGTTGGCAGAGTTGCTGCGTTGGGGCATTGGCCCCGGCGATATGGCGGCGGTATGGAAATACGGCGGTCAGCTGGCGGTCTGCGCCCTTTGCAGTTTGATTTTCGGTGTGGGCTCGGCCTTTTTTGCAGCCTATGCCAGCACGGGTTTTGCCCGGAATCTGCGTCACGATATGTTCCATAAGGTGCAGACTTACGATTTTTCCAATATCGATAAGTTTTCCACCTCCTCCATCGTCACCCGTATGACCTCTGATGTGGCCACACTGCAGATGACTTTCCAGATGTCCATCCGGATGATCTTCCGCACCCCGGTGATGCTGGTGATGGCCCTGGTGATGGCGTTCCGGATCAGCCCCCGGCTTAGCGTGATCTACTGCGTTATGCTGCCGTTGCTTGCCGCCGGTCTTGCGATTCTCATCAAGCTGGTCCACCCCATTTTTGAAAGAGTCTTTAAGTCTTACGACAAGCTCAACAATGTGGTGCAGGAAAATGTTCGCGGCGTGCGGGTAGTGAAATCCTTTGTCCGCCAGGAGCGGGAGATGGAGAAGTTCGACGAGACCTCCGAATCCATCTACAATGACTTTACCAAGGCCGAGCGGATCATGGCCTTCAACAACCCCCTGATGCAGTTCAGCGTCTACACCTGCATCATCGTGATCTCCTACCTGGGCGCCAAATTGGTGGTGGGCGGCGAACTGGATACTGCGGCACTTACCGCAATGTTTACCTACACCAGCCAGATCCTGATGGGTCTGATGATGATGAGCATGGTGTTTGTGATGTTCACCATGAGCCGTGCGCCTATGCGCCGTGCCTATGAACTGCTCACCGAAGAACCTGACCTGAAAAATCCGGAAAACCCAGTGCTTGAGGTAAAAGACGGCTCTATTGATTTTGAAAATGTTTCTTTCCGCTATGCAAAGACTGCCGGCAGAAACGCCCTCGATGACATTGATCTCCATATCGCCTCCGGCATGACCGTGGGCATTTTGGGTGGCACCGGTTCTTCCAAATCCACCCTGGTGCAGTTGATCCCCCGCCTCTATGATGTCACCGAAGGTACACTGAAGGTGGGCGGTGTGGATGTGCGGGAATATGACATTCATGCCCTCCGGGATCAGGTTTCCATGGTGCTGCAGAAGAATGTGCTGTTTTCCGGCACGATTAAGGAAAACCTTCGTTGGGGCAACCCCGACGCAACCGACGAAGAGATGGAACAAGCTTGCCGGCTGGCTTGTGCCCACGATTTCATCGCCGCCTTCCCCGACGGCTACGACACCCACATCGAGCAGGGCGGCACCAACGTCTCCGGCGGTCAGAAGCAGCGTCTTTGTATCGCAAGAGCACTGCTCAAAAAGCCCAAGATTTTGATTTTGGACGACTCCACATCTGCGGTGGATACCCACACCGATGCGATGATCCGCAAGGCTTTCCGGGAGGAGATTCCGGACATTACCAAGCTGATCATTGCCCAGCGTGTGGCCTCTGTCCAGGATGCGGATATGATCGTGGTGCTCGATGGCGGCAAGGTGGCCGCCTGGGGTACCCACGGCCAGCTGCTCCAGTCCTCTGATATTTATCGGGAAGTCTATGAATCCCAGGTGAAAGGAGGCGAGGAATAATGCCTCCTATTAAGATGAAAGGCGACGGCCGCAAGGCCAAAGACCCCAAAAAGACCCTTTTGCGGCTGCTTTCCTATATGAAGCCCTATCGGGCCAGTATGGTCCTGGTGGTGATCTGCATTCTGATTTCCTCCCTGGCCACCGCGATCAGCAGCTATTCCATCGATCCCCTGATCAACAACTATATTGCCCCCCAAAAACCCATGTCGGAATTGGTCAAATTCCTCATCGGTATGGGCGTGATCTACCTGCTGGGCATCGTCTCTGCCTTCCTCTATAATATATTGATGGTGAAGGTAGGCCAGGGTATGCAGAAGAAGATCCGTGACGATATGTTCCGGCATATGCAGACCCTGCCCATCCGGTATTTCGACTCCCATCCCGCCGGCGATGTGATGAGCCGCTATACCTCGGATATCGACACGTTGCGTCAGATGATCACCCAGGGGCTGCGCAACTGCATTTCCTCCATTGCAACCATGGTATCGGTGTTTGCCCTGATGATCAAGGCATCCCCGATCCTCACCGGTGTGGTGGTGCTGACTGCTGTGGGCATCCTCTATATCACCAAGAGCGTGGCTTCCCGCTCTGCCAAGTTCTTCATCGGACAGCAGCGGGCGCTGGGCAAGGTCAACGGCTATGTGGAAGAGATGATCTCCGGCCAGCGCGTGGTCAAGGTGTTCTGCCGGGAAGAAATCTGTAAGGATGAGTTCGGCGGCATCAATGAGACCCTGCGGCAAAATGCCTTCAAGGCCGGTGCCTTTACCAATATGATGGGCCCGGTGAATAACAACCTGGGTTATATCCAGTACACCATTCTGGCGGTGGTGGGCGGCTATCTGGCCATTGCCTCCGGCGGCAATCTCCTGACTTTGGGCGGTCTGGCGGCATTTTTGCTGCTGAGCCGGAAGTTCAATATGCCCATCGGCCAGGTTTCCAACCAGATCAATGCCATCGTGATGGCTTTGGCAGGTGCAGAGCGAATCTTTGAGCTGATGGACGAAGAGTCCGAGACCGATGAGGGCTATGTGACCCTGGTCAATGCCAAGAAGGATCAGTACGGCAACCTGACGGAGTGCGCAGAGCGCACCGGCCATTGGGCCTGGCGGCATCCCCATCAGGCAGACGGCTCGGTTACCTACACGGAGCACAAGGGCGACATCACCATGACCGAGGTGGATTTTGCCTATGTGCCTGAGAAAACGGTGCTCCGTGATGTGACGCTGTATGCCCATCCCGGTCAGAAGATCGCATTCGTGGGTGCCACCGGCGCCGGCAAGACCACCATTACCAACCTGATCAATCGTTTTTACGATATTGCCGATGGCAAGATCCGCTATGACGGCATCAATATCAATAAGATCAAGAAAGCCGACCTGCGGCGGTCTTTGGGC
>JAZRZW010000066.1:0-18217 GCA_045601585.1 Faecousia sp. | reverse complement strand
CTGAGCCAGTCCGGCTACCGGGTCACTTTTGTGGATGTGGCAGAGCCTGTAGTCAAGCACCTGCAGGAAAAAGAGTGCTACCCCATCCGTTATGTCTCCAGCACCGGTCACGAAGATGTGATGATCGAGAATGTCACCGCTCTGAACGGTAACGATATGGAGGCTGTCTCCGACGCCATTGCCGCTTGCGACATTATGGCTACCGCTGTCGGCGCCCGTATCCTGAAGTTCATCGTGCCCAACATCGTTGCCGGTCTGCGTAAGCGCTGGGCTGCAAACGGCGCACCCCTGAACATCATCGTCTGCGAGAACCTGATGGACGCCAACCTGGTGGTGGAGCGTATGATCAAGGAACAGCTCTCCGAAGACGAATGCAAGAAGTTTGATGAGACCGTGGGTCTGGTGGAAGCTTCCATCGGCCGTATGGTGCCTGTCCAGACCGAGGAGATGAAGGACGGCGAGCCTATGCGCGTCTGCGTGGAGCGTTACGGATTCCTGCCCACCGACAAGGCTGCTTTCAAGGGCGGTGTTCCTGAGATCAAGAATATGGTTCCCTTCGAGCCCTTCGATTTCTACATCAAGCGCAAGCTCTACATCCATAATATGGGTCACGCTACCTGCGCTTACCTGGGCGACCTGCTGGGTCTGCAGTACATCTACCAGTCCATCGATGTGGCAGATGTCCGCGTTCTGGTGCAGAACGCCATGACCGAGAGCGCTGTGGCTCTGACCAAGAAGTACGGCGTAAAGATGGAAGATATCGTAATGCACATCACCGACCTGATGGGCCGTTTCACCAACGCTGCTCTCCAGGATACCTGCGCCCGTGTTGGCGGTGGCCCCGGCCGTAAGCTCAGCCCCGATGACCGTCTCATCGGCTCCGCCTCCCTGGCACTGACCCAGGGCATCACCCCCGCATACATCGCTGTGGGTGCTGCTGCAGGTCTGCACCGTTACATCAAGGAAGCTGAGGGTATGGAGCAGGGTCCGGATGCAGCAAAGCGCGTCCTGAAGGAAGTTTCCAATCTGGAAGGGGATTGCGAGCTTGCAAAGCTGATCATTGCTATGTACACCAAGATCCTGGAGGGCGCTACTGTGGCAGATCTCCGTCGTGCCGCCGATGCCGTAAAGGCCGCAAGCCTCTGCGCAATCATTTAAGCGGCGCTATCTCCCCTTCGGGGCTCGCAACAACCGCTCAGAGAGGTATTTTATGAAGCACGAGATTTTGGACACTGCCCAGTGGGGCAAGGTTCTGTTTTTGGAAGATTATAACACCCGCATTGGTATCGCCCTGGATTTCGGCATCCGGATCGTCCATCTCAGCGTGGTGGGTATGGAAAACATTTTCTATGTCCAGCCCAACGATCTGTCGGACCATTTCGTAACCCCCTCGGGCTGGCGGCTTTACGGCGGCCATCGGCTGTGGACAGCACCGGAAAGCGACCTTTCCTACTGTCCGGACAACGACCCGGTTTCCTACGAGCTTCTCTCCAACGGCGCAAAGGTGACCCAAAAGGAAGAGCCCTGGCTCCACATTGAAAAGAGCCTGACCGTTACCTTTGAAAACGGCAAGGTCTGCCTGACCCAAGAGGTGAAAAACTGCGGCGAACAGGCAATGACCTGCGCAACCTGGGGCGTTAACACCCTCAAGCCCGGCAACGCAGAGGTCGCCTTCTGGGGCACCGACCCCGGCGATTACACCCCTCGCCGCCGGATCAATCTCTGGGCCAACACCAATGTCCACGACCCCCGGCTCCAATTTGAAAAGAGCCGTCTCGTTGCCACCTACCAGCCCCTGACCGACTACTGCAAGCTGGGTCTCTACACCCCTGAGGGCGTCGCCACCTACACCGGTTACGGTCAGAAATTCACCCTTTTCTTCCCTACCCACACCGTAGAGGAATGTCCCGACGGCGGCTGCAATTTTGAGCTCTACATGGGCGTCAAATTTATGGAGCTTGAGACCGTGGGAACCGTGACCACTTTGCAGCCCGGCCAGGCTGCAAGCCATCAGGAATTCTGGGAAATGGGACCTCTGTGATAACAGAATATCGATTAACATAACGCAAAAATTATGGCGATATTTCCCGTTATTTTCTCATCAGTTATCCACATTCTCCACAAGGTTTTCCACAGAAGAAACAGTAAAACCCCTTGCAAACGGCTGTTTTGCAAGGGGTTTTTCTTGTTTTGTGGAAAAATGTCGGATTTTGCAGGATTGCCTTCTTGTTTACATAACGCGGTCGAATTTCATTTCTGTGGAGAATACCCGATCGCCTCTGTCAACCTCGTCACCATTGATGCGGTAGCTGTCTAAGTACAGTCCGTTTTCCTCGCTGAGGGTCCAGCAAAGGGCCAATTCGTTATCGAATTTTGCCTCGCTGAAATAGCACGCGGTAAAGGCTCTGAGCTCGTGTTCTTTCTCAAATTCCCTGGGTATCAGTTCCATAGCCCAGCTCAGGTACTGGGTGTTGTTCATATGGCGATTTTTGTCGATCTCGTGTTCGGTGACGATCCGGGCCGTCATCTTCTCCCCGGGAACGGCGCGGATACCGGCGGGAATCTCCAGCTCAGTGCCGGTGATCATGCCGGGAACACTGACGCCGCTTTTTGCCGGGAGCACCATCTGACGATCGTTTTCATCCATCAGCACCCAAAGGCTCACCAGCCGGAACAGCCGGTTGCCGTTTTCATCCAGAGCTTCCGCCGCCCTGGGGAACGCCACCCGGGTGGTGGGCAGGGGCCAGGTGCGCACGGTCACGATTTCCCCCAGGCGAGGCAGCCGGTCCACCTCTACCCGGTAGCGCAGCACCGCCCAAAACTTCTCCCCTAAGTTTTCATCCTGCACGCCTAATTGCTTACAATGGTCCCCGGCGGTCTCCTGCATCATATACAAGATGGCGGCAGGGTGCAGCCGCCGGTAGCCGTCGGTCAAAGGCTCGCTGATCTCAAATTTTCGCTCAAAAATGTGTTCCATACCGGCACCATCCTCTCTCTTTGCCCTTAGCATACACTATTTTTTCGCTGCCGTCAATTTGCAATGGGCATAGTAACGGTAAACGCGGTCTTATTGTTCACACTGCGGACCCGAATCTCCTCGCCGTGGCTGTCCATAATGCTCTTGGCAATGGCAAGGCCCAGACCCCAGCCTTCCTTGTCACGGGATCGGCTCTTGTCCGTCTTGTGGAAGCGATCGAAGAGGCATTCCAGCTCCTCGGGAGGAATGGTGGGGCCGTCGTTTTCCACGGTGATGAGGATCTTATCCTCCCGGGTGGTGAGACCCAGCAGCAAAACACCGCCCTCGGGGCAGAATTTCACCGCATTGTCCAGCAGGTTATACAGCACCTGGGTAATGGCGTCCTGGCCGGCAAAGGTATACACGGGCTCTTCAGGCATGGTCACACCCACCTGCATTTTCTTCTCCACGATCTTCTGCTCAAAACTCAGCAGCACCCGACCGGCACATTCGCAGGCATCAAATCGGGTCTTTTGGCTCTCGGGGAATGCACCGTAGCTTTGCACCCGGCTCATATCCAGCATGCTTCGCACCAGGCGGTGGAGGCGTTTGGTCTCATCGGAGACCAGGCTCAGGTACTTCTCCTGATCCTCAGGGGGGATGGTGCCATCCAGAATGCCATCCACATAACCGCCGATGGTGGTCATCGGCGTCTTGAGCTCGTGAGACACATTGCTGACAAATTCCCGGCGCTGCTTTTCGCTGCGCTCCAGGGAAGTGGCCATATTATTGAAGGCATGGGTCAGCTCCTGGATCTCCACCGGGGAACGCTTGGCCACAGGCACCCGGGCCTCCAGGTTACCCTGGCCGAAATCCACTGCCGCCTCTGCCATATTGCGCAATGGACGGCTGATCCGGCGGGCACTGTAGACCATAACCGTCAGGGCGGCGATCAGCACCAGCAGAGCCACCACCAGGTAGATCTTGGTCATATCCCAGAACATATCCCGAATATCCGTGGCCGGTGCGGACACCAGCACGATGCCGATGATGTTTTGGGCGTTGTCATACACCGGCAACGCCACCACAGTACGGCGCTCGGGGTAAAGACCCTTGACCATGCCCACAGTCTCGTAGCAGCCTTCGGTTTTAATTTTGTTGAGAAATACTTTGTCCACCGCCAGGCCGATGTGCTCACAGCCCTCCGGGGCGTCGGAGCAAAGCACCAGGCGACCCAGCCCATCGCAGATCACGGCGTCACTGCCGGTGGCATCGGTGCAGGCCCGGAGACTCAGATAAAAATCCCGTCCGGTAAGTTCGCCCTTTGCCACATAGTCTGTGGTGATTTGCACCAGCGCCTCGGCCTCACGCTTTAAATTATCCTGAGACCACTCCTGCATATAGCGGTGGGCCAAAAATTGGAAAGAAAGGCCGACGATCAGCATCGCCACCAGCAAAATCGCGGCGGCCGACACAAAAACACGGCGAAATGTTGTTTTCATACTTACACGACCTCGAATTTATAGCCTACACCCCAGACCGTTTTCACGCTCCACTTATCGGATGCGCCCTCCAGCTTCTCACGAAGGCGCTTGATATGGACATCCACAGTGCGGGAATCGCCGAAATAGTCGAAGCCCCACACCTCGTCCAGCAGCTGATTGCGGGTGTAGACCCGATTGGGAGTGGCGGCCAGGTAGTACAGCAGCTCCATCTCTTTGGGAGGAATGTCGATCTTTTTATCCCGAACAGTGAGTTCAAAGGCCTCCATATCGATGATCAGGTTGTCAAACACCAGGCGGCGGGCCTTTGCAGGCTCCTCGCAGCCGCTGCGACGCAACACCGCCTCGATGCGAGCCAGCACCTCTTTCATTTCAAAGGGTTTTGTGATGTAGTCATCAGCGCCGGCCTTGAGGCCCATCACTTTATCATCGGTCTCACTTTTTGCGGTGAGCATGATCACCGGCACCTGGCTCTCCGCCCGGACGATCCGGCAGACCTCCCAACCATCCATACCCGGCATCATCACATCCAGCAGGATCAAATCAGGACGCTCCCGGCGAAAACCGTCCAGACCCAGGCGGCCATCGGCAGCCGTGCGGACAATGTAGCCCTCTTTTTCCAGATACAGCTTCAAAAGCTCCCGGATATGAACATCATCTTCCACGATCAGAACACAATAGGACATAAAAACATCCTCCTTTAATGGCTTTTTTCTATTATACTACACTTTTTCCCTTTTGCGGTGAATTTTTTGTAAACAGCGGCAGACCCCAGGAGCGGAACCGTTCCGGCGATCCAATGCAAAAAAGAGGACCACCCAGGTCCTCTTTTTTATTTTTTCAGTCGCTTTTGGAGGGTGCTGACGGAATAGACGGATTCGTAGATCCGGAGCATTCCATACTCCACCGTCACCACATAGCTTTTCGGCAGGTCATCGCAGGAGATCACATTGCCCTCCTCCTGGGCGCGGCGCAGGAAATCCCGGGTCCGCTTGGAGGTGGTGGTGTTGTCCATATCGAAAATGCCAATCACCGCCGATGTCCGCACAGACATATCGTTTCCGATGGGTAAATACATCTCCCGACCCCCTTTTGTAGGTTTCTCTGTGCTTGGTTAGGGCGAGTCGAGACTCGCCCCTACTGTGGGTTTTGCTGTGTTTGGTAGGGGCGGGTCTTGACCCGCCCTACGAGGTTGGTTATTTAAGAGACTGCCATTGGGCAACCGCTAACTGGTCGCAACGGTTGTTCTTCGGGTTGTCTGCGTGGCCCTTGACCCAGTGGTAGTGGAGCGTATGCTTTGCCGCCAGATCCAGGAGCGTTCCCCAAAGATCAGGATTCAATGCAGGCTTTTTATCCGCCTTACGCCAACCCTTTGCCCGCCAGCTTTCTGCCCAACCTTTCGAAAGGCCGTCAATGACATACTTACTGTCGGAGTAAAGCTCCACAATGCAAGGCTCTTTCAGGGCCTCCAGCCCCCGGATCACAGCGGTCAGCTCCATCCGGTTGTTGGTGGTGCTATCCTCTCCGCCGGAAAGCTCCTTCTCCACCCCATTATACTCCAGGATGGCTCCCCAGCCACCGGGGCCGGGATTGCCGGAACAAGCACCGTCGGTATACAGTGTTACAGTTTTCACTCTGCGGTCTCCTCGCTGATGGTCTCCACGCGCTCCAGGGACACCAGCTTGTTGCCCTCTTCGATACGCATAATGATGACGCCCTGAACATCTCGCTTATAGATGTTGATGGAGTTTGCAGGCACACGGATGATCACACCGCCGTTTTCGATCAGCATCACATCATCGGTATCGCTGACCACACGGCAGCCGGCAACGCGGCCGGTCTTGGGAGTGATGTTGTAGTTCTTCAGGCCCTTACCGCCACGGCTCTGGGGGATCTTCTCACCGTCGGGGCCGGTACGCAGATACTCGGGCAGCTCTGTGCGCTTACCGAAGCCGTTTTCGGTAACGGTCAGCAGGGTCTTGCCCTCTTCCACCTTCTCTGCACCGATGACCCGATCACCCTCGCCCAGCGCAATGCCGCGAACGCCGGTGGCATCTCTGCCCATGGGGCGGGCATCATTTTCGTTGAAGCAGATGGCCATACCGTCGGCAGTAGCCAGGATAATATTATCGTTACCGCCGGTGCGGATCACATTGATCAGCTGGTCGCCCTCATCCAGGGTGATGGCGCGGATGCCGGTACGGCGGCGGGTATTGAGTGCCACCAGGGGAATACGCTTGACAGTACCCTTTCGAGTGACCATCATCAGGTACTCTTCGGCATTAAACTCCCGGGTGATCACCATTGCAGTGACGCGCTCGTCCTGCTCAAGGGGCAGGATATTCACCATTGCGGTGCCTCGGGCGGTTCGGCCGGCCTCGGGGATCTGGTAACCCTTGCGGTGGTGGACACGACCCAGGTCGGTGAAGAACAGAATATGATCGTGCGTAGAAGCTGCGTTCAGGCTCTTGACATAGTCCTCATCCTTCAGGTTCTGGGCGTTGACGCCACGACCACCACGGCTCTGCGTCCGATAGGTGTCCACGGGCATACGCTTGACATAGCCCTGCTTACTGATGGTGATGACGCACTGCTCCTCTTCGATCAGGTCCTCGATGTCGATATCATCCTCGATGTCCTGAATCTCGGTCTTGCGGTCGTCGCCGAACTTGTCACGGACGGCGATGAGCTCCTCACGAAGCACGCCCCGGAGCTTTTCGGGATTTGGCAGAAGATCCTGATAGTAGGCGATCTTCTTCTGCAGCTCGTCGTATACCGCCTGAAGCTTTTCACGGTCCAGGCCCTGCAGGGCCTTCAGGCGCATATCCAGAATTGCCTGGGCCTGAACATCGGAAAGGCCGAAACGCGCCATCAGCTTTTCTTTGGCATCGTCATAGGCGGAACGGATAATGCGGATCACTTCGTCGATATTATCCTGGGCAATCAGCAGGCCCTCCAACAGGTGGGCACGCTCCTGGGCCTTGCGGAGATCGTACCGGGTGCGACGGGTCAGCACTTCCATCTGGAAGGTCAGGTACTCATCGATGATCTGACGCAGGGACAGGATTCTGGGCTGCTTCTGGTCATCCACCAGAGCCAGCATAATAATGCCGAAGCTGCTTTGCAGCGCTGTCTGCTTGAAGAGATTATTCAGCACGACCTGGGGATTTGCGTCCTTTTTCAGCTCGATCACGATACGCATACCGTTGCGGTCGGTCTCATCGCGCAGGTCGGAAATACCCTCCAGGCGCTTTTCGTTGACCTGGTCGGCAATGGTCTTGATAAGCTGACGCTTATTAACCTGATAAGGCAGCTCGGACACGATAATGCGCACCCGATCGTTGCCGAATTCCTCAAACTCGGTACGGGCGCGGACCACTACCTTGCCACGGCCGGTAGCGTAGGCGGCGCGGATGCCGCTTCTGCCCATAATGATACCGCCGGTGGGGAAATCCGGGCCGGAGATATGTTCCATCAGGTCCACCATGGTGATCTCGGGATCATCGTTCACTGCCACGCAGGCGTTGATCACCTCCGTCAGGTTATGGGGAGGAATGTTGGTGGCCATACCAACGGCAATACCGTTGGAGCCGTTCACCAAGAGGTTGGGGAAACGGCTGGGCAGTACCCGGGGCTCTTTCCGGGATTCGTCGAAGTTGGGATCCCAGTTCACAGTCTCCTTATCGATGTCACGGAGCATCTGGTTGGAGAGCTTGGAAAGCCGGGCCTCGGTGTAACGGTAGGCAGCCGCAGGGTCGCCGTCCACAGAACCGAAGTTGCCGTGGCCGTCCACCAGCATATAGCGCATGGAAAAGTCCTGCGCCAGACGGACCATTGCATCATACACAGAGCCGTCGCCATGGGGATGGTACTTACCAAGCACATCACCGTCGCAGGTTTCGGACTTCTTGAAAGGCTTATCGGAAGTCAGGCCGGATTCGTACATCGTGTACAGAATTCGGCGGTGAACCGGCTTCAGACCGTCTCGGACATCCGGAAGAGCACGGCCCACGATGACGCTCATGGCGTACTCGATGTAGGATTTCTCCATTTCATCCACCAGGTTGCTCTCCGTGATCGCCTGATCGGGGTACATAATTTCTTCAGGTTTATAGTTTCTGTTATGCTTTGCCAAAAATGACACCTCCACTCAAAACTCCTTCCCCGGGGGGGAAGGTGGCCCGGCACAGTCGGGTCGGATCAGGAACGGCGAAATCAGCCGTTTTTTGTAATTTCATCCAGGCTTTCCCACACTGACGAAAACCGTTCCTTTATGTCTTTATTTGTAAATCGCAATACCTGTAATTCTAAGCTTTCCAGGTCTTTTTTCTGGGATTAAATATCAATATTGATGGCGTATTTTGCGTTCTTTTCGATCCACTCTTTGCGGGGTTCTACCTGCTCACCCATCAAAACGGTGAAAATCTCATCGGCAAGGCGGGCATCTTCCAGAGTGATTCGGCGCAGAGTCCGCTTTTCGGGGTCCATAGTGGTCTCCCACAGTTCGTCCTTGTTCATTTCACCCAAGCCCTTGAAGCGGTTGATCTCCACCTTCGCATTGGATTCGCCACGGAGCTCAGCAGAAACCAGGTCGCGCTCCTCGTCGGAATAAGCCACACGGACAGTCTTGCCCTTTGTGAGTTTGTAAAGAGGAGGAACGGCGGAGTAAACAAAGCCGTTTTCGATCATAGGACGCATATAGCGGAAGAAGAAGGTCAAAAGCAGGGTGCGGATATGGGCGCCGTCCACGTCAGCATCGCTCATAATGATGACCTTGTGGTAGCGGAGCTTTTCCACATCGAAGTCCTCGCCGATACCGCCGCCCAGGGCGATGATCAGAGGACGGAGCTTATCGTTGCCGTAAATTTTATCGGCACGGGCCTTCTCCACATTCAGCATTTTACCCCACATTGCCAGGATGGCCTGGAAGCGGGAGTCTCTGCCCTGGATGGCAGAGCCGGCAGCGGAGTCACCCTCGACGATGTACAGTTCGCACAGAGAGGGGTCCTTCTCGTTGCAGTCCTGAAGCTTATCGGGCATACCGCCGGATTCCAGACCGGTCTTGCGACGGGCGTTTTCCCGAGCCTTACGAGCAGCTTCTCTTGCCCGGTTTGCAAGCATTGCCTTCTCCAGAATGATCTTGGCGGTGGCAGGATGCTCCTCAAAATAGGTGGCGAGCTGCTCGCCCACGATCTGCTCCACCAAAGTACGGATATAGGCGTTACCCAGCTTTGCCTTGGTCTGACCTTCAAACTGCGCGTCGGTGAGGTTGACGGAGATAATAGCGGAGATACCCTCACGGCAGTCCTCGCCGGAAACCTTATCATCATTTTTGATGATGCCGTTTTTCAGTCCGTAGTTATTGAGCACACGGGTCAGGGCCGTCTTAAATCCGGTCTCGTGCATACCGCCTTCGGGGGTGCGCACATCGTTGGCAAAAGACTGGATGGTCTCGTTAAAGCTGTCGTTATACTGGATAGCGATTTCGGCAGAAGCATCGCCCTTAGAGCCGGAAATGTAGATCACATCTTCGTGGATCACTGTCTTTTTCCGGTTGGACCAGGACACAAACTCCCGAATACCGCCGGCGTAACACATCACATCGTTGATGGGCTCTTCCTGACGGGCATCGGTGATGGAAATAGACAGACCGGCGTTCAGGAAGGCCTCCTCACGCATACGGTCGTGGAGGATATCATAGGAATATTCTGTTTCATCGAACATCTCCGGATCGGGCTGGAAGGTGACCTCAGTACCGGTTTTGTCGGTGGTGCCCACAATCTTCATTTCCTGGGTGATATAGCCCCGGGCAAACTTCATTTCGTAGATATTGCCGTTCTTATAAACTCTGGCAGTCAGGCTCTCGGACAAGGCATTCACAACGGATGCGCCCACGCCGTGGAGACCGCCGGAGACCTTATAGCCGCCACCGCCAAACTTACCGCCAGCGTGGAGCACAGTGAACACAACTTCCAGAGCAGGCTTGCCGGTCTGGGGCTGGATGTCCACGGGGATACCACGGCCGTCGTCGGTGACAGTAATGGAGTTGCCGGGGTTGATGGTCACGGTAATGTGCTTACAGTAGCCGGCCAGTGCCTCGTCGATGGAGTTGTCCACGATCTCGTACACCAGATGGTGGAGACCGGAAGAGGAGGTAGAGCCGATATACATACCGGGGCGCTTGCGGACGGCTTCCAGACCTTCCAAAACCTGGATTTGTTCGCCGCCATATTCCTGTGTTACCTTGGTTTCTTCACTCATAATTCAAAACTCCTTAATAAAAGGGTACATACATTCATTTCTGTAGGGGCAGGTCTTGACCTGCCCTAAAACGCTTTCTGTAGGAGGGGTAAGCCCCTCCCCTGTTTTATTTAATATGGCCTTTTTCAATTTCGATTGTTTTACCTAATTTGGTAAAGCGGCCGGGTTCGCAGCAGGTGATGAATACCTGGCCGTCGGTGATCTGGTTCAGCACAAAGTCCTGACGCTGGGGATCCAGCTCGGAAAGGACATCATCCAGCAGCAGCACCGGGGTCTCGCCGCTTTCTTTTTCCATCAGCTTTCTCTGCGCCAATTTCAAACTCACCGCTGCGGTTCTTACCTGTCCCTGAGAGCCAAAGCTCTTGAGAGAAAGCCCGCAAAGATCCACATCGAAATCATCCTTATGGGGGCCGGTGAGGCATTGGGCGCTTTCCAGCTCTGCCCGATAATGGCTCTCCAAATGCTCCCGGAGTTGATCCGTCAATGTGGCTACCGGGGCAAAGGGGTCCTTCACCGTGGAAACGGTTTTGTACACCAGATTGAAACACTCAGAGCCACCGGAGAAATGTTCATGGTAGATTTTTGCTTCCCGGCAAAGGCCCTCATAGAACCTTGCACGATAGGAAATAATCAAGCCACCGAGTTGACATAATTTTTCATTATACTCGGGAAGAATCTCTAAAAGTGCCGGATTATCATAGCGACCTTTCAGGATTTGTCCTTTCTGGTCAATGACTCTCTGGTATTGGGTCAATGCTGCCTCATAGTTAGGGCGTAGTTGACATAATACATTATCACCCATTTTGCGCCGGGCAGACGCTCCGGCCTTTAAAACCATCAGATCCTCCGGGCAAAACAGCACGGTCTGCAAAACGCCGTGTATATCACCGGTGGACTTTTTCTTCACGCCGTTGCGGTAAAGCTGACGGGGACGGCCGTTAAAAAGCTGCCAGCGCAGAGTCTGATTTCGCTCCTGAGAAAAGACAGCACCCTCAATTTGGGCATAGTCCTCACCCAATGCGATCAGCTCTGCATTTTTTTGGGTGCGAAAGCTCCGTCCACTGCCAAGAAAGCCGATGGCCTCCAGCAAATTGGTTTTTCCCTGGGCATTATCGCCCACCAAAAGGTTCACTCCCGGATCAAAATCCAGGCTCAGCGCCTGATAATTCCGGTAGTTTTCCAAAGAAATATTACAAAGATTCATGGATACAAATCACATATTCCTGACCCATAAAGGTGAATCGGTCACCGGGGTACAGCTTCTTGCCACGCATCGTACAAACCTGGCCGTTAACCTTGACATTTTCTTCCAAAATTACGACTTTTGCCTCTCCGCCGGTGGAGACGGCATTGCTGTACTTCAGGGCGGCTTCCAATTTGATAAACTCAGAGGAAATGCAAACCGGTTGGGCATTATCCTTCTTTTTCACAGATACTTTCATAAAATATCTCCAAATTTGATATTTTGTCTATGTCATTTATAATGACTAAAAACAGAACGTTACCGGGCGATCCCCAAAGATAAAACGATGATTGCCGCAGAGTCTGCCCTTAATTTGTTTTAATGCGGACGGGCAGGACCATGTAGGAATAATCCAGCTTCTCGTCGGCAGGGGTCAGCACGATGGGGCTCAGGCCGTTGGTCAGCTCCAGCACAACTTCCTCGCTGGGAATTGCCCGCAGCGCATCGATGATATACCGGGCATTGAAGCCGATTTCCAGATCCTTACCGTTACCGGCGATGGAGCAGCGGTCCTCAGCAGCACCGATGGTGGTGTTGGTGCGCAGCTGGAGCAGCTGGTCGCCGAAAATGCAACGCACAGGGCTCTTCTGCTTCTCAGGTACCAGCAGGCCAACACGCTCAAAAGCGGTCTGCAGGTCGCCGGTATTGGCCACCAGCTTAATGGGGCTGTTGGTGGGAACGACCTTCTTCCAATCCAGGAAAGCGCCTTCCAGCAGACGGCAGGTCAGGGTAGCAGGACCGAAATTGAACAGAATATGACGGCTGCCCAAAGTAAAGGTTACCGGCTCATCGGTATCCTGCAGGATTTTTTCCACTTCCTTCAGGCCCTGGGCAGGGATGACAAACTGAAGATTTTTGCCGGTAGCCTCCTCCATGGTGTAGGTGCGTCTTGCCAGACGGAAGCCGTCCACAGCGATGGCAGAGAGCTTTTCGCCCTCCATCTCAAACTTGACGCCGGTGTGAATAGGACGTCCCTGATTTTCGGAAACGGCAAAGATAGTGCCACTGATCAGTTCCTTCAGTGCAGACTGGGGCAGCTTCATCAGGCGGCCCTCACCGATGGAAGGCAGCTCAGGATACTCCTCAGAGGACTCTGCGGAAATATTAAATGCAGAATAACCGGCCCGGATAGAGACTTTATAGTTCTCATCCACCACCACCGTTACGGGGCCTTCGGGCAGACGGCGGATAATATCACCAAAGAGTCTTGCAGGCAAAACGCAGGAGCCTTCCGCTGCCACATCGGCTTCCACTTCATAAGTGATGGCGGTCTCCATGTTATAGCCGGTAAAGCTGAGGCCCTGGTAGGCCTTGCAGAGGATACCCTCAATGGCAGCCATAGCGCTCTTTTGTGCCACGGTGCGACCGGTAATATTCAAAGCATTCACCAAAGTACTTTTTTCACAAGTAAAACGCATTTTGAAAACCTCTTTTCTGTAAAGATAAAGAATAAATATAAATAAATAGATATTTTAGGTAGTAGTAATAGTAGTAGTAAGAAAATATGTGGAAAAGTCGATTTTTGCTTAGAGAGGCAACGGATTTTTTTCCACAAGGTTCTCTGTGGAAATATCCCGGTTATGCACAGGGAAAAATCCGTAACTTTTCCGGATATTTTCTACACAGAAATTGTCTCCACATTCCACAAGCTCTGTGGAGAAGTTTAGAGGCAGGAATTGATGTTTGCGGTGATGTCACGAATGTGGTCCTGCAGGTTTTTATCTCCGTTTTTGAGGGCGGATTCCACTTTACGGATAGAGTAGATCACGGTGGAGTGGTCCTTATCTACCTCTTTACCGATCTCGGTGGTGGAGAGGTTGGTGAGTTTACGGATCAGGTAAACTGCCACCTGGCGGGCTTCGGCGGTACCCTTATTTTTCAGGTTACCACGAAGAACAGACTCGTCTACAGAGTAGAACTTACATACCTGGTTGATGATCAGGTTGGGAGTGGGCAGGCTGCTTCCGCCATGCTGGAACATATCGCTGATGGCCCGGGAGACATTGGGGAGATCCAGGGGCATATTGTTCATATCCCGATAGGCCCGGATCTTATTGACGGTGCCTTCGATCTGCCGCACAGAGCTGGTAACATTCTTGGCAATGTAGTCGCAGACATCATCCGGCAGCTGCAAACCAACATGATTTGCCTTATCTTTTACGATGGCCACACGGGTCTCATAGTCGGGGGGTTGGATATCTGCCAGCAGGCCCCACTCAAAACGGGTCTTGAGACGGTCCTCCAGGGTCAGCATATCGCTGGGCTTCCGGTCGGAGGTCATTACGATCTGCTTATTGCCCTCATAGAGCTTATTAAAGGTGTGGAAGAATTCCTCCTGGGTGGCATCCTTGCCGGCGATAAACTGGATATCGTCGATGAGGAAGAGATCGGCTTCCCGGTATTTGTTACGGAATTCAATGTTCTTACCGCTCTTAATGGCGTCGATCAGCTCGGTGGGGAACTGCTCGCCGTTGATATAGATCACATTGGCTTCAGGATTATCCTTGCGGATGCCGTTGGCAATGGCGTAGAGCAGGTGGGTCTTGCCGATGCCGGGAGGGCCATAGATAAAGAGGGGATTATAGACCTTTCCGGGGGTCTGAGCAGCAGCCAAAGCGGCGCTGTAGGCAAACCGGTTGGAGGGGCCTACCACGAAATTCTCAAAGGTATAAAGAGGATTATAGACAGCACCGGAGCTTTTTCCGCTTTTATTGCGGAAAACTTCGATCTCGTGGTCGTTGTAGATATAGACTTTTGCTTCGGTTTTGGTCAGCTCCCGGAGAATATCCTGGATCTGGAGCTTAAAGCGGCGGTCAATGACGCTCTGGCGGTATTCATCGCCGGTATGGAGCACCAGACGCTCCTCGGTGAGCTCTTCCACCTCGGCATCGTCGAACCAGGTGGAGATGGTGATGGGGTCGTATTGTTCTTCTAAAGTGTTGATGATTTTCGCCCAAACATAGGCACTTGAAAGCATATTTTTTCTCCTTCCATATTGTAAAATATTGGTCGGGACGCAAGATTTTGCGACTATTTTCTCACCCTAAATTCTACCACATTTCTGTTGAAAACTCAAGCTTTTTTCCACAGATACAATATAAAATAAGAATAAGAAAATCGGCGCCATCTTGCCGGCTCCGATTGATACTATTATAACACGGCTTTTTTCGAAAATCTTCCCGCAAAATTCCCATTTTTATTTTCTTAAAAATGCCGAAACCCGTTGCAGCCCAACAGTTTTGCGCCTTTTTATAAAAAAGACCGTTTCAGAAAGTGCCCATGGCGACCATCGAGGTAGGTATTTTTCCGGATGCGGGGCATACATTCAAAGGAAGGAGATGATGAATGATGTCCCAGACAGAACTGCAATTTCCCCACAAATTGACCCTTTCGGAGCGAAAGACCTTGCGCATCTCCGGGGTGACCGGGGTGGTGGGTTTTGACGAGGAGACGGTGCTGCTCCATACCACATTGGGTGATCTGACTGTGAAAGGTCAGAATCTGACTCTTGAGAATCTCTCTCTGGAGGGAGGAGAGGTGGCGGTGGATGGCACGGTGCAAGCCCTTATTTATACCGAGGCCTCTCCCCGGGGCACTTGGCGGCGGCTGTTTCGATGACCCATCCGGCCATCGCAGCGCAAAGGCTGCTTTTGTGCTTTCTTCTGGGGTGCGTTTTAGGATTTTTCCAGGATTTTTTGACCCCTGTGCGGCAAAAGCGACCTCTTTTCGGGGATCTGTTCCTGCTGCCGGTGTTTATTTACCTGTGGCTGGTGGCAGGTTTTCGGGTCTGCAAGGGGGATCTGCGTCTGGGTTACTTTGCCGGTTTTTTAGGAGGAGCGGTGGTGTGGCATCGACTGTTTGCACGGAGTTTACTGCCGGTTTTTTCCCTTTTTTGGCGGCCTGTTATGGTAATTATGAAAAAATTAAGGAAAATTATAAAATTTTTCTTTGCAAGCGGGAAAAAATGGGTTAAAATAAAATGGACAAATCGTCGGCAACGGGAGGTTTTGACCTATGGCAACTCAGAAAAAAAAGCCCCGGGTGAAAATCAAATACCGCCAGTCGTCCACTCTGCTCAAGTGCGTGATCCTGACGGCTATCGTGTTCTCTACGGTGGCTCTGCTGATCCTGCGCAACGCCACGCTCTACGAGAAAAAGATGTATGACCAGTGGCGGCAGGATGCCGCTTTCGAGCTGCATCGGCGACAGGAGCTGAAGGACTATGTGGCTTCCCACGGCACTGTGGAGGACATCAAGCGTTATGCCGAGGTGGTGCTGGGTCTCGTGGACCCGGACACCGTGTATTTTGAAGTAGTACCCAAAGACTGATTTATTGGAGGCTTTTAGCTATTTATGGAATTGACCGTAGGAGACATTGTAGAAGGTAAAGTAAAATCTATTCGGGATTTTGGCGCGTTTATTACCCTGCCCGACGGAAAGACCGGTATGGTACATATTTCTGATGTGGCCAATACCTTTGTGACCAATATTCGGGATCACCTCACCGAGGGCCAGGATGTGAAAGTGATGGTCACCGGCATTGACGGCAATAAGATCAATCTGTCCATCAAGCGTCTGACCGCCCCGGCTCCCGGCACGGCACCCCGCCGCAGCGCCGCACCCCGTTCCCCCAGACCGGCTACACCCCCTCCTGCGCCCAAGACCGCAGATCAGCTCTTTGAAGAGAAATTAAAGCAGTTTATGTCCGAGTCCGACAGTAAGATCTCTTCCATCCGGCAGTATTCCGACCATCGGACCCGCTCCCGCAGGAGATAATTATGGCCAATGTTGTCATTACCGGCGGCTCCCGTGGCATCGGCCGCGCCACTGTGGAGGCCTTCGCCGCACGAGGAGACAAAGTATGGTTCCTCTATGAAAAATGTCACGACGCTGCCCACCAGGTGGCGCAAAAGACCGGCGCGACCCCCATCTGTTGTGATGTGGCGGATTGGGCGGCAGTGGAAGCGGCGTTTTTACAGATTCCCAATGTGGACATTCTGGTGTGTAACGCAGGAATCAGCATGACAGGGCTCTTGCAGGATATGTCAGAATCTGACTGGGATCGGATTTTTGATGTGAATGTCAAGGGTATGTACCTGTGCATCCGCAAGGCGCTTCCGGCGCTGCTGCGGCAAAATAACGGCCAGATCATCACCGTCAGCTCCATGTGGGGTCAGGTGGGTGCGTCTATGGAGGCGGCCTATTCTGCCACCAAGGGTGCGGTGATTGCCCTGACCCAGGCCCTGGCCAAAGAGCTTGGCCCCAGTGGTATCCGGGTCAACTGTGTGGCTCCCGGGGTGATTCTGACGGATATGTGTGCCGATGTGGCGCCGGAAATTCTGGCCCAAATGGCCGATGAGACCCCCTTGCAGCGAAACGGCACGGCCGAAGATGTGGCCCGGGCCATTGTTTGCCTGAGTGAAATGGAATTCGTCACCGGACAGGTGCTCTCTGTCAGCGGTGGATATGTAATTTAGGAGGATTTACTTATGAAAATTGCCATTGCCTGCGACCATGGCGCATTGGATCTGAAAAATGCCGCCATCAAGCATCTGACTGAGAAGGGTCATACCGTGGTAAATTTCGGTACCGACACCCTGGATAGCTGCGATTATCCCGATTTTGTAGCCCCCGCTGCCAAGGCAGTTGCCAGCGGCGAATGTGACCGGGGTATCGTGCTTTGCACTACCGGCATCGGCGTGTCCATCGCCGCCAATAAAGTCAAGGGCATCCGTTGCGCCCTGTTGAGCGACCTGATGAGCGCCCGGATGACCCGGGATCACAACGATACCAATATGATGGCCATTGGCGCCGCAGTGGTGGGTCAGGGTCTGGCTCTGGAGATCATGGACACCTGGCTATCCACCGAATTCTCCCACGGTCCCCGGCATCAGCGCCGGATCGATAAGATCGCAGCCCTGGAAAACGAATAAAAAAGAGGACGCAAGGGCGGAGCGCCATATTGATAAAATGGTTTTGAACAGCCTTTTTTCCTCGTAACTGCATAAAAATTCGCGAAATGCGTCAGCATTCCGGGAATTTTGTTATTTGTTAATCAAAAAAGTTGCCCGAGCCCTGATGTTGGGCCGGTCTCTGTAGAGGCGGGTCAAGACCCGCGGCAATCGTTTTCATCAGTCTCCGTAGGGGCGGGTCTTGACCCGCCCTAAATCTTCAAATATTCTCTGCATACATCAGGGCGGGTCAAGACCCGCCCCTACCAGACATAGTAAAACCAGTAGGGGCGAGTCTCGACTC
>JAZRZW010000065.1:0-4859 GCA_045601585.1 Faecousia sp. | reverse complement strand
CTCCCCGTGAGTTCCACACCGCTACCTGCGCACGCTGCGGCGGTGAGGCAAAGGTTCCCTTTGAGCCCAAGTCCGACCGTCCTGTATACTGCAGCGAGTGCTTCGCTCAGATGAAGGCTGAGGGCTAATAAGCAAACAAATAGAAGCGGCACCGAGTTATCGGTGCCGCTTTTGTTTACGGTTTGTTCACGGAATATTTGCATATTCGTCATGCATCGTTAAAAAACACGGTGTAAGATATAGCCAGGAAGAATGTAGTGCTTCCTCCAAAACCGCTACAAACCTCTCTCTTTTTTTATCCCAAAGCGGTCCCCCCGACAAAGCGTCTTTGTCGGGGGGATTGCTTTTATTTGTAAAGGGGACAGGGCGGGTCAAAGGGCTGGGGCTTGTAGGTCACGGAGCCGATGGGCTTGCCGCTGACGCCGTACTTGGGATTGTACCCAAATAGGTTTACATAATTTATAAAATCATCCCGCTCGGTTTCCATGGCTTCCATAACGGCAACGGTGGCAACCACATCGTCCACTGCCCGGTGGGAGTTGACCACTTTGCCGGCAAGGCCGTAGACATCGATGGCGTTACAGAGCTTATGGGGGTAGCTGTGACGGTCTTTGTAGACCGTCAGCAGGTCCAGCTTGTCTTTGCCCCGAAGTAGGCAGACATCGCCGTTTCGCAGCAGTAAGTAGTAAAGAAAACTCAGGTCGAAATGGGCGTTGTAGGCTACCAAAAGGGTGTCCTCGGTGATCATTTCGGAAAGATCCCGGCACAGCTGCTCCTTAGAGATACCCCGGGCGGCCACATCCTCATTGGAAATGCCGGTGAGTTTCTCGATTTCTGCAGGGATGGTGTTGCCGGGGGTGAGTCGGATCAGCTCGTCATACTCCCGGAGGATGGTCAGCTGGCCGTTCCGCAACTCCAGCACCACAGCGGCGAATTCGATGATCTCGTCCCGATGGTACAGCAGGCCGGTGGTCTCGGTGTCGAACAGAAACAGCCGGCGATATTTATGAAATAAAGACTCTAAATGTGCCATATTACTTTTCTCCAAGATACAGATTCAGGGCTCTGCGGAACTTGCTCAGGGGTTCCGGCTGCAGGCCGTAGGTGTGGGAAAATTCCTGAGTAAAGGCCAAAAAGGTGTTTATATCGCCGGATTTGTGCTCCAGTTCCACCTCGCAAAGGGGGAGTTCTCTGCCGCCACCCAGCAAAACACCCTCATCCAGTGCCAGCTCTGCAGAAAACGCTTCTTTTTCAATCAGCACGGCCCGGCGGGTGAATCGGGCACCGCAGATGGGGATCACGCCCTTTTGGGTCAGGGCCATCAGATCCTCCGGTGCACCCTGGGCGCAGAGCAGGGGGATTGCCGTCGAAATATCAGGAGCGACCACATCCCATTCTCCCCGGCCGTAGCCGCCCAAAGGTGTTTTGACGGTGCACACGGAGATGCCGTTTTCCAACCGAAGGCGCAAGGTATAGCGTTTTTCCGACAGTTGGCCTTTGGGAGTGTCGTAATAGGTGGTGGACATTTGCAAGGTTTCTCCGCCGGGATAGTCCGCCCGGATCCGGGCAAGGGTTTTGCTGTTGGCGGCGTATTTCAGTTCAAATTCAACACCCATATTCCTCACTCCTTTTTCCCCATTATACACCGAATTCTCTTGTTGCGCAAGAATCTTTACCGGTTTTCTCAATGCGACAAAATCTGCTCCCGGTCTGTGGTAAAATGCCGGTATCAGTGGTGCAAGGGGTGGAAAATTTGATTTCTTTGGAAAGCTATGCCCGACAAGGTCGGCAGCGGGTGAAGCAATGGCTCAGTTACCCGGAAGTACATAATTTTATACGGGGGACAGGCTATGTGCTGGGAGGATTTTGTCTCAGCGCGGCCAGTTTGGGCGGATTTTGTCAGAGTTTTGCAGTGGGGCTGGTGTGCGCCTGCAGCGGTTGGGCGGCAGCCCTGGCGGCAGTGGGCGGTGCGTTGGGGTATTTGCTGTTTTGGGGCAGTGCCGGTATCCAGGGCCTGGTGTGGCTTGGGTTTTCGGTGCTGGTGGTACTGATGCTCACTCAATGGTGGGATGCAGGCCACACGCCCTTTTTGCTTCCGGCCACGGCGGCGCTTTTGGTAGCGGCGTCGGGACTTGCCTTTCAGATCGCAGGACAGGATGATTCACCGGTACTTATCTACCTTTTGCGGGTGGCAACAGCCTTTGGTGCGACCTGGTTATTCTCCCGGGTGATGGCGGGAAGAAATCCGATTATCGAGTGGTTTGCCTGGGCAGTTGGGGTGCTGGCGTTAGCGCAGATCGCCCCGGTTGTCTGGTTGGATCTGGGTGTGATGTTGGCGGCGGGGATCACCGTCGTAGGGGCATTTCCTGCTGCGGCCCTGGCAGGCCTTGGGCTGGATCTGGCAGGGATCACGCCGGTGCCTATGACAGCGGTGATGGCCTGCGGATATTTGGTGCGCTTTCTGCCCCGGCCGGGGAAGTGGATGACTCGCTTTTTCCCTGCGGCAATGTATCTTTTGGTGATGTATCTTTGCGGTATTTGGGATCCTCTGCCGATCCCGGCAATGGTGATCGGCGGGGTGGTGGCAGGCTGGCTCCCGGGCAGAGAAAAGCTGTCTTTGCGCAAAGGGGAGACCGGCAGCACCCAGGTGCGATTGGAATTGGCTTCCGGGGTGCTGGACCAATCCCGGCAGATCCTGCTGGAGGCGGAAATCCCCCCTATCGACGCGGATCTTCTGGTGCGCAAGGCGGCGGAACGAGCTTGCGCAGGCTGCCCCTGCAGGGGAAATTGTAAGGATAGCCGCAGGATTCGGCTGTTGCCCGGAAACCTTTTGCATCAGCCTCTGCTGAGCCAGGAGGAATTGCCGGTGATCTGTCGGAAAAACGGAAGATTTCTGGCAGAGCTCCACCGTTCTCAGGAACAGCTGCGGGCGATTTGTGCAGACCGGAACCGACAAAATGAGTACCGCCAGGCGGTGCTGCAGCAGTACGCATTTGTTTCAGATTTTCTTTTGGAACTTTCCGACCAACTGGGTCGGAAGGGGGAGTATCGGGAAGATCATTATGCGCCGGAGATCCGGGTGTTCGGCAACCGGAGAAAAGAGGAAAACGGAGATGTGGTGGAGCGTTTTGCCGGCACTTTGGGACGCTACTATGTGCTTTTGTGCGATGGCATGGGCAGCGGCCCGGGTGCGGTGCAGGAGGGTAAACGCGCATCCGATATGCTCCGCAGACTTTTGCGCGCCGGTTACCCTGCGGAACACGCTTTGCAGAGCCTGAACAGTCTTTGCGCTTTGCGGGGAAGGGCCGGATCGGTCACCGTGGATCTTTTGGAGATGGAACTGGACAGCGGCAAGGCGACCTTGTATAAATGGGGCGCAGCGCCCTCTTATGTGGTCGATACGGTAGATGCAAAAAAGGTAGGGACAGCCGGCCCGCCCCCGGGCCTTTCGGTGCAGCACCGGGAGGAGCGTTATCGGCTGTCCCTGCGACGGGGAGAGACCCTGGTGATGGTCAGCGACGGCGTAGGGGAAGAGGAGGCCCTGCGCTGTTGCAAACCGGGATTTGCCCGGTCCACCGGGGAGTTGGCCGCCAGACTCTTGACGGCAGGCCAGCTGGAAGGGCAGGACGATGCCACCGTGGTCACTGTTCGGCTCCGCACCTGCGCTCCGTCAACATAATACCACATCTTTTTTACAAATACTGTCGAAACACAACATCTTGTTGATAAAAATGCAGAAAAGGAACTACATATAGAGAAAGAGAGGAAAATTGCTTGTAATTTGCGGCTTTTCAGGAAATCTTTTCTTGAAAAGCCGCAAAATGCTTGCAAAATGGGAGGTTTGATGATATTATAATTTTGCTAACTATGGCTTTTGCCAAAGTTAATCAATGTACTTTCGCCTGCGGTGCAGGCAAGATAAAATAAGGAGGAAAACCATGACTTCCAGTGAAAAGAAGCAACTTATGATCACTGCCTGCAAGGTCCGTATGGGCGTTATTGAGTCCACCTACGGTGCAAAGGCAGGCCACCCCGGCGGATCTCTGTCCGCAGCAGATGTGTATACCTATCTGTACTTCAAAGAAATGAACATCGATCCCAAGAACCCCAAGTGGGAGGACCGCGATCGCTTTGTTCTGTCTAAGGGCCACACCACCCCCGGCCTGTACTCCACTCTGGCTCAGAGAGGCTTCTTCCCTGTGGAAGATCTGCCTACCTTCCGTCACATCGACTCCTACCTGCAGGGCCACCCCAACATGAACACCGTTCCCGGTGTTGACATGTCTACCGGTTCTCTGGGTCAGGGCGTCTCTACCGCTGTGGGTATGGCACTGGCTGCCAAGCACACCGGCAAGACCAACCGCGTCTATTCCCTGCTGGGTGACGGCGAGATCCAGGAAGGTCAGGTTTGGGAAGCATTTATGGCTGCTGCCCACTACAAGCTGGACAACCTCTGCATCGTCGTTGACAACAACGGCCTGCAGATCGACGGCAACATCGCCGATGTTATGAGCCCCTACCCCATCGTAGAGAAGCTGGAAGCTTTCGGTTTCGCAGTTCAGGCTATTGACGGCCACGACTTCGACGCAATCGAGGCAGCTTTCGCAAAGGCAAGAGAGATTAAGGGTCAGCCCTCCGCCATCGTCATTAAGTCCGTTAAGGGCAAGGGCGTTTCCTTCATGGAAAACGACGCCGGTTGGCACGGCAAGGCCCCCAACGATGCTGAGTACGCACAGGCTATGGCAGAGCTGAAGGCTCAGCTGGCAGAACTGGAGGCATAAATTATGGCAGATATGAAGAAAGATGCAACTCGTGACAGCTACGGCAACGCTCTGGCAGAGCTGGGTGCTGAGGCTGCT
>JAZRZW010000064.1:0-2714 GCA_045601585.1 Faecousia sp. | reverse complement strand
GCCGTTCAAAACCATTTTATCAATATGGCGCTCCGCCCTTGCAGGAGGGTTTTTTGCCCCGAAAAGTGGCACATACCTTCCAAATGTGCATACAATGGGATGTAAGCCAAAGTGCTTATTTGCAATACTTTCAAACGGGAGGTATTTCTATGTCAGATAATTGCCAGGAGAGAGTAGCTTGCCGGCCGGAAGACCTGCAGGAGGCGTTCTCTCTGCACACCAGAAAGATTACGGACAGCTGTCGGGATAAGGATTGCATTGAGGATCTGCGGGTCTACCTGACCAGGTGTTCCCAGGAACTCCTGGATACCGCCAATGGGGCAAAGGTACGCAAAGCGGAGCTGCTTTATACCGACATTGAGGTGGAGCAGGTAGCTTTTGACCGAAAGCATTACTGCATCGATGTTACATTCTACTACCGGATTCTGGCGGATGCTACTGTGGGCACCTGCCGTCCTGCGGCACTTCACGGCCTGGCTGTGTTCTCCAAGCGGGCGGTGCTTTGCGGAGAGGAAAGCCATACCCATATTTTCTCCAGCACCACCCGGTTGGGTGGCTGTGACGGCCCCACCCGCCGCCGCGCCAATCTTCCCACAGCAGTGGTGGAGGTGCTGGATCCGATGGTGCTGGACTCCAAAGTGCGGGAGAGCTGCCACTGCAATGATAGCCTGACAGCGCAGCTGCCGGCTGAAATTTGCAATATGTTTGACGATGAACTGGTGATCTCCGGTGATCGCAAGCGGCTCTATGTGACCTTGGGCCAATTCTCCATTATCCGCCTGGAGCGGGATGCACAACTGGTAGTGCCCGTGCTGGATTACAGCATCCCCTCCAAGGAATGCTGCGATGCGCCCGGGTGCGCGGAGGATCCCTGCGAGATGTTTTCCCGGATCCCCTTCCCGGAAAAGCAATTTTCCCCCAGACAATGCGATCGGGAAAAGAGCCCTGATTGCTGCTGCTACACCACCCTGGGAACAGAATAAAAAGGACCCCCGGATCTGAGGATCCGGGGGTTAAAATTAATGCTGATGCAGGGGAGGAATGGGGGGCTTTGCCTGATTGTGGGTACGGGCACTGGTACGACCCTCGGGGTCGATTTCGCCTGCACGGGTCAGTGCCATCTTGGTCAGTGCCGGGCCAATCAGTTCATAGACCAGCACGGCAAAGAGCACTACATTGCGGACGCGGTCGCCGCCGGGAAGCTGTGCTGCCATAACCGCCATACCAAGAGCCACACCGGCCTGGGGCAGCAGGGTGATGCCCAGATTGGAGGTGATTTTGGGAGCGCACTTGGTCAGTTGGCAGCTCAGATTTGCGCCGTAGTACTTACCGGCAGACCGGGCAATAATGTAGATCACGCCGATCAGCAGGGTGGCGGGCTGGATCAGCACATTCAGGTCCAGCTCTGCGCCGGAGATCACGAAGAACAGAATTTTCCGCGGTCCGGTCCAACTTTCCACACGGGTCATCAACTCTTCAGAAGTAGAACAGATGTTGCAGAACATAGTGCCGGTCATCATGCAAACCAGCAACAGAGAGAAGCCGATATGCACAGGGCCGATCTGGAATTTCATAGAGGAAAGGCCAACGGTCAGCAGCACGAAAGCTACGGAGATGGCCATACGCTTACTTCTGGAGTGGAAGAACTGCTCGATGAAGTTCAGAATGTAACCCATCACAGCACCCAGTACCAGACTCAGCACCACTTCCAGCAGGGGCTCTGCCAACACCGAGATCAGGCTGAAGCTGCCAGCGGAGAGGGCGTTGGCCACACCGAAGGACAGAGCAAACAGAATCAGACCGACGGCATCGTCGATCGCGACCACAAGCATAAGGAGCTTGGTCAGAGGGCCGTGTGCCTTATACTGCCGTACAACCATCAGAGTGGCGGCGGGAGCGGTGGCAGAGGCGATAGCGCCCAGCACCAGGGCAGAGGATACGGTGAGCTGCTCCGGAAAAGCAAAATGCAGACCAATCAGAATCAGGTCTACCAACACAGTGGTGACCACAGCCTGCAGGATACCGATGGTGATGGCCTTGGAGCCAAAGGTTTTGAGCTGAGACAGACGGAATTCATTACCAATCGTAAAAGCAATGAATCCCAGGGCAGTCTGAGTCAGTACGGAGAAACCCTCTACCTGCTCCAGGGAGTTAAAACCCATACCCTCCAGGCCGATGCGGCCAATCACGAAGGGGCCAAGCAGCAGACCTGCAATCAGATAAGCGGTAACCGCAGGCAGGTTCAATAATTTTGTCAGTCGGCTCATCAGCAGACCGCCGATGACCGCAACAGCCAGCAAAATAAGGTAGATTTCCAAGGATAAGACCTTCTTTATTCAACATATTCACGCACTTTATGCGCCGCCGTATTATACATCTGTCAAGAGCCAATTACAAGAGCAAATCCCCACAAATTTTTACAATTTCCACCTCATCTGTTTGGTAATTATTCAATCCTCATCGTAGCGGATGTCGGCATAGTCGATGTGCGGCCAATCTGCCGGGGCGCTTTCAAACTCCGGCAGCTTCAGCGTCACACCGCCGGCCATGGCGCTTTCGTGGGCATAGATACCGGTGAGGGTATACACCGCCGCCACCCAAGGATCGATGGGAGGCAGCTTTCCGGTGACCACAGAGCGTACAAAATCATCCACCAGGAAAATATGAGAGCCGTTGTGGCCAACTGCAGAATCCGTATGCGCCACATCCCGAAT
>JAZRZW010000063.1:0-25425 GCA_045601585.1 Faecousia sp. | reverse complement strand
CAGTTTTGAAGTGGCAACTTTTTTGATCAACAAATAACAAAATTCCCGGAATGCTGACGCATTTCGGGAATTTTTTATGCAGTTAAGCGGAAAAGGGGCCGTTCAAAACCATTTTATCAATATGGCGCCCCGCCCTTGGGCAGTTCTTTTTATTTCTCATCCGTAATATGAATGTTCACTCCGTTGACTTCTACATTTTCATCTGCACAAATCAAAATATAAGGAACACCACCGATCATGCGTGTCTCAATCAAATCGGTCTTATCAGGAGCGACCTTAATAACTACATCCGGCGTTGTTATTTCAAACTTACGATTGTTGATAATGTTCTTAGGATGCAGCTGCGCCTCTGAACCAAATTCTTCATCAAATTCCACAGAGAACTTGGCAACATTCTTCTCAGGAACACCGCAATCCACCAGCACGCCACGCACCTGCTCCTTTGAGATCAGCAAGGGTTCGGGAATACGGCTCTCCTTATGCATTTCAATGCTCTGGCAAATCTGATCGTGAACCGCCTGAACAACTTCCAGATTGCAGGTTTCGTCCAAAGAACGGGACAGTAATGCCTCGAAGCTCTTTTTCTGCTGAGCTGCAGGCATGGGTGCGGAGATATGAAACAGTTTATCGATCAGTTCCTGGTGGGCCAGCTTGTTACTCCTAGTGTAGAACAGCACGTTATAAATGTTCGTGGTTCTGTTATCGAACGCCGGGAACATAAAACCGGATTCCGGTGAAGATGCAGCATTCACAGCACCACCACTGGAGAACAGTTTCTCGCCGGGATCATATTGCAGCAATACCTTTGTCAGTTTCACAGGGCAGATTGCGCACAAAATATATGTAAATGTTTCATCGCTGTTGCCAGAATCTTCATCCCCGCTCTTGAACGGTACATCGTAACTATCGTACCCAAGGAGGATCAGATATCCGTCCTGAGGATCCACGGTTTCGATAATTCTATCATAAAGCTGCTGGATCAAAGCAGGATCTTCCAGCTTAGAATTGCGTAACTCCATCAAAAATTTATGCTCCGGCGAATCGGCAACTTGGGCTGTTTGAAATGCCAGATCCAGCATATTCTTACCCAAACCCCCGGACAAAACCTTTTTCAGCTTGCCAAGATACTCGTCCGCTTCATTGGCAGGCATTGTTCCGACGCTCTTACTAAAGCAGGAAACGATCTCCCTCTGAGAATTCACATAGCATCCATACAACTTCGTAATATTGGTTCGATCCTGCCGAATCCGACGCCGGATCTCGCTGATTTCTTTAATGTTCATAATAACCTCAAATCACGGAAAAGTGCGTGCAATGCACGCACTTTTTTATTTGTCCCAAAGACAGTTCCAATTACACACAAAATACTCCACACCGGAGTACAAAGTGGTCAGTACGATCACGCCGGTAACAATCCAGGCGATCAACGGCATAGGAAACGCCATCAAAACGCAAAGGCCGATCATGGTGCTGGCAGTCTTAATCTTGCCACTCCAGCCGGCTGCGATTACATTGCCCTTGCCAACAGCCACGAGTCGCAGGCCGGTCACTGCAAATTCTCTGGTCAGCACCAGCATCAGCGCCCAGGCAGGAAACATCCCCCACTCGCAGAACATAGTCATCGCTGCGATAGTAAGAAGTTTATCTGCAAGAGGATCCAAAAATTTACCAAAGTCACTGACCTGGTTATACTTTCTCGCAATATAACCATCTACATAGTCTGTCAGACTGGCAACCACAAAAATAGCAAGAGACACCCAAAGCTGCCACGAATTCGCTTGTCCTCCACTGAGGTACATAAATACCATAAATAATGGAATGAACGCCACCCTGACAAGGGTGATTTTACTAGCTGTTGTCATATTATTCCTCCACTATGTAACCGGAGAGGTCTCCGTCAATAACACCATCAATGCAAGCACGGATAAAGCTGCCCTCAATAAGAGCCTCCTCACTTGCAATCCAGACACGACCGTCAATTTCAGGAGAGTCTGCATAAGTTCTGCCAAAGAACTGCTCAAAATTCCCATCATAGCCGTCGATCACAACATCAATCGTTTTGCCGATCCAGGATGCATTATATGCGTCCATAATTTCCGATTGGATTTCCTCCACGATCTGTGCCCTGCGCTGAGCGATCTCACTATCCGGGAATTCCATCAGTGCTGCAGGTGTGCCTTCTTCAGGGGAGAACGGAAACGCACCCACGCGCTCCAGACGCTGCTCCTGCAGGAACTCGCAAAGCTCCCTGAATTCATTCTCTCCCTCCCCGGGCAAACCGGTGATCACACTTGTTCGTAATACCAAACCGGGAATCCGCTGGCGCAATTTAGCGAACAGATCTCTCAGGAATGCGCCGTCTCCACGACGGTTCATCAGAGTCAAGATCTTATCATTACAGTGCTGAATGGGAATATCCAGATATTTTACGATCTTAGGTTCAGAGGCGATCACATCGATCAGCTCATCATCGATCTCATCGGGATAGACATAATGAATACGTACCCATTGGAAGCCATCGATCTTGCACAGTTCCCTCAATAGCTCAGGCAACAGACGCCGATGACCGGGAAGGTCAATTCCATAACGGCTGGTGTCCTGGGCAACCACAATCAGTTCTTTGACACCGTTGGCAGCTAATAGCCGTGCTTCATAAAGTACATCATCCATCGTACGGCTGCGGAACTTGCCGCGGAGATACGGAATGATGCAATAACTGCAGCGATTATCACAACCCTCTGCAATTTTAATGTAGGCATAGTGTTCAGGGGTAGTAAGAATTCTGCCGGTTTCCAGCTCAGGGGTGTCAATGGACGCAAATTCAGCAACCGTTTCACCCTGGATAACCCGGTCAACCGCCTCAACGATATCAGCATAATTGCCGGTACCCAACACGCCATCCACTTCAGGCAACTCCTGCAGGATCTCCTGCTGGTAACGCTGAGACAGGCATCCTGTTACCAGGATCTTACCTACAAACCCTTCCGCCTTCAGTGCCGCAGTCTGGAGAATATGATCTATCGCTTCGGACTTCGCAGAATCGATAAATCCGCAGGTGTTGATCACTACCACATCGCAATTCACAATGTCCGGGCGGACCGTATGACCGGCTTGCTGAACACGGAACATCATCCGTTCACAGTCTACCTGGTTTTTTGCGCAGCCAAGAGAAATAAATCCAATATCTGCCATTTTAATCCTCCCAGGATTCCTCATCGTTTCCTATGATCTGCAAAGCTTTGCGGATGTCGGTATAGCTATGGCCTCTTTGAATCAGCGCATTGGTTACCTTCTGAAGATCTTTTCTATCCCAATTCTCCGGTAGTTTGTTGCGCAAAAAGGCAACGATTGCATCGGTTTGATCGGGGTAATCCAATAAAGCTTCATCCCAATATTCCTTTGCGATCCGTTTTTCATATAGCGCCTGCTTAGCTCGTGCAATGCCGTAGCCTTTTGAAATGCATTTGCGCACCACCTGCTCGGCAGTTCTGCTGTCATCCAAGAGATTCAGATCCAGCATCCACTGCACCGCCTGCATTGCATGTTCAGGGTTTTCCCCTTTTTGAATCAGACGCTGCTCCAAATCTTTCACCGAAACTGATGACACTGAAACAATCCGTACTGCGCGCATTCTTGCAGACATCACAGAAATTGCCTCCAGTAGGCGTTCATACTCCTGGGCATCCAGTTCCTTTCCTGCATAAAGGCAGAAGTCCTGCACGGTTTGCTTATACAGTCGCGCAGTGGAGCCGTCATCAAAACGCATAGAATAGCGACCGGATCGGTCAGGCTGGGACGCTAACCACTCAATCCTCATCATCGAAATCATCTGCGCTTACTGCAACAGGCCGCTCAGCCGCCTTTGCAGGTGCCTTAGGTGTTCCGCCGGAGATCTTCCACAGGTTTTCGCGAACCTCAGCCTCAACCTTCTCGGCCAGATCAGGGTTGGCCATCAAGAAGGTCTTTACATTGTCCTTGCCCTGACCAATGCGCTCATCGCCCATACTAAACCAGCTACCGCTCTTCTGAACGATCTCCAGCTGTACAGCTAGGTCAATGAGTTCACTCCACTTGCTGATACCCTGACCAAACATAATGTCGAAGTATGCCTCACGGAAAGGAGGTGCAACCTTGTTCTTAACTACCTTGACGCGGGTCTTGTTACCAACCACATTGCCGCCTTCCTTGATAGCTTCAACGCGGCGAACATCCAGACGGACAGAAGAATAGAATTTCAGCGCCTGACCACCGGTAGTTGTTTCGGGGTTGCCGTACATAACGCCGATCTTCATACGCAGCTGGTTGATGAAAATTACGACACAGTTGGTCTTTGCAATGGTGCCGGCCAACTTACGCAATGCCTGAGACATCAGACGAGCCTGAACGCCAACAAAGCTGTCGCCCATCTCGCCTTCCAGTTCCTGCTTGGGAACAAGGGCTGCTACAGAGTCAACAACAATGGCATCCACAGCGCCGGAACGCACCAATGCGTCGGTAATCTCCAGAGCCTGACCGCCGTCATCGGGCTGAGAGACCAGCATATTTTCGATATCCACACCCAGGGCAGCTGCATAGTCGGGGTCAAGAGCGTGCTCAGCGTCCACGAACGCAACCTCACCACCCTGCTTCTGAGCTTCCGCCAGAATATGGAGTGCAAGGGTAGTTTTACCGGAGGATTCCGGTCCGTAAATCTCAATAATACGACCCTTGGGAACGCCGCCGATACCCAGTGCTGCGTCCAACGCAAGGGAACCGGTGGGAATGGAATCCACAGTCATATCAGGACGCTCGCCCAGACGCATAACAGTGCCCTTGCCGTAATTCTTTTCGATCTGCAAAAGTGCAGTCTGCAACGCCTTCTTCTTATCAGACGCAGGCGTCGGTGTGTCGTAGGTAGTCTTCTTAATAGCCATGTTCATCTTCCTTCCTGTTGTACTGTGCGATCACCGCACGTTCTGTGTCATTATAATCTCTGGAACGCTCCAGTATAGTAAACCCATTTTGTTCGAGGATGTTACATACATCATCCCCCTGCCCCATTCCAAACTCAAAGCACAGATAGCCACCGGGTTTTAGGGAATCGGTGTAATTGCCGCAAATTGCGCGATAGAAATCGAGGCCATCTCCGCCTCCGTGGAGAGCAAGATGCGGCTCATAGTTCTTCACGCTTTCGGGCAATTCTTCCATTTCAGCTGTAGTAATATAAGGAGGGTTAGATACGATCAATTCAAATTTTCCCAGGAATTTTTCCGGCTTTGATAATGCATCAGATACAATACAATTCACCCGAGCGCTCATTTTCTGCAATGCGATATTTTTTTTAGCGACACCCAAGGCCTCTTTGGAAATATCAGCAAGGGTGACCTTTGCATCCGCAATCCGGGATGCGATTGCTAGACCGATACAGCCTGAGCCGGTACACAAATCCAGGATTCTCGGAGAATCGCTAAGGAAAATACCATATTTCAGTGCCAATTCAGTAACTGCGCAGGTATCATCTCTGGGGATCAACACATGGGGAGTTACACACAATGTCATACCGTAAAAATCCCACTGACCAAGCACATAAGCAATCGGTTCTCCCGAAAGTACCCGCCCTACAGCCTGGGACATTTCCAGGCATTGCTGTTCGTTGGCATACATCTCGCTGTTAGCAAGCAGCTCCTCCGGCCGTTTCTGTGTGATATGACACAGTAGATTCCGAGCCAGCAAAGAGGCGTCCTGAGGCGACTCCTGGGTCAGAAACGCACTTCTTGCATCCCGGTATAGTTCAGAAAATTTCTTTACCAACGGTCTGCACCCTCCTGCTCCGGGATCACTGCTTCCAACGCAGCGATAGCCACCTCTATCATGCCATCATCAGGTTCGCAAGTGGTCAATTTCTGGAACCACATACCCGGTGCGCTCATTGCCCTTGTAAACCAATTATCGTGACGGCCCACAAAACGATTAAACTCATAGCCCAGCGCCACAACCGCCGGTATCAAAAGCAGCTTGAAGGCAATCATAATTAGCCGGTATTGGAATGTACCCTCCAAATCCGCAATGAACGGAATTTTAGCCACCACAAAGGTTGCTAAGGAAAACAGCAGAATAGAAATGACGCAAACAATCAGCAAAAAGCTGGTGCCGCAACGGGGATGGAGTCTGGAATGCTTCCGGACATTTTCAACCGTCAAAGATTGCTTTGCTTCATAGCAGCGGATGGTCTTATGTTCTGCACCGTGATAACCATAGACACGCTTCATTTCCGGAATAAAGGAAATACCCAGCATATAACCTAAAAAAATCACAATGCGAGTTAAGCCTTCTACCAGATTCTTAATCAGAAGATCCTCGAAAAACTCGCCAACAATCATTGGTACTAAAAAGAATAACACCACTGTAAAGCCAATGGCAAACACTGTTGCCAGGGCAAAAATCAGCTTGTTCATTTTTTCGCTGCCAAGCTTATCTGTTAACCATTTTTCAAACTTGCCAGGTTCTTGCGTTTCCTGCTCATCTTCAGAAGATTGGAAAATCGCTTTAATGCCTGTTTTCTGCGCATCAAAAAAATTCACAACACCTCGGATCAGAGGAAATGTCTTTAACGAACCTTTCGCAGGTAAGGTTCTGGGTGTCACCTGAACATCCAGTCCTTCTTCTTTACGCAAAACAATGGCGTCTTTTTCCGGACCGCGCATCAGTATGCCCTCAATCAGCGCCTGACCGCCAATCATGGTTTTCATTTTCTCGTCGTTTGCCATAATTTTACCTTCTTTATTGGGAAGCAGGCAGGCGAATCGTGACCAATGTGCCACCGCCATCCGCATTCTCCAAAGTGAGTTCTCCACCGTGCATATTCACGATCTCATCGCACACAGCAAGGCCAATGCCGGAGCCGCGAGCTTTGGAGCTGCCTTTATAGAATTTCTTTTTAACAAGGGGTATCTCGTCCTCCGGAATTCCGGGGCCGTAATCCCGAATTTTGATCAGTACATCCTGACCGTCATAGTCCATCTGTGCATCGATCACTTTACCCTCGCCGCCGTGCTTGGCTGCGTTATCCAGAATATTCAGATACACCTGCCGCAGACGCTTTACATCGCAGGGAATCTCAGGAACATCAACATCGTTTTCCTGATAATTGATAGAAATTCCATCCTGCTCCAAACGGCTTCCGTACATAAAAATGGTGTCCTCAAATTCGCTGCGGATATCTGCCGGCTCCACATTCAAAGTCATCCGACCTTCCTGAATACGGTTAAAGTCCAGCAGTTCCAGCACCATATCTGTCAAGCGTCCGGCTTCCCTGTGGATAATTTTCACACCGCGTCGGGTTGACAGGTCCAAATCATCGCTGCTCAGAAGAGTCTCACTCCAGCCGGTAATCGCCGTCAGAGGTGTGCGCAATTCATGAGACAACGAGGAAATAAACTCAGTTTGCACTTTTTCGTTCTCGCTGATCTTTAAGGACATTTCGTTTATGGTATCGGCCAGCGTGCCGATCTCATCGTCATATTTATGATCGATCTGGATGCCGTAACTACCGCCTGCGATCATTTGTGCCTTCTCAACAATCTTGTCCATAGGCACCAGAATGGATCGAATATAGTAGTTACTGCTAAACAGAACCACCAATGCCACCAACAGCAGTGCAAAGAATGCAATCAGTGCAATTTGCGCTATCTGTCGATCCACAATTTTAGTAGAGGTTACATAGCGCAATGCGCCAATCACTTCACCATTGCTGTATACCATAGGGCTTGTAACTGCAATGATCCGCTCATTGGTGTTACTGTCCTTACCAACATAGGTGGTAATAGCGCGTGTACGCATTGCCTCAGCAATTTCCGGAGTTGCGGGAGATTGTCCGGTCCAGCTGCTGTAGGAGGTTGTTACCAACTTTCCATCTGCGCTGATAAATTGTAGCTCGATACTGTTTTTATCCTCAAAAGTCTGGGCATAAGTAATGCAGGATTGATAGAATTCGTTATAGTTCAGGCTTAGGTAATCGGCAAAAAAATCCGTTGTGGACTTTGCCCGGTAGCGCATATCCGATTCGATTGTAGCGTAGTAGTACGCAGCAAACGACGCTGTTACCGCTATGACGCACACCAGACCCAGGATCAGGATAATACCAACAGTATTGACTAACCATCTCCTGCGAAGGCCCTTTACCTTAAACACGATCTTACCTCTCCTTTAACACTTATACATGCCACATATATCCGAATCCCCAAACCGTTGTGATGGAAGTGGGATTATTGGGATCATCTTCAATCTTGATTCTCAAACGTCGGATATTTACATCCACGATCTTTAATTCACCATCATAATCTCTGCCCCAAACCGCAGTCAGAATATCATCTCTTGACAACGCTCTGCCAGGGTTTTGCATAAAGAGCTTCATAATAGCATACTCCACCTGGGTCAGTCGAATGGGAGCACCGGATTTCTCTAAGGTATGATTGCGCATATTGAGCACAAACACACCGCTATTGATCATATCTGTCTGTGCAGCATTGTCTCCGCACACGCGGCGGTACAGCGCATCCAGACGTGCCGTCAGTTCTGCAGGAGAAAAAGGCTTTGTAACATAATCATCCGCACCTGTCATCAGGCCGGTGATCTTATCCATCTCTTGGGTGCGAGCAGTGAGCATAATAATACCCATCTGCTTATTGGTGGCACGAATGCGCCGGCAAACCTCAAAGCCGTCGATGTCCGGCAGCATGATGTCCAAAATCGCAACGCCAATATCGGGATATGCACTTATCTTCTCCAATGCTTCCTGACCGGTGCCTGCTTCGATCACCTCGTAGCCTGCACGCTTCAGGTTGATCACAACAAAGCTGCGGATATTCACTTCATCTTCTAAAACCAGAACTCTCTTCATTGGTTTCACCTCAAATTTCACCCGTCTTCCACTCTTGTTGTATCTGGTGGAAAGAACGAATCAGTTTATCTTCTGTCAGGCCGATGGAGTCAGCAGCTCCATCCAGTTTTGCAGCATACACAACTGTGTCAGTTTGCAACAGCGTAGTATACCCTTTTTCGGTTACTTGCTCCATTCGGTCTTCTCCAGTGAAAGTGGCAATGGTGACTACTTTACGGGCTTCCGTATAATCAGAATTCCAAATATACAGCTCGTCCTGACCGGAGCTTCTATTAACTGTAAAGTAATGGGCCCAACTCTCATCCAGAGTCAAATACCATCCGTCACTGAAATTATGATAGGAGTAAAGCTTATTGGTTTCTTTTCCGTCAGAGGACATCGCATACCAGCGAATCACTTCATACCGTTGTGTCTCGCCTGCTCCTGGCAGCGGAACAACGGTATTCATATCCGGCAGCTCAACAATGCCATCTTCATCAATGTCAGCAGCATACACAAAGTAATTACGTAGCGTGCCCACACTGGTGCCGGATTCGTTGGAGAAACTCACATTCACAAGGACTCCATCCATCAAAGTATAGACATCCGTAATGAGTGCAGTCTCACCAAACGTGCTGGCTGCATACACCGCTGTACGCATATCCTGCAATTTACCCACAACAATACGCTTTAGTTTATCTGCGGGGCAAGACATACTGGCTTCGTTGAAGCGCTCCATCACACCATTATTTACTGCATACATTTCTGCAACGCCATTATCTGTATCCACCTGACCAGGTCGGATTACAAACAGTTCGTTAGTACCATTGGCATCCATATCCAATGTAAGGAATTTCGTGCAGCTCACGGTGAGCAACGAAGCAATCTTCTGATCCTTGCAGGTATATACGCTGACAGAACGAATCACCTGGTCGTTGAGCTGATGTCCTACTACAATTTCAACGCCTCCGCTGCCATCGATCTGCGCATATTCCACCTGGACAAAAGCAGCGCCGGTGTTTTCAACAGTGTCCATCAGCTTGAATTCATCATTCAACTCTTTGAAGATCAGTATCCGTAATTTTCGATCTGAAATTCCTTTGGTGAACACCAAATATTCCGTTTCCTCATCACCATCTATATCCGCAGACTGAACAGACTGCTGATATTCACCTTTCAGCGGTGCACTATATTCCAGGTCTGTCATTGCCTGGTCGATGGCAACCTGCAACTTTCTGTCTTCCTCCGAACGTTCAGGAAGGCAATACATCTTGTCCACCGTCAACATATTGCAGCCGTTCAAAGTCAGCACTGCTGCAAACAGCAGTATTAACGATACAAATCTTTTCACAGCAGCACCTCCTTTTATTTTAGAACAACATTATCTTCGCCCAGGATCCGTTGAAGTTCTTCGATCATATTGTTATCCAAAGAGCAGTGGGTTCCCCTTCTAATCTGCGTGTCGGCAAAATAGATGACTGCCTGGCATTTGCCGGGGAACATATTCAGGATCGCCTTTACCTTGGGATACAACACAGCATCCTCTGTAGGAAGACGAAGGTAAACCTTCTCAGGATAGCAGAACACTTCCTTGGGCATAAAGTTATCCGCGTAACGGAACTGAGACATATGCCGCATCTGGTTAATAATGATCTGGGGATCTTTATCATCGCGCAGAGACAAGCGGCCGGCAACAACTACCGGTACATTCTCCATCAGCAGATCCCCGTATTCGTTAATGGACTTGGAAAAAGCGATCATCTCAATAGATGCCGTGTTATCCTCGATGGTAACATAGGCCATCATACTGTTATTGCGAGTGGTCTTCATCTTGACACTCTGAACAACACCTGCAATTAGCACAAGTTGATCGTCCTTAAAATGATTTTCCTCATCCAACAGAGCCGCCAGCCGAACCACTTTGGTATTGGCGAGTCGATCCATGTACTCATCCATAGGATGGCCGGAAAGATAGATGCCCGTTGTCTCCTTTTCCATCAGCATCATATCTGCCTTGCTGATTTCAGGAAGAGATGGGATTTCCACATTGGCAATGTCCACATCGTCGGAGAATAGTGTGAACAACTCGATCTGACCGTCTACATTCTTCTTGCGTGAGGCTGCAACGCTGTCCATCATAACATCATAAACAGCCAGCAACTCACTGCGATGGTGACCAAAACAATCCATAGCGCCGCATTTAATAAAATTCTCCACGGTGCGCCGGTTCAGCTCTTCACCCATTCTGCGGATAAAATCCTCAAGGGAGCGATATTGGCCATCTGCTTCGCGCTTTGCAACCATAGCACGAATCAGCCCTCTGCCAACATTCTTGACAGCACCTAAACCAAATCGGATGGCATCTCCTTCTACAGAGAAATGATCCTTGGAATGGTTGATGTCCGGAGGTAATGTTGCAATTCCAAGCTCCTTACACTCCGCAATATATCCGGCAACCTTCATAGAATCGTGTAAAACAGATGTCATCAGTGCCGCCATATACTGTCTGGGGTAATGGCACTTCAGATATGCCGTCTGATAGGAAACAACAGCGTAGCAAACCGCGTGGGCCTTATTAAAGGCATAGTTTGCAAAAGCAACGATCTCATCGTAGATGGATTGGGCAATGCGCTCAGGAACACCCTTGGCCATACAGCCGGGAATTCCCTGCTTCTCATCACCGTACACAAACACCTTGCGTTCTTCCTCGATGACTTTCTGCTTCTTCTTAGAGATGGCGCGACGGATGTTATCCGCCTGACCCATGGTATACCCGGCCAGAGAACGGAATATCTCAATAACCTGCTCCTGGTACACGATACAGCCGTAGGTAACACGAAGGATTGGCTCCAGCAAAGGAGTCTTATAGGTGATCTTGCTCGGGTTCTGCTTATTGGTAATAAATGTAGGAATAGAGTCCATAGGACCGGGACGGTAAAGCGCCACAATAGCCGTCATATCTTCAATGGACGTGGGCTTCATATTCATACAAACGCCCGTAATACCGGAGGACTCCAACTGGAACACGCCCTGGGTCTTGCCTTCTGCCAACATAGCAAAAGTCTCAGGATCGTTGTCAGGAACCTTTGTAATATCAAAATCCGGCTCTATCAGGCGGATTTGTTGTTGAGCGTCCTCAATAACCGTCAGGTTTCTCAGCCCCAGGAAATCCATCTTTAGAAGGCCCAATTCCTCAATAGTGGTCATGGTGTACTGCGTCACAACCGTTTCGTCATTGCAGGAAAGAGGCACATAATCACACACCGGCTCGGCAGTAATCACAACACCCGCCGCGTGAGTGGAAGTATTTCTGGGCATACCTTCCAGCTGCTTAGCGGTGTCGATCAGATAACGAACGCGCTCATTGGTATCATACATTTCCTTCAGCTTTGGAGAGGTGTTCAGTGCCATGTCCAATGTGATATGAGGTGCCTGGGGAACCAGTTTTGCAACAGCATCCGTCTCGCCGTAGGTAAAGTCCAGCGCACGACCCACATCTCGGATCGCACCACGGGCCGCCATTGTACCGAAAGTAACAATCTGGGCAACATGGTCTGCGCCATATTTGCGCATAACATAGTCAATCACTTCGCCACGTCGCTCTTGGCAGAAATCGGTATCGAAGTCGGGCATACTGACGCGCTCCGGATTCAGAAACCGTTCAAAGATGAGTGCATATTTCATTGGGTCAACTTCAGTAATATGCAGACAATACGCTACGATAGATGCCGCACCGCTGCCACGGCCGGGGCCTACCGGGATCCCAGACTCTTTGGCATAACGGATAAAGTCCCAAACGATGAGATAGTAGTTTACGTATCCCATACGGCTGATAACGCCGATTTCGTATTCCAAACGCTCCACATACTCTGCAGGAGGGTCGCTATAGCGCTCACAAAAGCCGTCCATGCAAAGCTTGCGGAAATACTCTTCGTTGGTATAGCCATCAGGAACAGGGAAAGACGGCAGATGGTACTCATTGAACACAAATTCAACATTGCAACGATCCGCGATCTTAACTGTATTTTCAAAAGCCTCATCCACATTGGGAAACAGCTCACGCAACTCCTCTTCGCTCTTGAGGTAGAATTCATCCGTTTGGAAACGCATACGGTTCTCGTCATCCACCCGTTTACCGGTCTGGACACAAAGGAGAACATCCTGCATTTGTGCATCCTCACGACGCAGATAATGGGCGTCGTTGGTAATCACCAACGGCAAATCCACCTCGCGGGCAAGACGCATCAGTTCCTGATTCACATAGGTCTGCTCAGGGATGCCGTGATCTTGCAACTCCAGATAGAAATGATCGGGGCCAAACAGCTCCTTCATACGAAGGGTATAGCTCAGCGCTGCATCCATATCCTCTTCCAGAAGGCGCTTGGGGATCGCACCGCCCAGACAAGCAGACAAGGCAATCAATCCCTCTTTGTATTTTTCCAGAGTTTCCAGGTCAATACGGGGCTTACCATAGAAGCCACGCTGGAACGCCTCGGAAACAATCATACAAAGGTTCTCATATCCTTTACGATTTTCACACAAAAGGACCAGGTGATAGGACTCATCATCAATGCCGTGGATTCGGTCATCCATACCTCTGCGTGCAACATAAACCTCACAGCCAATAATAGGTTTAACACCTGCAGCCTTTGCTGCTTTATAAAAATCAATGCAGCCATACATCACACCATGGTCAGTAATGGCAATGGCCGACTGGCCCAGCTCTTTTACCCGATCCATAACGGAATTGATCCGGCATGCACCGTCCAGGAGGCTGTATTCAGTATGGACATGAAGATGTACAAAACTCATTGTGTTGCCTCCTGTGCTATTTGAATCAATTTTTGCAAACGATGATTCATAGCGGGTTTCGTGATCGGCGGCTCCATCATAGAAGCCAGCTCTGTAAGTGTGGATTCAGGATTGCGCTCACGGGCAGCCGCTGCATCCTGTAGCTTTTTGGGAAGATTTTCAAACAAGCCCAATTCACGCAGCTTGCGGATGGCAGCATACTGCACCTGAGCAGCCTCGACCACCTTAGAGGTGTTGGCCTCGTCGCAATTACAGCGGCGATTGACCTCGTTGTTTAATTCCTTTTCCAGTTTCGCTTCCATGATCCCCATTGCGGCTACCGGAGCACCCAGGTAGGTGAGCATATCAGAAATGCGGTCGCTGTGCTTTAGATAAAGCACATGTCCCCCGCCGCGTTTTGTCAGCTTTGGAGAAATAGTGAGTACTTCCTGCACAAGCGCAAAGCACTCTCTTGCCACATTGGGATGGGTTGTAGTCAATTCAATATGATAGCCCTTGCTGGGATCTGTAACAGAACCGCCTGCAAGAAACGCACCCCTAAGGAACGCAGCCTTACAGCAATCCTCTTCCACCACAGGAAGATTTATATGCAGCGCAAGGGTATCCTTGGTATCGAAGCCGTAATGCTCCATAATGATGCGGATCTTCTCCTCATCGGTAATCTGAAAAATCAGTTTTCCGGTACCTTCCAAAGAGGGATAGCTATCAAACTCCACACCAAAAGCTTTCTTAAACAATTTCGGAAGGATCAGGGCAAATTCCCGGCTTTCAGTCACAATGCGAATGCCGTCGGCGCCAAAACTGTTGCAGTACAGTAAAATGCCAAAGCACTGCGCTGCCGCACAGCATTTCTTGGAAACACCGAGTCTGCAGATCTCTGTTTTTACTTTTGCAGAGAAAGAGACCGCCATATTGCCCCTCCTTTCATTACCAAATTCTAACTTCAGGTTCTAATTGAATGCCGGTGGCATTATAAACTTTTTCTGCCACATTTGTTAATAGGTTCTTCACATCCGCAGCAGTTGCCGCACCTAAGTTAACAACAAATCCGGCGTGCTTTTCAGAAACCGCTGCATCGCCGATGCGGTATCCCTTCAGTCCGGTCTGATCGATCAATGCCGCAGCATACCCGTTTACGGGTCGCTTAAATGCAGAACCGGCAGACGGCTTATCCAACGGCTGGGATGTTTTACGACGGTTCATAAGATCCTGCATAACCGCGCGAATCTCCTCGGAAGGCTTCGGTGTCAAACGGAACACCGCAGACAAAACAATCGCTTCTTCCTCCTCCAGGCGGCTGTGTCTGTAGGAAAAATGCATCTGTTCTGTAGTGTAAGTGTGAACCTGACCGTCCATCTTAATTGCCTGCACACTTTCGCAGACCATGCTGATGTCTCCGCCGTAAGCGCCGGCATTCATATAGACACCGCCACCTACCGTACCGGGGATACCGTGGGCAAACTCCAGGCCACCCAGATTGTTATTTGCGGCAAACACTGCCGCCCGTGCCATTGTAACACCGGCACCGACAACAATGCGGTTATCATCCAGTAATTCCAACTGATCCAGTCCGTCTTTCAAACAGATCACGATACCGGTCATTCCCGCGTCAGGAGCAAGGATATTGGTACCTGCTCCCAATATAGCGGGTTTTTGGTCCAACATGCTGGACAATTTCAGCAAATCCCTTAATTCCTCTATGGTTTTCGGGAATGCCATAACCTCCACCGGTCCACCGATCCGGAAGGAAGTATGCTTGCTCATAGGCTCCCAAAACCGCACTTCCAAATCCGGTAGATCTTGCCGGATATTCTTTTGTAAATGGGTCAATTCCATCATAAACGCCTCCGGGTGTATGATTACTTAGAGTATAACATACTCCAGGGAAATATACAACAATCAACCTGTCTTTTTCGGCAGGTTTTTCATGGTAAGACTAATGCGCTTGCGTTTCTCATCCACATCCAAAACGGCCACTTCCACCACATCGCCAACCTTGACGATTTCGGAAGGATGCCGGATCTTTTTATTGCAGACCTGAGAGATGTGAACAAGTCCATCCTGATGCACACCGATATCAACAAATACGCCGAAATCAATCACATTTCGGACAGTACCCGATAGCACCATACCAGGTTTTAGATCTTTCATTTCCAGAACATCGGTCCGCAGGATCGGTGCCGGCAATTCATCTCTGGGGTCACGACCGGGTTTCAGGAGTTCTTTCACCACATCCTCCAGAGTGGGAACGCCCACACCGCAATCCTGGGATGCCTTCTCCTTGCCGTAATCCGCAAAACGCATGGAAAGGTCGTCCAAAGCGCCTTCCTTCACATCGGCCTTGCTGTAGCCGCAAAGGGTCAGGAGTTTCTCTGCGGCATCATATGACTCGGGGTGTACGCCGGTATTATCCAGAATTTCCTTACTTTCCGGCACACGCAGGAAGCCTGCACATTGCTGATAGGCCTTGGGTCCCAATTTTGAAACCTTCTTCAGCTGACTGCGAGCAGTAAAAACGCCGTTTTCATTGCGGTAATTCACAATGTTGTGCGCAATAGTGCTGTTGAGACCGGAAACCTTTTGCAAAAGGCTTGCCGAGGCAGTATTCAAATCCACACCTACCGCATTGACACAATCCTCAACCACACCGGACAAAGCCTCATCCAGGCGCTTCTGAGGACAATCATGCTGATACTGACCAACGCCGATGGCTTTGGGATCGATCTTTACCAATTCTGCCAGAGGATCCTGCAATCTTCTCGCAATAGAAACCGCGGAACGGAGATTCACATCGTAATCCGGGAACTCTTCCGCAGCAAGCTTGGATACAGAATATACAGAAGCGCCAGCTTCATTTACAATCATATAACTGACACCGGGCAGATTTCTCAGCATCTCAACCGTCATCGCCTCTGTCTCACGAGAGGCAGTACCGTTGCCGATAGCGATGTGTCGCACACCGTGTTTTTTTGCCATTGCGGAGAGAATCACAATCGCTTCATCTTTCTTTTTCTGAGAGAAGGTAGGATAAACCACAGTCGTATCCAGCACTGCGCCGGTAGCATCGACCACAGCGACCTTGCAGCCATTGCGGTAGCCGGGGTCCAATCCCATAGTAACAAAACCTTTCACCGGGGGCTGCATAAGAAGAGGCTTCAGATTCAGTGCAAAATTGGAAATTGCAGATTCTGCAGCACGGTCAGTCAAAGTGCTGCGCAACTCACGCTCTGCACTGGGTTCGATCAATCTCTGGAATGCATCCTCAGCTGCAGCGCGCACAAAGGCAGATACCTGGAAAGTAGGCTTGAGCGCACCGCGGCAAACCAGCGCCTGGCCTTCGGCACCGGGGAGTCCGGCGCTGACCTTCAGGAACCCTTCCTTCTCGCCACGGTTAATGGCCAGAATCTGATGGTTCAAAAGTCTGGAAACAGGCATTTTGAAATCATAATACAGTCGGTATACACTATCCTGCTCTGGATCGGTTGCCTGAACAGTAACCACAGCGCTACGCTCCATCTTCTCACGCAGAGCCTTGCGGATATTGGCATCATCCGAGATCATTTCAGCAATAATATCCGATGCGCCTGCCAATGCGTCACCAACCGTTTCAACGCCCAATTCTGCATTAATGTAATCCACTGCAAGCGCTGCAGGATCTGCGCCATCTTGAGCATAGATAGCAAGCGCCAAAGGCTCAAGGCCCTTTTCTTTCGCAATCGTGGCACGCGTGCGACGCTTCTGCTTATAGGGTCGGTACAGATCCTCAACCTCAGAAAGCGTTGCGGCATTTTCGATCTCATTGGCTAGCTCTGGGGTCAGTTTCCCCTGCTCTTCAATGGACGACAGCACAGTTGACTTGCGTTCTTCCAGATTGCGAAGACTTGTAAGACGGGTCTCCAGCTGACGCAATGTAGTATCATCCATACTTCCGTGAAGCTCTTTTCTGTATCGGGCAATGAAAGGAATGGTGTTGCCTTCATCCAGCAAATTCACCACGTTTTCCACATATTCTTTCTTCTGGTGCAGTTCTGCCGCCAACTGCGAGATAATCTTATCCATAGTTTGGCTCCTTGCTTATAATTTAACTAATGTATCATACCACATCTAAGGAGAATTTGCAACGAATCTGTTGACTTTTTCAAACAAATTAAGTTACCTGCTTGCATACCTTTTGCGAAGGTGTTATAATGACAAAAAAATATATTGGAGGTTATGATCATGCTTTCCATTTTGGCAAGTGTCTCCCCCCAGGCGCAAAAAACCGCGCTGATCCTCTTATTTGTGATCTTCCTGGTTATGGCCGCCGTCAGCATACTTTTTACGCTGCTCAACCGTGGCGAAAAAGTAGGTCTGGTACAGATCCTGATCTACATCGTAACAGTGATTGTACTGGTGTTCTGCCTGATCTGTCTGTTCAAGTTCATGTCTGCAAATAAGCAGGCCAATGCACCGGGTAATACAGAAACAACCGCACAGACGCAAGACAGCGATCCCACTGTGAATCCCACTGTCGCCCCCACCAACCCCACCATTCCCGAAGATGTCAAACCCGGTGAAAACGAAAATAAGCTTCCCGAACTTCATCCCGCATTTACCGATTCCACCAACCCTGATAATTGGGGTGTAAACTGGCAAATTATCGCCAACGATCAATTTGCTAACAACTATCAGCGTCCTGAGAGTATCCAATTCGGCGACGGCGAGGACTACTTTGCATTCCCCGGTATTGCAACCTTCCGGGGTAACAACTACCGCAATGGCGCATCTTACGGCACTGCTGTGGTCAATGACGAAGTTTTGACCGCAGAACTCAATTTCAACATCGGCAGCCTTAGCTATTGGACCGGCAGCGGTTGGACCGGCCAGCCCTTGATGGTACAGTGGGACGATGCCACTAAATCCATCATGAATATGTACGAAGAAAAGCAAAACAAGGAAGGTCTTGTGGAGGTAATCCACGCCACCCTGGACGGCAAGATCTATTTCTACGATCTGGACGACGGTAAGTGGACCCGCGACCCCATCAATGTTGGCATGCCCTTTAAAGGTGCCGGTTCTCTGGACCCCCGCGGATATCCCCTGATGTATGTTGGTTCCGGCGATAACATGAGCGGCAAATCCCCCAGAATGTATATCATCAGCTTGATCGATGGCTCCATCCTGCACGAACGAAGCGGTAATGACAGCTACTCTCAGAGAAGCTGGTGCGCATTCGACTCCTCCCCCCTGGTCGACGCCGAGACCGACACCCTGATTTGGCCCGGTGAGAGCGGCATTCTGTACACTATGAAGCTCAACACCCAATATGACAAGTCTGCAGGCACCATTTCTGTTGCACCTGAGGAAATTGCAAAGACCCGTTACTCCACCACTCGTTCCAACAGCGGCACCTACTGGGTTGGTTATGAACCCAGTGCCGTGATCGTAGACAGATACCTCTATATCTCCGAAAACGGCGGTATGTTCTTCTGCGTGGACCTGGACACCATGGAGCTGGTTTGGGCGCAGGACACCAAAGATGACTCCAACTCTACGCCTGTATTCCAATGGGAGGACGGCAAGGGATACATCTACACCGCACCCTCTCTCCACTGGACCGCTTCCGGCAGTTACGGCAGCATCTCTATCTATAAGCTGGATGCAGCCACCGGTGAGATCGTTTGGGAGCTTCCCTTTGATTGCTACACTGTTTCTGAAGTCTCCGGCGGTATTCAGTCTTCCCCGCTTCTGGGCAGGGAAGGTACCGACCTGGAAGGTCTGATTATCTATACCGTAGCAAGAACCCCTAATGTTGGAGACGGCGCTCTGGTAGCAGTGGACACCAAGACCGGTGAGATCGTTTGGGAGATCTATATGGCTTCCTACTCCTGGAGTTCTCCTGTAGCCCTCTACACCGAAGACGGTAAGAGCTACATCGTTGTAGGCGACTCCTCCGGCAACGTCCGTCTGGTGGCACAGAGAGACGGCAAGGGCGAAGTCATTCAGACTCTCAACCTGGGATCCAACATTGAGGCCTCCCCTGCCGCGTTTAACAACACCATTGTGATCGGTACCCGGGGCCAAAAGATTTACAGATTGATTCTCTCCTGATATATAACGCAGCCGGACAGATGTCCGGCTGCGTTTTTCATTGACAACAACAAATGCAAAAGTTATAATATTCTTAGAAACAAGTATAAGGAGGATCCCATTATGGAAAAACGCATTATTACCATCAGCCGCGAATTTGGCAGTGGCGGCCGCTCTATTGGCCGGCTTGTAGCTCAAAAGCTTGGCATCCCCTTTTATGATAAGGAACTTGTAGATCAGATTGCCGTTGAGTCCGGATTCGCCCCCAATTTCATTGAGGAACACGGCGAGCATGCCCCGGGTAAGACCTTGTTTTCCTACGCTTTTTCTTCCCACGGTGTTCCCGGAGTTATGAACGGACTGTCAGCAGCGGATTTCTTGTGGACCATTCAGTGCAATGTGATTATGCAGCTGGCTGAGCAGGGCCCCTGCGTAATTGTCGGCCGCAACGCCGATTATATTCTCAAAGACCGCAAGGATTGTGTGCATGTGTTTGTCCACGCAGACATTGATTATCGCACCGATCGTATCGTTCGTCTTTACGGCGACAGCGAAAAGAGCCCCATTAAGCGCCTGGAAGAGAAAGATAAGCGTCGCCGTATCAACTACCAGCACTACACCGGCGGTACTTGGGGTCTGGCTCAGAACTACGATCTGTGCCTGAACAGTAGTAACCTTGGCGAAGATCTTTGCGTCCAGATGATTATCGATGCTTATAAGGCCGCAGAAGAATAACAGTGTATAGAAAAAAGGCTGTCTCTCTTGAGACAGCCTTTTTGTTATTGATCAATCGTTCTTGAAGGGCTTTTCCTTCTTGACCTTCTTTTCCTTCTTGGCAGGTTCGTTGGCTTTCTTCTCAGCCTTAGCTCTTGCGCGAGCTTCCTCACGCTTCTTCTCCTCAGCCTTAGCATTCTCGGCTGCGGTAATATTGGTGGACAGCGCCCATTTTTCAAACTCGACGCGGACCTGGTCTGCGCTGGTCTCAATCACAAAAGTGGTGTCCTTAACGCTGACAACAGTGCCAACAATACCGCCGATGGTATTGATCTTATCGCCAACCTTCAGAGCAGAACGCATTTCTTCTGCTTCCTTCTTACGCTTGTTCTCGGGACGGATCAGCAGGAAGTAAAAAATACCGATCATTACCACGAGCATAATAATCATTGTGGGATCCATAAAGCAATTATCTCCTTTGTTAAGAAATTACCAATTTATTATACCAAAATCTGTATAAAAAGCAAGTAGAATTTTAGATGCGTCGGGCGAGCTTCTCGGTATACTCTGCGCGGAACTGTGCAAAAGTTCCATTGTCCAGCGCATCCCGGATCTTTTCCATCAACTTGTTGTAGAAGTAGAGATTGTGCATAACACTCAGGCGCATAGCCAGCATCTCCTCAGCCACAAACAGATGGCGTATATAAGCTCGACTGTAGCGACGGCAGACCGGACAATCGCATTCCGGATCAATGGGTTGCAGATCATTGGCGTACTTAGCATTTTTCAGGTTAATGGCACCTTGCCAGGTAAAGAGTCTGGCGTGACGCGCATTACGAGCGGGCATAACACAATCGAAGAAATCCACACCGCGATACACTGCCTCAATAATATTGGTAGGGGTACCTACACCCATCAGATAGCGGGTCTTATCCGCAGGCATGTAAGGTTCAACCGCCTCAATAATGTCGTACATTTCCTCGGCAGTCTCGCCAACTGCAAGTCCACCGATGGCATAGCCGGGCAGGTCCAGATCTGCAATGCGCTTCATGTGTTCCACACGCAGATCGGGGTAAACACCGCCCTGATTGATGCCCCAAAGCATCTGCTGGGGATTGACCGTATCAGGCAATGCGTTCAGGCGGGCGTTCTCATCCCTGCAGCGCACCAACCAGCGATACGTGCGATCGATACTCTTTTTCACATAATCTCGGGGTGCAGGATTTTCAATGCACTCGTCAAAAGCCATACAGATATCAGAACCCAAATTGGACTGAATCTGCATGCTCTCTTCAGGACCCATAAAAATCTTACGACCATCTATGTGGGAAGCAAAAGTGACACCTTCCTCCTTGATTTTGCGCAAAGAAGACAGGCTAAACACCTGGAACCCTCCAGAATCCGTAAGAATCGGGCCATCCCAGGTCATAAACTTATGAAGTCCGCCACAATCTTTCACCAACTTATCGCCGGGACGCAGGTGGAGGTGGTAAGTATTAGAAAGCTCCACCTGACAGCCAATATTCTTCAGATCCTCTGCGCTCAAAGCGCCTTTAATTGCTCCCTGGGTGCCGACATTCATAAAGACCGGTGTCTGGACAATACCATGAGCGCAGGTAAATTCACCACGCCTGGCTTTGCCTTCCGTCTTTTTAACAGTAAACATTCTATTCTTCCTTTCAAAGGATCGTCATTGCATCACCGAAAGAAAAGAAGCGGTACCGCTCCTTAACGGCGCATTCATATGCATTGAGGACATTCTCCCGACCTGCAAACGCAGAAACCAGCATTACCAAAGTGCTCTCCGGAAGATGGAAATTGGTGATCAATCCATCCATAGCCTTAAAGTGATAACCGGGATAAATAAAAATATCTGTCCAACGGGAGGCCGCCTCAAAGGTGCCATCCTGCTTTACAAGAGATTCCAGAGTCCTGCAGGATGTAGTGCCAACACATATCACACGACCTCCATTTTTCTTGGTGTCGTTAATGATATTGGCAGTATCTTCGCTGATCATACACAATTCGCTGTGCATATGATGCTGGGTGATCTCATCCGCCTTTACGGGGCGGAATGTTCCAAGACCAACATGAAGGGTAACAAAGGCAATCCGGACACCCTTATCTCTGATTTTATCCAGAAGTTCGTTAGTAAAGTGCAGGCCTGCAGTAGGTGCCGCGGCGGAACCTACTTCCTTGCTGTAAACCGTCTGGTACCGCTCCTGATCGTGGAGCTCTGCCTTAATATAAGGCGGCAGAGGCATTTTGCCAAGGCGCTCCAGAACCTCCAGGAATATCCCCTCATACTGGAATTCCACAATGCGATTGCCATCCTCACACACCTTGCATATGGTGGCGGTCAAATCGCCGTTTCCGAAGATCACTTCCTGGCCTTCCTGCAGCTTTCTGCCGGGCTTTGCCAGGCACTCCCACTGCTTATTGCCCAAATCCCTTAACAGCAGCAGCTCGACCGCACCGCCTGAAGGCCGATGGCCCAAAAGCCGCGCAGGCAACACGCGGGAGTCATTCATCACAAGACAATCGCCGGGCTGAAGATATTCCACGATATCAAAAAAATGGCGATGCTGTAATTGACCGGTCTTTCGATCCATCACCAACAGCCGTGAGGTATCGCGCTGCTCAAGGGGTGTCTGCGCGATCAACTCTTCCGGCAGATGATACCAAAAATCACTGGTTTTCATAGCTCATACTCCGTTAATCTTTCAATTTCGATATATAGTATAGAGCATTTACCTTCATTTTGCAACAAGCAAATCACGCAGCAGTTACATAGAATGTGACGGAGGGATGTTTCATGACACGACCGTTATTTACAGGGGTTAGCACAGCTCTGGTCACTCCATTTTTGAACGGTAAAGTAAATTATCCTATGATGGAACAGCTGCTGGCACGGCAGATTCGCGCCGGTGTATCTGCTGTTGTGGTAGCCGGAACCACCGGCGAGGCATCTACTTTGACTGATATGGAAAAAATCGAGCTGTTTCACCGATGCAGAGAATATTCCGCTGGAAAATGTATGATCATTGCAGGGACCGGATCTAACGATACAGTGCACGCCGTTGCCTTGAGCAAGGCCGCTCAACAGGCAGGAGCTGACGCGCTATTAGTTGTCTCACCTTATTATAACAAGGCCACACCCGGCGGCCTGATCTCGCACTACATGTCGATCGCCACCAGTGTGGATATTCCGATTATCATCTACAATGTGCCGTCCAGAACCGGTGTGGATATTCCCATTTCCGTCTATCAGCGGCTTTCAGTGGTTCCCAACATTGTCGGCGTAAAAGAAGCCGGCTCCGATATCACAAAGATCACAAGAATTCGCAGAGAGTGCAGTCCGGATTTTCACATTTGGAGTGGCAATGATGACCAAATCGTTCCCATTATGTCATTAGGCGGTAAGGGTGTGATATCTGTACTGTCTAATATTTGTCCAGAGGAAACCGTTGCTATGTGTGATGCCGCACTTGATGGTGACTTTGATACTGCTGCAGATCTGCAATGTCGATTCTCTGAGCTGATCGAACTGCTGTTCTGCGAGGTCAATCCCATTCCTGTCAAAACAGCAATGAAATTGATCGGTTACGACTGCGGCGATTGTCGTTTACCCCTGACAACATTGACAGACGAATCTTATTTGAAGCTGAAAAAATATCTCAATCCATAGCAAAACACGGGTGCACAAGCACCCGTGTTTGATTATTCAGCTCAGGATTGCCTTGTGGAAAACTTTCTTACCCTTACGGATCTTAACGCCCTCAGTCAGCATATCTGCTGTAACTGCAAAGGTAGGATCAGGCACCTTTTCGTCATTGACAAAAACGCCACCGTGCTGTACCAGTCTGCGAGCCTCACCATTGGAGGCAGCCAGTTTGCATGCAACCATCAGATTCAAAATGCCGATCTTTCCGTCAGTAAGCTTGTCTGCAGAAATCTCAGTGGTAGGCATATTGGCATCGTCACCGCCACCCATAAACAGAGCCTTCGCAGAAGCCTGGGCTTTCTGTGCTTCTTCCTCGCCATGAACCAATTTCGTCAGCTCAAATGCCAGAATCTCCTTAGCAGTGTTCAACTGTGCATCCTTCCAGGAATCCATCTCATTGATCTGCTCCAGAGGCAAGAAGGTCAGCATGCGGATACATTTGAGAACATCAGAGTCCTCAACATTGCGCCAATACTGATAGAACTCAAAAGGAGTGGTCTTGTTGGGATCCAGCCAGACTGCACCCTTTGCAGTCTTGCCCATCTTCTTGCCCTCAGAATTCAGCAGCAAGGTGATGGTCATAGCATGGGCATCCTTACTCAGCTTGCGCCGGATCAGCTCGGTGCCACCCAGCATATTGCTCCACTGGTCATTGCCGCCGAACTGCATATTGCAACCGTACTTCTGATACAGGTAGTAAAAGTCGTAGGACTGCATAATCATATAGTTAAATTCCAGAAAGGAAAGACCCTTCTCCATTCTCTGCTTGTAGCACTCAGCACGGAGCATATTATTCACGGAGAAGCAGGCACCCACCTCGCGCAGCACATCCACATAGTTCAGATCCAGCAGCCAGTCGGCGTTGTTTACCATCATCGCCTTATCTTCGCCGAACTCAATGAAGCGCTCCATCTGCTTCTTAAAGCAGGCGCAGTTATGATCGATGGTCTCCTTGGTCATCATAGAACGCATATCTGTTCTGCCGGAAGGGTCACCGATCATAGCGGTGCCGCCACCAATCAGGGCGATGGGTCGGTTACCGGCCATCTGCAGACGCTTCATCAGGCACAGCGCCATAAAATGACCGACATGAAGGCTATCTGCGGTAGGGTCAAAGCCAATATAGAATGTAGCCTTGCCGTTATCGATCATCTCACGAATTTCTTCCTCATTGGTAACCTGGGCGATCAGGCCTCTTGCCACCAGTTCATCATACAATTTCATATCTAAAGTCGGATCGTAGCCATGT
>JAZRZW010000062.1:0-2793 GCA_045601585.1 Faecousia sp. | reverse complement strand
CTGTGCTGCCGAAAGGCTCCATCACAGGCTCCATAACCGGTGGAAGTGCTGTCAGGTCCGGGTCCCGGGCGTACATAGCGAAAAAATCCTGGAGATTGTCTAAGGTCACGGTGCCGTCGTATTGGTTCGTGCGCTCCGTGTTCCACAGACCGTCCATGGGAATCGTGTTCTCGTCCGCGGTGTCTTCGGGAGGGATGGGGGTCAAGCCGATGAGAGACATGGCCCACGCCAACTCCTCGTCGATGACATAGTAGGTCGGCTCGGGAATGCCCTCCAAAGGGTCGCTCCACCCGCTGATATGCTCGGGTGTACCGGAAACCGTCTCCTGAGGGCCTTCCTGTTGGGGATCGTTTTCCCGAACTCCACCCGAATCGGGCATTTCTTCCGAATCTGAATTGCCGCCGAAGCAACCGCTCAGAAGCAGGGAAATACACAAAAATATTGCAAAGATCCGTTTCATGCCGACCTCCTATCCGCCGATGTGGAGTGTAATGCCACCCTCCAGCGGCCTCCAAATGTTCGAATCCCAGATGACGGCTTCCTCGCCTTCACCGATATCCATCTGCGTCTGCCCGAACATGATCATGCCCACATCTCCCGAAGCACGGTCGCGGTAAATACGAATCCCGTCGCCACCGCCTTCTATTCCTTCGGCGTGAAGCGCCATATCGACGACAACATAGCCGGTTAACTTCTCGCCGGCATCCTGGAAACCAACGGAGGTGCTTACCGTGATGTTTCGGGTGGAACTCACTCGGACATCGTCGATTTCAAAGGCGGAACTGTCAAATTTGATCTGCATGGGCAGTCCTTTGGCTCTGCTGGAGAAAGTAGTGATCAGATCCGATGCTGTAATGCGGAAGGAAGCGTTATTTGTGACGAGAGAGCGGTTGATGTGTGTTCCGCCGCCCATGCGCACCTTATAAAATCCGGTGGAAATGACATCACTCAGCCATCCCTCTTTGAAATTGCCAAAACCGCCATACCAGAGCTTTTGGTCAAAGGGCCACATATTGTGGCTGGCATACAGGGCTACGGTTCCTTCAAAAACACCCTTTGGGGAAGTGGGGCTGGCACTTTCACCGCTCATATCCACCACAACATTCCACCGCTGCAAATTGTTTTCCGAACCCCAGAAGGAGAAATAGCGATCCCGGGTGCTAACGATTTTCAGTCTCCAGGTTCCGGAGCTACCGTCACGCTGCGACAGCAACAGATTGACCGCATCGTAGAAATGATTCAGGAAATCCCTGGCATTGACCGCTTCCACACGCCGCATCCACCGCTCTACATCCAGTTGATATTCCTTGTAGGATATTTTCAGTGTCTCAATCAACATGGCCATAGGGTTGACCTTGCCAATTTTCCCCCAGTCTACAGAGAACTGGTCGGCAAAGGAATCAAAGGATGTATTGAATACCTTCCAGAATGCTTCATCAAGAGCGGCATCCTGCAGATTGTCGCCAATCTCGCCCAATTCCTTAATTACAGCATCAATGGCAAACTCCGCAATGGTCTGTCCCTTGTCTTCGCTGAGCAGAATCTTGCAAATATCCTCCACCAAAAATGTTCCGATCTCCTGTGCCGTATCTCCACCGAAAATCGACAGCAAATTGGAGGCAATACGGACACCGTCTTCGTATGTGAACTGACGATCCCTTTCCGATGCTTTGATTTTCTTCTGGGCATCCAGAAGATCACGCTCGCTAAGACCCGTGGCTTCAAAGAACTCCCCTATGGCATCGTTGATATCACCGAGATGGAAGTTGTTGGTGCAACGCAGGGTGCCGCTGAATTTCAAGTCTCCGATGGTCAGCGAAGCAGGATATACCCGACCGTTGGTGCTGTAGTTAAAGCGACTGTAATCCACACCGGCATAGTCAGCCGAAACGGTGGGAGTCATCCATAAGGTCATGGAGATAATCATTACCAGGCAAAGAACCCAACTCAAAAGTCTTCTGTGTTTCATGAAATCCCTCCTTCCAGACTATCGCAGAACGCAGCCAGCTCGTCTGTAAACCGGTCACTTGCTCTGGCAGCAGCCAGATGTTCCTTATACAGTGTTTCTTCTCCGGCAGAAAGCCAGAAGGATGCAGCCAAGGCATTGAGTCCAGGATGCGTTTCATCCAGAGCAAGACCGCCGCGTAAATAGGCAAGAACAGTTTCCGGACTTTCCAGTTTGATGGCCTGCATAGCACATACCACATAGGAGTCCGACAGGAAAGGGTTAGTCTGCAGCGCTTTTTCGTAGTAGTCCAACGCAAGCCAATTATTTCCTGCCTCCAGTGCAACTGCGGCACAGGTTTGGTGGTACTCAGCGCTGAACTCATAGCCGCTGCGTTCGGCTGCAAGTGGCTCTGTGGGCCACAGACTCAGCAGATGATCCTCAAAAGCCTCCAGTTTTGCCTTTACCTCCTTAAGTCCTGCAGTACTCATGTTTGGAAGTATAGCAAAGCCTTCAGCACCATAGACCTGTTGTGGGTTCATAGCAGCCATATCCAGACAAGCCTCTGCCCGTGCGGTGTCACCGGTTTGACTGCATACCAATGCCTCCAACTGGAACGGGCATGGGCACACAAGGCTGATGTTTCCAATTAAATCCCAGCCTACATAGTGTTCGGTCTCAACCGCTTCGCCCCGAGCCTCCAACAGCAGATCTGCCGCATAACGCAGAGAACTGGTGCAGCTGAGTGCATAGCAGAAACTGTACTCTGCAGGCCAGATCAGCCCGTAGGAAAGGAATGCGGCACCTTCATCCCGGAGTGTCATAATGGTTTGGGCATAGTCAGCCAG
>JAZRZW010000061.1:0-12812 GCA_045601585.1 Faecousia sp. | reverse complement strand
GCTTGGCCTCCGACTTAGCAGCAGCCCTTGCACGGCGGAGGTCACCCTTTCTGTGGGGGCCGTCCAGAACCATCTGGTCGCCGGTGTAAGCATGAACGGTACACATAATACCGGTCTGGATTGCAGCATAATCGTTAAGAGCCTTAGCCATGGGAGCCAAGCAGTTGGTGGTGCAGGAAGCAGCGGAAATGATGTTGTCTTCCTTGGTCAGGGTCTCGTGGTTGACATTGTAAACGATGGTGGGCAGATCGTTGCCTGCGGGAGCAGAGATAACAACCTTCTTAGCGCCAGCGTCGATGTGAGCCTGAGCCTTAGCCTTGGAAGTGTAGAAACCGGTGCACTCCAGAACTACATCAACACCCAGCTCGCCCCAGGGCAGCTCAGCAGCGTTAGCCTTAGCATAGATGGTGATCTTCTTGCCGTCCACAACGATGTTGTCCTCGCCAGCCTCGACAACATGACCCATAGCAGCGTAATTGCCCTGGGTGGAGTCGTACTTCAGCAGGTGAGCCAGCATCTTGGGAGAGGTCAGGTCATTGATGGCAACAACCTCAAAGCCCTCAGCACCGAACATCTGACGGAAAGCCAGACGGCCGATACGGCCAAAACCATTGATAGCAACTTTAACAGACATGGTATATTCCTCCATTTTTCATTGCCGCTTTGCGGCATTATAGACTTTAATACAGAAACCTCAGGCCTTTTCCGAAATCCTGCAAATAGCATTATACTACAACTGCAGGCGGTTGTAAAGTATCATAATTGCAAAAACATCAGGTTTTTTTGCGGTATTTGTGGTGCAATCCCCCAAAAAAGTCTTTGTTTTTCCTAACTTTGCTGGATTAGGCGGAACGCGCCGCAGGTTCCCGCATCGTTGCCCAAAGTGGCAAGCACAAAGCGAACGCCGGCAACCGCGTGGAATGCGTGCTTTTCAAAGTGCCTCTCCAGCCCCGCCAGCAGTACCTTTCCGGCTTTGCTGACACCGCCGCCGATGATCACCGTATCCGGGTTTACCACCGCGCAGACATTGGCTGCCAGCTGAGCAAGATAATCAAAATACTGCTCAAGGATCGCCTCTGCTGCCCCGTCTCCCTCCCGGGCTGCGACAAAAATATCCTTGCAGGTCAGGGGCTGTACCTGCCGCAGGGCAGAATCGTCGAAGCTGCGTTTGAGGTATCTCTTAGCCACCCGGACAATGCCGGTGGCAGAACAATACTGCTCTGCGCAACCGTATTTTCCGCAGCTGCAGGGCTCTTTTTCCTCCGGGTTCATCACCATATGCCCGACTTCCCCCGCAGCGCCCTGGCTGCCGGGGAGGATCCTGCCACCCAGGATCACCGCGCCGCCAACGCCGGTGCCCAGAGTAAGCATCACTGCGTTTTGGCTGCCCTTGCCGGCGCCCTGCCAGCATTCACCCAGGGCTGCCACATTGGCATCATTGGCCGCCTTTACGGGAAAACCGGTCAGTTCCCTCAGGGCTTTTTCCACATTGAAAACACCCCAGCCCAAATTGACGCAGCGATTCACATTTCCCTGTCCGTCCACCGGACCGGGAACTCCGATGCCAAGGCCGATCACCTTCTCCCGGGGGATGCTGTTCTTTGCCAGATACTCCTTCACAGCAGCAGCAATATCCCTGAGGATATTTTCGCCGTTATTGCCGGTATCTGTGGGGATCTCCCACTTATCCAGGAGCTTGCCGGAAACATGGTAGTAGCCGATCTTTACAGCAGTACCGCCCAGGTCGATGCCAAATCCGTATTCCATAGTCATTCCTCCAAGGTGCCTTTGACACCATCCCGGAAAATGGCACCCACAGTCACCTGCCTGATCTGATTATGCAGGGCGTCGCCCCGGACATACACTTTTACATAGTTTGGTGTGTGGCCGGTGAAATAACCGTCCTCCGGCTCTTCAAAGAGCACCGGCACCTTTTGGCCTGCCATATTCTCCAGATATGCCCGACGCATCTCGTCCGCCACCGCGATCGCTTCCCGGCTGCGGGTCTGCTTTACATCATTGGAAAGCTGACCGGGCATTTTGTCCGCAGGGGTTCCGGGACGGCGGGAATAGGGGAAAATATGCATATCCGCAAAGCCGCACTTGCGGATAAAGCTGAGGCTTTCCCGGAATTCCTCTTCCGTCTCACCGGGGAAGGCCACGATCATATCTGTGGTCACGGCGCAGCCGGGGAAATGCTTTTTCAGCAATTCCACACTTTCCAGGTAGCGGGCAGTATCATACTTTCTGCGCATCCGGGAAAGCACCGTATCGCTGCCGGACTGCATAGACAGATGGAATTGGGGGCAGAGATTGGAGAGATTCTTCAGCCGGTGGCAGAATTCTTCTGTCACGATTCGGGGCTCCAAAGATCCCAGGCGGATCCGCAGCTCCGGCACAGCGGCGCAAACAGCCTCCAAAAGCGTGGCAAAGCCGGGTTTATCCGGCAGATCCACACCCCAGGATGCGATCTCGATGCCGGTGATCACAATTTCCCGATAGCCCTGAGCCTGCAAAGTCTTTGCATCCTCCACGGCCTGCTCCACAGTGGCAGAACGCACCGGGCCCCGAAGATAGGGAATGATACAATAAGTGCAGAAATTCACACAGCCGTCCTGGACTTTCAGCATCGCCCGGGTGCGACCCTCCAGGCCGCCGGCGGGAAGATACTCAAATCTGCGGCGCTTGAGTGCCTCATCCACCAGATTCCTTCCGGTCTTTTCCAGCACCGCCTCCAGAAACTCCTCCCGGCGACTGCTACCTCCTACCACATCTGCACCTAAGCGATATAGCGTCTCCTGGGCGTGTTGACCGTAGCAGCCGCACACACCAATGGTGGCAGTGGGGTTGTCCCGCCGGCAGCGGCGGATCACCGCCCGGTTCTTCTTGTCGGCCACAGCGGTAACAGAGCAGGTGTTGATGATATAGGCATCACATTTTTCGCCAAAAGGCACTATTTCGTGCCCCTTCCGGGCCGCCAGCTGCTCCATTGCCTGGGTCTCATACTGATTGACTTTGCATCCCAGAGTGTAAAATCCGATGCGCATATCCTCACCTGCCTTTTTAAAACAGTACCCGCTGAGTGGGTCAGCGGGCACTTTTATCCTTCTCCTGCAATTCTGCTTTCAATACGACCCAGGGCGTATTGCATCGCCTCATAGGTCTCCGGGGGCACCCGGTCGATATAGCCTTTTTCATAGGCTTCGATGGCGGAATCGATCCGCACCACCCGGGCGGGTTCTCCCTCCTGGGTCACTGTGTAAATGGGGGTGTAGGTAAAGCCCTCGATCCGGGTCTGGCCGGTGGCGTTATCCTTCACGATCTCCAGATCCAGCAGAACGGAATACCTTGCGCCGTCCTCTGTGGCATCGCCGAAGAAATCACCCAGAGAATATGCTACAAAATTGCCGTTTTCATCCAGCTCCATCTGCTGTACACGATGGGAATGGGTGCCAATAATGGCATTGACACCGTTTTCCTGCATGATCTCCACGATCTCTTTCTGGGTCTTGCTGATCTTATCGTTGCCCTTGCTGCCCCAGTGGAGCAGGGCGATGGTGATATCGGGTTTTTCCTGGGCTACCTGATCCAGCATCTGGGTGATGCCCTTACGGTCCACCTCCTGATAGCTGCTGTCATAGTCGGTATACAGCAGATTGACACAGCCGACGCCGGCCTCAGGAATACGGTCGCCTTCCATACCTTTGGTGAATGCCACCACAGCCACACGAATGCCCTTGATATCGTAGATCACATAGCTGCGTTCATCCTCATTGGTGGTAACGCCCACAGGGGTCAGACCTGCCTGACGGACGGAAGCCACAGTGGAGTGCAGACCGGAGATGCCTTGGCGGATAGAGTAGGAATTGGCCAGTTGCAAGGCATCCACGCCTGCGCTTTTCAGAGCCCTTGCCATATTATCCGGGGCGGATGCACCTTCGCCGCCGAAGGGCTCGCCGCACAAAGTACCTTCAAAGTTCAGGATCGCCAGATCGCCGGAGGACAGGATCGGTGCCACATCCATAAAGGCACCGGTGTAGTCATAGCCACTGCCGCCGGAGGCCACCACCTGATCGGTGATGTTCAGGTCGCCGCCCGCAATCAGGTGGATCCGGGTCTCATCGGGTTTTGTCTCCTCTTTGGACACATTTTTCTTTTTTCCGCCGGAAAGGGAGGCGATCAAAATGATGCATCCCACAACCACCAGCACCGCTGCCGCTGCACCCAGCAGCACTTTTCGCCGCTGCTTGGCCGCCTGCGCCTGCTGCTTGGCCGCTTCCTTGCGCACTCGCTTTCTCTCTTCAGGATCCGGGATCATCGTAACGCCTCCTTTCGCTCATAGATATGCATATTATACACCAACCGGGTCTTTTTCTCAAGGTCTATTTTTCCTGTCCCCCGTCTCCCTTGGAATACATTGAGTATTCACGCGGTCACCGGTGACTGCTGTGAAGAAAAATCTTCTGTTCAAAACTGCGAAGCATTCCAAAACTTTCACATGACAAGATAAAATGCCACGGCAAGGCTGGCGCCTGCCGTGGCATTTTATTGCAGTATTTAGGGGAAAAGATCCGATTGGGAGCGTATAAATCCCTATGTGAGGCCGCCTTTCGGCTCTCCTCTTTATTGGGTTTTTAGACAGTTGGCTTCTTAGTCAGCACCAGAACTGCACCCAGCGCCAGGATGCTCAGGCAGAATACCACAAGCCACAGATTGGGCTGGCTGGTATCGCCGGTCTTGGGAGGTGCGGCGGTGTAGACATTGTGGAACACGATCTCGTCCTCAGCGGTATTGGCAATGGTGCCGTCTGCTTCCATCAGGACAAACACGGGTTCGCTGACAGTCATGGTGCCGTCGCCGTTATCGTCCACATAGACGCCTACCACATACTGTCTCAGATCGTAGGTGATTTCACCCTTCACGCCGCTGTCATTTGTGCCCTCGGGCAGGATCTCACGGACCACATAGAAGTGGTAACCGGCCTCGTCGTAGGAGTTGTACTCCAGCTCAGAGAAGGTAAACTTGCCATTTACATTGGTCACCTCTTCGATCAGCGCGCCTACGGTGACATTGCCCAAATCGTCCACATGGGCCTCGAACAGGCCGAATGTAAACTCGCCGTTCACCAGATCCCGGCCGGAAAGTTCCTTCTTGCCGGTCAGGGTCAGCGCAGAATCTGCCACTGCGTCATAGGCGTTGGTGAACAGGAGCTTGCCGCCTTCGTCACCGTTTACGCTCATGGTGTAATCCAGAGTTGCTCTGCCGTCCACATCGCTCTGGGTAACCTCAATGGCAACCACATACTCGGTTGCGTCGTAGGTCACGCCGTTATAGACATTGTTGGCATCCGCGCCCTCAGGGATGTTCTCCTTGACTACGAAGTAGTAGGTGCCGGGCCGGTAGAACTTCAGGTAGCTGCTCATTACCAGAGTGCCGCTGAGCTGGTCCACCAGTTCGATCTCCTGGAATGCAAAGGTACCGTCTGCATTATTGACAGCAGTGAGGATGGGATCGCCAATGGCATTGACGCTGCCGTCGGTGCCGGCCAGAGCCTGATACAGATCGAAGGAGAAATCGCCCTCGTTCAGATTCAGGTTGAACACTTTAATACCGCCCAGATCCACAGAGATGGGCTCGGGATCATAGGTGTTGGTGAATTGAATCCGGCCAACGGTGCTTTCCTGACCGTGGGGATCCACCTTAGTGATGGTGGTCTGTGCCTCCAGGTTGCCCAGCAGGTCATCCACCACATCGATCTCCACGATGAAGTAGGAGGTATCATAGTGCATCAGAGGATCTGCATCTGCAGGGATCTGCTCCCGCACAATGTAGCGGTATGCGCCGATCTGGGTGAAGGGACCCACATAAGCCTCAAACGCGCCGTTTGCATCGCAATCCACAGTGGTGATCAGGCTGCCCTGGGCTACAGATTGGGTGGTGGTGTCCCAGTGAGCATTGTACAGCTCAAAGGTGAAGTTATGGTTGCTGATCTTATCGCCGATCAGCTCCTTGCTGCCGGTGATGTTATAGGCAGTGGGTGCCACGGAGTAGGTGTTGGTGAACTCGGCTGCATCGGAATAGCTCACCGCAGCCTCCAACTGACCCAGGCCGTTGTCGGTGACCACTACGGTGACTGTGGTCTCGTGGGCGTCATAGGTAACACCGCGATACTTATAGCCGTTTTCAGCGGTTGCTCCGGCGGGATGTGCCTCACGAATGGTGTAGGTGTAGGTGCCGGGAACCGTGAACTCGATGGCCTGGAAATTCACAGGTGCGGTAGTGTCGGAAACCGGCACGCCGTTGCTCACAGTCTGCAGGACATTATGCTCGCTATCCAACAGCTGGAAGTGGAATGCACCTGCCTGGAGCTTGCGGATGCCGCCGGCCAGGATCTTAGTGGCCTCGAAGGAAGCCTCCACAGGGGCAGCAGAGTAGGTGTTGACAAACTCGATGCCGGGAACCTCCTGACCGTTCTTATAAACGGTGGTGGTGGGGACCAGCTTGCCGTTTACATTGTCGGCAGCCACTTCCACCTTCACCAGATATACGGAGGTATCGTAAGCAATGCCATCCTTGCGGTGATTCACTGCACCGTCAGGCTCTACTTCCCAAACCTGCCAATAGTAGGTGCCGGGTTGGGTGACCTGGGTTTCCCAAGTGCCCTGGGCAGACAATGTGCCGTGGCTGGTGCTGCCGGGGTTCACGACCTGACCGGAAGCGTCCAGCTCCACCTTGCGGCTGGCATACAGGAAGGTCATGCCTGCCATATCCTTGCCCACCAGAGTCTTATTCATGCTGACAGAAGCACTGACGGGATCGGCTGTATACATATTTCTAAATTGGATCGCATGGGTGGATACAGAGATCACGCCTTCTGTGCCCACGCCGGTGTAGGTTGTCATCTCCTGAGCAGGTCTGAAAAAGAGGCTGTAAGTGGTAACAGAAAGGGTGAAATGACCGTTTTCGTGGCCAACGGTAACTTTCATACCGAAAGCCTGGCCGGAATAGGTGACGCCGGGCATCCTTTCGCCGTCGGCAGGGACATATTCCTCAAATACATAGTAGCGAGTGCCTATATCGGTAGCGGGATCGTCGTAGACCAGCTGAATGTCCGCCAGGCCGCCGGCGCCGGTAACAGAGGAGGTGGCAACGGGGGTAGTGTTTGTAATCGCAAAGTTGGCGTCTGCCTCAAACAGCTCAAAACGGAAACCTGCAGGAGGAATGGTAACGCCGTTTCGTGCAGCGATGACCTTCTCAATGTTCAGCACTACCTTAGCTGCACCGTTTACCGCATAGGAGTTGGTGAATTCACCGGTGACTTCCCAGCCGCTCTGGATATTGCCTGTGACGGTCGCATCGGTGCCGGCCGTCACATCAGAGATATAGAGGTTGCCCTCGCCGTCATCCGCAACCACTACTGTAAAGTAGAAGGGAGTTGCGTCGAAGATAATGCCGGAGGCAGCCAGAGTCTCGTCTCTCTCCTCAGTGACCCGGTAGTAGTAGGTACCGGCAGAAGTATAGGCCTCGCCGGCGAAATCGAAGGTAAAGAACTTGTCGCCCTTCTGATTGGTATAGGTGACGCTGCTCTCATCCTCCAGCTCGTAGGAGCCGTTGGCGTAGATGTAGCGCTCCAGCTTGAAATCGAAGGTAGCAGACAGATTTGCATCGGATTGCAGATGCTTCACACCGCCAACTGTAATGGTGCTGCCCACAGAAACAGGGTCAGCAGCATAGGTGTTCTGGTAGTTCAGATACTTTACAGTATCCGTTTCCACAGTGGCAGTCTGGGTAGCCTGGTTCACAGTAAAGCCCACGCTGCTGTAGTCTGTCTCGGTGGCGGTGACCACAGTGCCAACCGGCAGTGCGGAAAGGGTCATATACTGATTATGCTTCAGGGTCACAGTAGCGGGGGTCTCGGGGGTGACCACAAAGCTCTGTCCGTCGGAACGGAGGACGGTATACTCCCGGCCGGGAATCAGGCCCTCACCGGAAATAGAAACCGTGAAACTGAATTGCTTATCGGTATGCTCAGCCAGAGTACTGACCACTGCCTTGCCGATGATCACATCGCCGGTGTTCTGCTTGGTGTTGACAAACTCGGCAGAGGGAATGTTGCCGGCAGTGACCGTCAGGGCTGCGGAGCTTTCCGTAGTCACGCCGTTGACGGAGGAGACCACATAGCCGTCACCCTGATTCTCGGTGACAGTGAAGGTCTTGCCGATCATGCCGTCGCCCAGGATCCAGGCAGTCTCGCCGTGGGCGAGGGTAAAGGTGGCGGTGCCGTTATTAAAGGCGATGGTGCTTTCGGTGCGGTCGCCCGCAGCATCCTGCTTCACCAGACGCAGGGAGGTGGTAAAGTCAGCATCGGTGCGGACAGTGAAGGTGTAGTCCACAGTCTTGTCGGTGATTGTGGTGTCGGCGATCTTGGTGATCTTGATGCCCTCGGTGGGGTTGAGCACCAATTTGCCGTTGTTGCCCAAATAGAAGTCCACGTGGAAGGTTTCGGTAGCACCCACTTCCAGATCGTGGGTAAAGGGCATGAAGGAGACATCCAGAGTATCGGTAGTGTTCTCCAATTTGTTGATCTGGTAGTCTGCGAAATAGTGGTGCAGAGTGCCCTTGTTGACCACCCAGGTGTTGTCCTCCTTGCGGGTCAGGTGATTGTGTGCACCGGTACCGGTAAGGACGTGCTCGGAAATAGGCTCATACTCATACTCTGCGCGCACCGCACCGTTTTCCTTATAATATGTAATGAAGCGGTGGTAGTAGGTGTTGGAGTCGCTGTAGGTAGGAGCCGCAGCACCGGTATACAGGGTGCCGTTCCGGTCCACATAAATGGGAGTGTCGTAGTTATAGAAGTAGCGCTCATTTTCGTAGGAGGGCTCGAAATAGCTCAGGGTGTTCTTGTTGGTGGCATAGGTAAATGCACCGGAGCGGTCGTGCCACTGGTTGGTGTAGAACACATAGTTGCCTTCACTGTCGGTCTGCAGAGGTGCAACGGCAGTGCCGGCAATGTCCAGCAGGTCGATCCGGCTGTCCAGGCCTACCTCATACAGCAGCCGGGAGGGGGCATTTGCGCCGGAAACGGTGATGCCGCTGGGATTCATTACATCCACGCCTTCCAGATCCACATTGTATTCCACCAGCGGAATCAGGGAAGCAGGAATCTTGCCGATGACCTGGGTGTCACCTACCTGCGCTGCATAGCCGGAAACGGTGGCAACGGTGGTACGCACCTGAATGGTGGCGTACATCATATCGGTCTTGCGGTGGCCTTCGCCCACAGCATCATAGAAACCATAGGACTTAACGGCATACTTGGCCACGCCGCGAATGGCATTGGGAACTGCCTCGGGGGAAGCATCCTTGCCATCCCAGAAGGCCACAAACTGCTCATTTTCGTCGGCATACCAGCCGATGTAGTTGCTGTATGCGCCGGTTTCGGGATCGTAGAACAACTGACCGGCCTCATAAGCCTTGCCGATCAGATCCCGGGCCTCCTGCACAGTGGCAAGACCCAGACGCTTCTGAACGGACCAAACCAGGTTATTACCGGCATCGGTGGGGTTCTCCACAGTGCCCATGCCGCCCTGATAGATCATACGGGCCAGGGTCTGACCGGTGTAGAGGTTGTTGCCCAGCTGAATGCCCTTGATCGCCTTGACTTCCATATTGTTGCCAATATAGTCATTAAACACCAGGAAGCCGTCCTCGTTGATGCTGTTGCCGCCCTCCACCATGGTGGGGTAGTACATAGACTGGATGACGATCTGCTGCACGATGTCAGAGAACGCCTGGCCCATGGCATTGGCGTTGGATGCAGGGAAATACTCCGTCACATAATGCTCATTCCAGGCAGCACCTACGGGAGCGGTATATGTAACAGTTGCGTCATTGTTGCCGCCAACACTGACGGTCATGGTCTTATCCCGGGCAGTCGCACGGCTGCGGAAAGTGTCCCACATCTGGTCGGTACCGGTATTGTGGGCAGGATCCAGCAGATTCTGGGCAGCACTGTTGTTGCCAACATTCAGACCCAGCGTGTAGAACAGCGGTGTTTCATTATACTTCTGCTGCATTTTGTCCTTGACCCAGGCAGCAGTCAGCTGCGTCAGGAAGGCAGTGCCGTTGGTGGCGTAGGTGGAGCTGCCGTTACCCACATTGGAGGCAGCCACATTGGTGTAGTTGGTAGTGGCAGCGGTGGCTGCACCGTCACTCATCAGCACCACGATGGGCACGCGCTTTGCGCCGGCCTGGATGCCTTCGGTGATGGTGGTGTCCTCCACCATTTCAAACTGCTGCCATGCCTGATACAGGCCGTTCTGCACATAGGTGCCACCCTCGGCATCCTTGGCATTATTGACGCTGAAGGTGCTGGTGACGCCGTCGGCCAGCTGTGCGGTCACGCCGTTGGCGACCTTAACACCGGTGTGGTTGACCCGGTTATATCCGGAACCGGTGACCCAGCTGCTCACCAGATACGCGCTTTGGTTGTTGCTGTTCAAGCCGGGGGTATAACGACCCAGAGGCAGGATGACCTCTGCGGTATCCACATTGGAAGTGCCGGTAGTGGCGCGGCCGCTGTAGGCAACCACAGCCACCCGGTTGTTGGCGTTCAGCGCCAGCAGACGGGTAATGGCATCGTTGGCGGAGGCCACCAGAGTGGGAACAGCCTGGTTGGAGACCATACTTGCAGACAGGTCCAGCACCAGAACGGTGTCGGAGGGCAGCGCGCTGTAGCCTTCCACGCTCTTGGTGGAGGCGATGGCAGACAGCGCTACCAGGTAGTTATTGTCGTCGATGGTCAGCGGCAGGGAGCTGTCACTTTCATCGGTAGCTGCCAAATATTCCTGCACAGAGTTGAACACAGACTTATCCGTCCAAACGCCGCCGGCATAGGCAGTGTTCAGATTGTTGGGGTCGTCAATGTTGAAAAACTCCTTCCAGTTATTCAGTGTATGGGGATCGGCAAACTTGTTGCCGGTCTGACCAAATGCATCACCGACAGACCCGGTGGTTGCATTGGCCGCAGTGGCCCTATGCATAATAGGCAGATAGGACGCCACCAGCACCAGAGCCAGAAGCAGACTCAGAGCTCTTTTCCAGATATTCTTCCTCATAACATCATCCTCCATATGGGGCTAAATAAACTTAACAGATACCGATACCAACGGCATTTTATATTATATCACTATGATTTTAGCACGCACACATGGGCGTGTCAACACAATCCTCCGCCTCAGCAGGACATATTTTTGCCGTTCGTCTCTTGAATTAGGCGAATTTCAATGCTAAGATAGAAAAAACACCTGAAAGGATGTAATGCTATGAAGACCATTGCCATTATCGGTGCCGGTATGATGGGCTCCGCCCTGGCATTCCCTGCAAGAGAAAACGGCAACACCGTGCGGATTGTAGGCACCCATCTGGACCGGGAGATCATTGATGTTTCCCGCGCCACCGGCCGCCATCCCAAATTTGTGAAGGATTTTCCTGCCGGCTGTGAGTACTATCAGCTGGAGGAACTGGACGCAGCCCTGAATGGGGTGGATTTCATTATCTGCGGCGTCAGCAGCTTCGGCGTGGAGTGGTTCCGGGATGAGATCCTGCCCCGACTGCCGGAGAACATCCCTGTGATCTCCGTCACCAAAGGCCTTCAGAACACCGAGGACGGCACCTTGCTGTGCTATCCCGACCTGTGGCAGGCAAAGCTGGATCAACTGGACAAAAACATCCCCCTTTGCGCCATCGGCGGCCCCTGCACCAGCTATGAGCTGGTAGCCCACGACCAGACCGAGGTCACCTTCTGCGGCAAGGATATGGATGTGCTGCGGATAATCAAGTCCGCTATGAAGACCGACTACTACCACATCAGCCTGACCACCGATGTGATCGGCGTAGAAAGCGCGGTGGCCCTGAAAAACGGTTATGCTCTGGGCATCGCCCTGACCATCGGCCTGAACCAAAAGGCCTTTGGCATCGACAGTGAGCTGCACTACAACTCCCAGGCTGCCGTGTTCGGCCAGGCTGTTCGGGAAATGCGCAAGCTTCTGTGCCTCCAGGGTGCCGAGGATTTCAACAACCTGGTGCTGGGCGCAGGCGATCTGTATGTGACTGTTTACGGCGGCCGGACCCGTCTGGTGGGTATCCTGCTGGGCAGAGGCCTGAACATCGACGAGGCAAGAGCAGAGCTGGCAGGTGTGACCCTGGAATCTTTGGTGGTTGCCGGTCGTGTGGCGGAGGCGATCCGTGTCAAGGCCGCAAAGGGCCTGGTGGATATTAAGGAATTCCCCCTGCTGTGCCATATCGATGAGATCATCACCCAGAAGAAGGAAGTGAACATCCCCTGGGAAAGCTTTACTTTTGAAGATTAAAAAAGAGCGAGGTTTGGGCGACCTCACATAGGGATTTATATGGTTTTGAAGGGATCTTTTTCCCCACAGAAAAGCCATCGTCCTTGAAATACATCCGGTATTTCTTCGTCCTCCGGACCTTCCTGCGAGAAAAAATCTTTCCATCAAAACTGCAAAGCACTCCAAAGCGAGAGGTTTTTCGGCAAGACAAGATAAAAAGCCGCGGCAAGGGCGGCGCGCCATATTGATAAAATGGTTTTGAACGGCCCCTTTTCCGCTTAACTGCATAAAAAATTCCCGAAATGCGTCAGCATTCCGGGAATTTTGTTATTTGTTAATCAAAAAAGTTACCACTTCAAAACTGCAACGCACCTATAAAGGGCGGAGAATTCTGCCCGCCAAGGCAAAAAGCACAGAAATACTTTGTGTATTTCGAGCATTTTTAACGCAGGGTGGCGG
>JAZRZW010000060.1:0-49724 GCA_045601585.1 Faecousia sp. | reverse complement strand
TATCGAAGCCGGCACACTCCCAATTGACCTCACTGCGGAAGATATCCACATGTTTGTGGAAGCGGAGCTGACAAAGCGGATCGGTGATGTGGGTAAAAAGCTCCATACCGCCCGCAGCCGAAACGACCAAGTGGCATTGGACATCCGTCTTTACTTAAAAGAAGAAGCCGCGCAGATCACTGCCATGCTGAAAACCCTGCTGGATGCCATTTTGCATCAGGCCAAGCAGCACAAGCAGACCATCATGCCCGGCTACACCCATCTGCAACGGGCGCAACCCATCACTTTTGCCCATCACCTGCTGGCTTACGGCATGATGTTCACCCGGGATATGGATCGGATCCGGGATGCGGTAAAGCGTATGAATGTCAGCCCTCTGGGCTGCTGCGCTTTGGCCGGCACCACCTACGCCACCGACCGGGAGATGACCGCCCAAGCTTTGGGATTTGACGGCATCTGCCTCAACAGCATTGACGGTGTCTCTGACCGGGATTTCTGTGTGGAGCTTCTGGCCGCCTTTGCAACCGTGATGATGCACCTTTCCCGCTTCTCGGAAGAGGTGATCCTCTGGAGCAGCTGGGAATTCAAATTTGTAGAACTGGATGACTCCTACACCACCGGCTCCAGCATTATGCCCCAGAAAAAGAACCCGGACATTGCTGAGCTGGTACGAGGCAAGACCGGCCGTGTCTACGGCGACCTGATGTCCATGCTGACGGTACTCAAAGGCATCCCCCTTGCGTATAACAAAGATATGCAGGAGGACAAAGAAGCCATCTTCGACGCCATCGACACCCTCAAGCAATGCCTGACCGTATTCCCCCCGATGATCGCCACTATGAAGGCCCTTCCGGACAATATGCTCCAGGCTGCTCAGAAAGGCTTCATCAACGCCACGGATCTTGCAGACTACCTGTCCAAGAAAGGCATCCCCTTCCGGGTCGCCTATAAAACTGTTGGTCAGATCGTTGCCTACTGCATCGCCAACAACACTGTTTTGGAGGAACTTCCTCTGGAAACATATCAATCCTTTGAACCCGGGTTTGAGCAGGATGTATTCGATGCTATCAGCCTGAAAACTTGTGTGGAAACCCGCATTTCCGCCGGCGGCACCAACCTGGCATCCTGCGACGCCCAAATCGGATACATTAAAAAATTTTATTTGAGAGGTAATTTACTATGAAAAAACTGATTGCTTTTATTCTTGCACTGACTATGTGCCTGACTCTGATGTGCGCTTGCGGCAAGCCCAAGGGCAAGTCCCTGGATCAGGTGAAGAAGGCCGGCAAGCTGGTGGTTGCTACCAGTCCTGACTTTGCTCCCTTTGAGAGCTTGGAAGGCGGCGAGGTCGTCGGCATCGAAGTTGAGATCATGAAGATCGTCTGCCAGGAGCTGGGCGTTGAACTGGAAATCCAGCAGATGGACTTTGACGCTGTTCTGGTTGGCGTTCAGTCTGCAAAGTATGACTGCGGTATGTCCGGCATCACTGTGACCGCAAAGCGCGAGAAGAATATGCTGTTCACCATCCCCTACTACAACGCCGCTCAGGTGATCGTTGTGAAAGAAGACAGCGCCATCACCGGCAAGGCAGACCTGGCCGGCAAGACCGTTTCTGTACAGACCGGCACCACCGCTGAGTCCGGCTGCCAGGATTCCGGCATTGCTGTGGAAGCATTTGCTGCAAACGCAGACGCTAAGGCAGCTCTGACCACCGGCAAGGTAGACGCATGGGTCGTAGATAACCTGACCGCCATTCAGATGGTGGAAGAAGGCGACGGCCTGAAGATTCTGGATGAGAAGCTCACCGACGAGCCCTACGCATTCGCTTTTGCTTTCGGCTCTGAGGACCTGGTTAAGGAGATCAACTCCATCCTGCAGAAGAAGATCGACGATGGCACCATTGAGAAGATCTTCAACGACTTCGGCGAATCTTACGTTAAGCCCTAAGTTACTAACTTCCCGCGGCTCCGTGTGAATGCACGGAGCCTGCTTGGGTTTTATCTTATAAAAAGGAACTGACGCAAATGAATTGGTTTGATCAATTAAAGAGCACCTTCCTGGAAGACGACCGGTATATGTGGCTGGTGGAAGGTCTCGGCAACACTCTGCTTATCACTCTGGGTGCGCTGATCATCGGTGTGATCATCGGTGCCCTGATTGCTGTTACCAAATATTTTTGTGAGGGCAACAAAAAGCTCCGCTTTATCAACTGGCTCTGCGATGCCTACACCACCGTGATCCGCGGCATCCCCGTCACCGTGCTTTTGCTGGTGTTCTTCTACATCATTTTTGTCTCTGCAAGAGACGGTGTTCCCGTTGCCATCGTGGCATTCGGTATCAACTCCGGCGCATATATGGCCGAGCTGATCCGCAGCGGTATCAATGCTGTGGATAAGGGACAGATGGAAGCTGCACGAAGCCTGGGTCTTTCCAAGGGTCAAGCAATGGTGAAGATTGTCTTCCCCCAGGCTGTCAAAAACATCCTGCCTGCCATTGGCAATGAGTGTATCGCCCTTTTGAAGGAGACCTCTGTTGCCGGTTATGTAGCAGTTGTAGATGTTACAAGAGCTGCTACCAACATCCGCAACAAAACCTATGATGCCGTGAACCCCATCATCCTGCTGGCACTTGTGTACCTTGTGATGGTGGTGATTATGACCCGGCTTCTGGCAACTCTGGAAAGGAGGCTGAGTAAGAGCGATGGAAAATAATGCTGTGATTCGTGTTGAAGGTCTGCAGAAGAACTTTGACAACAAAGCTGTTTTGAAAGGCATTGATGCCAACATTTATAAAGGCGATGTGGTTTGCGTCATCGGCGCCTCCGGCTCCGGCAAATCTACCTTCCTGCGCTGCCTGAATCTGCTGGAGCTCCCCTCCGGCGGCCATATCTTCTTTGAGGGTGTGGATCTGACCCAGGAAAAAGTGGATCTGAATCTCCATCGTCAAAAGATGGGCATGGTGTTCCAGCAGTTTAACCTGTTCCCCCACCTGACCATTTTAGACAATCTGACCCTGGCTCCGGTACTTTTGAAGAAGTTTACTAAGGAAGAAGCCGAAGAAAAGGCGATGGAACTGTTAGCTCGCGTCGGTCTTGCCGATCGGGCAAAGGACTACCCCAATCAGCTCTCTGGCGGTCAGAAGCAGCGTGTTGCCATTGTGCGGGCGCTGTGTATGGAACCGGATGTGATGCTTTTTGATGAGCCCACCTCTGCTCTGGACCCCGAGATGGTCGGCGAAGTGCTGGATGTTATGAAGGGTCTGGTACAGACCGGTATGACCATGGTGGTTGTTACCCATGAAATGGGCTTTGCCCGGGAAGTTTCCAACCGGGTTATGTTTATGGATGAGGGCATCATCCTGGAGGAGGGCTCCCCCGAGGAGATCTTCCAGAATCCCAAGAGCGAGCGTCTGCAGACGTTCCTTTCCAAAGTTCTGTGAGGTAGCGATATGAAAGGCAAGGATTTCTTAAAACTTCTGGACTACACCCCCGATGAGATCTTGCAGCTGATCGATCTGGCTGATCAGCTCAAGGCACAGAAGAAGGCCGGTGTTCCCCACAAACTCTGTCAGGGTAAGAACATCGCCCTGATCTTTGAAAAAACCAGCACCCGGACCCGCTGCAGCTTTGAGGTTGCCGCCTACGATCTGGGTATGGGCGTTACTTATCTGGATCCCACCGGCTCTCAGATCGGCAAAAAAGAGAGCATTGCCGACACTGCAAGAGTTCTGGCATCCATTTATGACGGTATTGAATATCGCGGTTACGGTCAGGAGATCGTGGAAGATCTGGCCAAGTTCTCCAAGGTTCCCGTGTGGAACGGCCTGACCAACGAATTCCACCCCACCCAGATCCTGGCGGATATGATGACCATCCGGGAGCAGTTCGGCTATCTCAATGGCATCCGCTTCGTGTATATGGGCGACGCCCGGTACAATATGGGCAACTCTCTGATGGTGGGATGCGCCAAGCTGGGTCTGCACTTTACCGCCTGCTGTCCTGAAAAGTATTTCCCCTCCCCCGAGCTGATCGCCCAGTGTCAGGCCATCGCCGCTGAGACCGGCGCTACCCTGACCTTTGAGACTGATCCCGTCAAAGCTGTTAAAGGCGCCGATGTGATCTGCACCGATGTCTGGGTCTCCATGGGCGAGCCGGACTCTGTCTGGCAGGAGCGGATTGCGGAGCTTTCTCCCTATCAGGTCAATGCCGCTTGTATGAAGAACACCGGCAAAGACTCCACCGTGTTTATGCATTGTCTCCCCGCATTCCACGATCTGAACACCAAGATCGGCAAGGAAATAGGTGAGAAATTCCATATCGATGCGATGGAAGTTACCGATGAGGTCTTTGAAAGTGAACAGTCTATCGTGTTCCGGGAAGCAGAAAACCGGATGCACACCATCAAGGCTGTGATGCTGGCAACCCTGGAAGGTATCGTAAAGGTATAAGAAAACCCCCTGTGCCGAAAGCACAGGGGATATTTTTATTTATGACAGCAGGAGCTTGTCATCCGCTTCGTCGGAGCCGCTAGCCTTGCTGAAGAGCGCCAGAAGCTGCTCAACGGTGAGCTGTTTTTTCTGAGGTCCGCTGACATCCACCACGATACGGCCGTCATACATCATAATCAGACGGTTGCCATAAGCGATGGCATCACGCATATTATGGGTGATCATCAGGGTGGTCAGGTTATCCTTTTCCACGATCTTCTGAGTGGCTTCCAGGACTTTTGCAGCAGTTTTGGGGTCCAGCGCTGCGGTGTGCTCATCCAAAAGCAGAAGCTTGGGTTTCTGCAGGGTGGCCATCAAAAGCGTCAATGCCTGGCGCTGACCGCCGGACAGCAGGCCAACCTTGGCAGTCATGCGGTTTTCAAGACCCAAATCCAGGATCTTGAGCTGCTCGCGATACCGTTCCCGCTCCTTCTTGGTGATGCCGGGACGCAGGAAGCGGCGCTTACCACGGCGGGCAGCCAATGCCAGATTCTCTTCGATCTGCATTGTGGCTGCCGTGCCCATCATAGGATCCTGGAAAACACGGCCGATATACTTTGCCCGCTTGTGTTCAGGAAGCTTGGTGACATCCACACCGTCAATAAAAATATGGCCGGCATCTACGGTATAGGCACCGGAAACACAGTTGAGCATCGTACTCTTGCCTGCGCCGTTGCCGCCGATAACAGTAACAAAATCGCCGGGTTCCAGATGCAGATCCAAGCCGTTCAGAGCAACCTTTTCATTGATGGTGCCGGGATTGAAGACTTTCACAATGTTCTCAATTTTGAGCATGATTTTTCTCCTTTCCCTTCTTAAAGTTCAGCTTGCCGGTCAGGCTGGGAGCAGCCAGGAACGCTGCAACGATCAATGCGGAGAACAGCTTAAGATAGTTGGTGTCAATGTCCATCACACTGATAACGAACTGGACAACGATATAGTAGATCACAGAACCGATACACACCGCCGCCAACTTCAAACCAAAGTTGCGGAAGATCTTAGAGAACAGCACATCGCCGATGATGATGGCTGCCAGGCCGATCACGATGGCGCCACGACCCATATTGATCTCTGCAAAGCCGTTATACTGGCTCAGCAATGCACCGGACAATGCCACCAGACCATTGGAGATCATCAGACCCAGCATTTTGTTGGAGTCGGTGTTGATACCCTGGGCTCTTGCCATATTGGCATTGGCACCGGTGGCACGGATAGAGGCACCCTTTTCGGTGCCGAAGAACCAGTAAAGGACGATGATCAGGCCGATAATCAGCAGACCCACGGTAAAAATAGGATGCATAAAGAAAGGCTTTCTACCCTTTTCCACATCCTTGATAAAACGCAGAGATACCAGCACATCCATCTTGTTCACATCCAGGCGCTGGGTTGCACTCATATCCATAATGGCCAGATTCACGGACCACAGACCCAGTTGGGTCAAAATGCCGGAAAGGATGGCCGGGATCTTACACTTGGTATGAAAAAATCCCGTGACTGCACCGGCAGCCACGCCGGCCAGGGCAGCCATCAGCATAGCCACCCAAACATTGGCGCCGCCAATCATCATCATAACGCAAACTGCACCGCCGGTACAGAAAGAACCGTCAACAGTCAGGTCAGACAGTTCCAGGATTTTGTAGGTGATGTACAGGCCGATGGCCATAACACCCCAAACCAAGCCCTGGCCTACCGCACCGGGCAATGCATTGAAGAAACTCGACATAATAAAAACTCCTCGATTTATGGGTAAAAGGGCGGGATATCAGGGATCCCGCCCTTGATGCTTAATTACTTCAGCTCCTCGTAGCCTTCGGGAGCCTTCAGGCCGAACTTATCGCAGTTCGCCTTGTTGTACTGATACTTCAAAGTGGACTCATCCACATATTCGATGGGCATTTCAGAGATGTTTGCTTCGCCCTTGAGGATCTTGACAGCCATCTTGCCGGTGGCAACACCCAGGTCGTAGTAGTTGATTGCCAGAGTAGCAACACCGCAGCCCTTGCAGATACCGGCTTCACCTGCGATAACAGGCTTGCTGCATACACTGCCCACAACGCTGGCTGCATTTGCAACTGCGTTGTCAGTGGGAATGTAGATCACATCGGACTCAGCAGAGCACTGCTCGGTAACCGCTGCCAGATCATTGGTGTCGGCAAAAGAATACATCTTGCAGGTGTAGCCCATTTCGGTCAGCATCTTGGAGACCTGGTCTACCTGATACTTGGAGTTTGCCTCAGCTGCGCAGTACAGCAGACCAACCTTCTGTGCATCGGGGAACCACTCCTTGACCATCGCAGCCTGCTTATCCAGGGGCGCCAGGTCAGAGGTGCCGGAAACATTGGTGCCGACCAGTCCGTTGAAATTTTCAATGCCCAGTGCAACGCCGTACTCAGTAACGGAGGTGCCCAGGATAGGGATATCGGGAGTGGCGTTTGCTGCTGCCTGCAGAGCAGGAGTTGCATTTGCCATGATCAGGTCCACATCGTTGGAGACGAAATCGTTGACGATAGTAGCGCAGGTGTTGGAGTCGCCGGCAGCATTCTGCAGATCGAATTCCACAACGCCTTCACCGAACTCTTCGTTGATGGCATCCATAAAGCCCTGGGTGGCTGCATCCAGCGCATCGTGCTTGATGAGCTGGCAAATGCCGATCTTATACTTTGCCTTGGGGTTCTTGCCGCCATCGCAAGCACAGAAAAGACCAAGGACCATAATCACTGCTAGCAGCAGTGCAACTAACTTTTTCATAACACATTTCTCCTTTCCCGAACGCGGGGTTTATGATTGTTCTAATATAGCACTTTCGGTATGGCAAGTCAATGAAAAACACGAAAAAAGTCGGCCTGTTTATGATATTTTTTCCATCCGTCAAAAACAAATGTGTTTCTACCGAAATATTTATGCATTGTATACATATCCGTTTCTGTATATATACACCATTATACACATATCTATTCAATTCCGTCGGTTTTCCGGTTTTTTTCTGTCCGCGCTTTACTTTTTTATAGGCATTTAGTACAATAGAAGTATCTCTTTTCGGAGGCATTTTTATGAAACAAAATTCCCCCGGGGGCAAAAGGAATCTCCCCCTCTCCCCCGGTATGACGGGACTGCTGACAGCCCTGGCTGTTTTGCAGTCCGGGCTGCAGGTGACCCTGGCCATCGCCAGCCGCTATGTCATCGATGCAGCCATCGGCCATCGGGATTCGCTCCTTAGTTGGTGCATCGTGCTGAGCTGCGTAGTGGTACTGCTGGTGCTGCAGCACACCCTGTCCGGCTGGCTTAGCCGCAGCGTGGCCGATCGGTGTATCGCTTCTATGCAGCACCGCTTTTTGCGGATCGCCACGAATACATCCCCTGAACGACTGAAAGAATACCATAGCGGCGCTTTGCTGAGCCGGGGTATGGAAGATGTGCGCACCGTTTGTGACGGATTGGTGCGGGTAGTTCCCTCTCTGTTTGGCCAGGTCGTGCGGCTTGTAGGTGCATTGGTGGCTGTGTTGATCCTCTGCCCTGCCATTGCACCTATCTTATTGATCGTCGGCGCAGCTGTTGCGGTGCTGACCGCTATCCTGCGCAGCGTTGCACGGCGTCTGCATCGGGATGTTCGCCAGGCTGAGGAGGCTGTCTCTGCACAAATGCAGGAGGATCTGCGTCAGTTGGAGCTGATCCAGAGCTTGCAGGTTGCCCACTCCGTTTTGGGTAGTTTCGACAGCAAGCTCCACCACAGCTTAAAAACAAAACACCGCCGCCGGATCTGGCTGGTAGGTGTGAACACTGTAATGGCATCCCTCTCCCTGGTGGGAACCGGCGCACTGCTGATCTGGGGCGCGGTGCAGGTGGCAAAGGGCGGTATTTCCTACGGCACGCTGACCGCTATGGTGCAGCTGTTGGCACTGTTCCGGGCACCGCTGATGAACCTCTCCTCTCTGTGGTCCCAGTTAGGTGCGGTGGATGTTGCCAATGCGCGGCTTCGGGAACTGATGGATACTCCTTACGAAGCGGAGCTTCCCCAGACTCCGGACGGAGAAATTCAAAGCATTGTTTTTGAGGATGTTACCTTTACTTACCCCGGTGATGTGCAGCCGGTTTTGATGAATTACAGTGCGGAATTGCCCCTTGACCAATGGGTCTGCCTCACCGGCAGCTCCGGCATCGGCAAAAGCACATTGTTTAAGCTGATTCTGGGTCTATATTCCCCCGAAAAAGGACGGGTGTACCTAAAGACCAACAAAGCCAACCTCCCCTGCGATGTAACCTCCCGGCAACTGTTTGCCTATGTCCCCCAGGATTATGCGCTGTTCTCCGGAACGATTCTGGAGAACCTGCAGCTTGTGGCGCCTAACGCAAACGAAAAAATGCGCAGCAATGCCCTGACAACAGCAGAGGCGGGTTTCGTTTGGGAATTGACCGACGGGGAAAACACTCAGGTGTTTGAGAACAATGCAGGTCTCTCCATGGGTCAGATGCAGCGGCTGGCCATTGCCCGTGCCGTGCTGATGGAACGCCCCATTTTCCTGCTGGATGAATGCACCTCGGCACTGGATGCAGCTACAGAAAAAGCTGTGCTTGCCAACCTGCGCAGCGCCGGCAAAAAGGTTATTCTGGTAACCCATCGGCCAGAGACCCTGGATCGTAAAAACACCACTTTTATCGAAATATAACAAACATCCGGAAAGCAAGGCTTTCCGGATGTTTCATTTGCGAAATAAGGATTGCATTCTCCCCAATAGTCGTGTATAATGTTCAGCGTATCCGGGCGTAGCTCAGTTTGGTAGAGCGCTAGCTTTGGGAGCTAGCTGCCGCAGGTTCGAATCCTGTCGCCCGGACCAAAAAAGCAGGATACCACATTCGTGGTGTCCTGCTTTTTCGTTACTGCACCCGGGGAATCCGCCTCCGGGGGTTATTTGTGGCGTTTTTTGGACGGATTATGTGATAGAATATTGGCATTGAGAAAGGAGTGTTATCTATGAGCAAAATCATTCTGTTACAAGGATCCTGCGCAGATCAGACCGCAGATGCGGTGGTAAACGCCGCCAACGATGAGCTGTTGGAAGGCGGCGGCATCTGCGAGGCAATCTTCAGAATGGCCGGACCTGAAGAGTTGGAAGAAGCTTGCGCCCAATTTGAGACGCCGCTGAAAGACGGCTCCGCTGTCATCACGCCTGCTTTCAAAATGGCCAATGCCAAAGCTATCATCCACGCAGTAGGACCGGACTTTGGCATCACGCCCAGCGCTTTCCGGGAACTGTTTCTTGCATACTACAATGCGCTGCAGGTGCTGAAAGACAACGGTCTGCACAGCATCTCTTTTCCCCTGATCAGCGCCGGCATTTTCGGCGGCGAGCTACCTGACCCCGCCGGCGAATCCACCAAGCAGTGCTGTCAGGCATATCTGCAGTTCATTGCCGACTACCCGGACTACCCTATTGATGTGAAGCTGTGCGCCTACTCTGACAAAGAACTTTACTCTGCACAGAAGGCATTTCGCAATCTCATCCACGAATAATAAAAAAGCAGGAAACCTAAGTTTCCTGCTTTTTTATTTAGTCCATATAGTAGGTGACTTCCAGACCCTGGTCGGGGTGGTAAGTCCAGCTGACGGAGTAGCCGTCGGCATATCTGTACTGGGTGCCGTCATTCCAGCTGGTCTCCATCATCTCATCGTAGACAGTGGAGCTAAAGCCCAGCTCAGAGTTGATGATCTGGACATAAGTATAAGCCTGGCCGCTGACCTCTTCGGTGTAGTAGTACTCTTCGTTGTAGGGGTTGCTGTCGATGGTCATGGTCTCACCATCGCTGGAGATGTAGCACCAGCTCTCGTAGCTGATGTGAGAATACTTATCGTTGAAGTCTTCTCTGCCGAATACGACACTCATCCAAGCAATGGAGATAATCAGAGAAATGACAACCACAACAATACTTGCGATCATTGCGCCCTTCTTCTTGCCCTTACCGGTAGCAATACCGATAATTGCCAGAATAATAGCCGGCAGCAGGAAAATAAAGTTCAGGAACGGAATCATACCGATAGCGCCAAAGATAATTGCAAGCACAGCGCACTTATTAGACTTGGGAGCTTCGGGAGCAGGTGCTGCGGCGGGGTATGCATATGTAGGTGCAGCAGCGGGGGGTGCCTGGTAGACAGGCTGCTGGTAAACAGGCTGCTGATAAACAGGCTGCTGGTATACGGGCTCCTGATAAACAGGCTCCTGGGCAGGTCTCTGATCCACATACTGCTCAGGGCAGCCGGGAGTGGTACAACCCTTATTGGCTAACCAGCAATTCCAGTGATGTGCAACGCCGCAAGAAGCGCACACCTTGACATCATCGCCCTCTCTGATCTCAGTGTTGCAGTAAGGGCACACCTTGACATTGTAGTTTTCCATCTACGAACCTCCTAAATTTATCTGTTTTTATTCGCTGACTTTATCATAGCAAAGTATTCCTGGGAATTCAAGTGAATTCGACATTTTTTATAAATCTACACCCAAGAATTTCTTAGCCAGAATGCCCACCAGGAAGGATACCACTGCCACAGTGACGCTGATCAGCGCCATTTCCAGGAATCTGGACCCAAAAGGCTGGTCTGTGGCAACGCCGGTATAATATGTAAATCCAGCAATGATCAGCACCACCACCGCCAGCATACAGATCATTGCAAGGATGTATTGCTCGGCCGGAAAAATAAGATACGGAGCGATCAGGGCGATCACCGTCAGCAGGTAGGCTACGCCGGTATAGGTGCAGGATTTCAGGGCATCGCTGCGGCCCTCACTGCGGGCCGCCAGAAACTCACTGGAAGCCATGGAGAAAGTGGCACTGATGCCCACGATCAAGCCGGAAAGGGCAATGACTCGATTATTCTGCAGCGCAAAGGCAAAGCCGGCCAGGGAGCCGGTAAGCTCCACCAGAGCATCGTTCAACCCCAACACCATACTGCCTACATAATGCAAACGCTCCTCATCCAGCATTGCAAGCAGCGCATGCTCATGTTCTTCCTCCTGTTGGCGGATGGCAGCGCTTTCCGTCACCTCATTCGCCAGCAGCGCATACTCCTCCTGGGCACCCTTCTCTCCCCGCTCCATCAGCTTTACTGCAAAGGTAAAACCCAAAATGCGGGCGATCAGGGTATATCGGAACACTTTGAGCTTCTGGGGCTTTAACTCCAGGCCGGTATAGGTTTTCCAAATCTCACAGTGCGCCTTTTCCTCCTGGGCCAAACGCAGCAGAGTCTTTTTATTTTCTTCGCCCTTGGCAAATGCGGCGATCTTCTCATAGATCACGCTTTCCGTTCTTTCGTTCTGCTGCATCCTGCGGATGATCTTTAAGGACTTTTCGGAGATTTCCTTTTTCATCAACACGCCCCCTTTTTTTCATTATAAAATCACAACGGTGGAAACGCAACCGTTTTGCGAAAATCCTTGCAACTTCCCGGGAATTTTGATAAAATAGCAAAAGGAGGGATCCCCATGAAAGAATACGAAATCGTTTACACCTTTTTGAACGGCTGTGCCGGCGCCGCACACCCCCAGCGTTCCTTCGACGAGGCGGAAATTGCCGACACCGACGCATATATCCGCGCCAAGCACAGCGCTGATTTTGACAAATTCGTCAAGGAACTGCGGGACGGTCAGATCGTCTACACCTACAATAACGGCACAGTTTGCCACATCTACGAATTCACAGAATTATAAAAAAGCAGGAGAATTTCTCCTGCTTTTTATTTCATTTTTTCACGGATGCGTTGGGTCAGCAGTCCCAGAGCATACCAGGAGGTTTCGTAGCGGATATAGCGGGTGGTATTTTCATCCCAGAGAAAACGCAAGCGTGCCGGAAATTCGTCATCTCCGTGCCAAAGCTGTACCAGGATCCGCAGACCATCCACCAGCTCAATGGCGTAGCCGATGTCTGCGCCCGAGGTAGGTTCTCCTTTCAGCGAAAGGCAGGCGTCGATAAAGGCCCGGTCGTTTTGGGAAAAGAATTCCGCATTCCGGTCCTCTCCCTCCTGGAGGTTACTGTGGAAATAATGGCCGTGGCTGACGATATTGATCCAGCGGCCGGTTATGTAGCGGTCCGGGCGGCTGTCGCAAAGCCAGTCGAGGATCGTCATTACCTCCCCGAAGCTATTGGCATCCACCCATTTCCCGCCGGCGAAGCGCTCCATATCCCCGGTGGTACGGCAGATGCGATAGGGCTCTGCCAGGAAGGTGATATAGAAATACTCGCGATCAAACCGCAAATTGCAGCGACCAATCAACTCCTGCTGATCGTAGGTCAGAAAATGCTTTTTCGCCTGGGTCATCTGGATGGCATAGTTATCTGTTTTCTCAGTCAATACCCTCACCCCTTTTTCTATTAGCATACATCATAGCAAGAAAAATCGCAAGGTAAACATCAGGTAATTTTTATCTTTTGGGGATATAATATGTTTGACTATTCCTTCCGGTTTTGGTAGAATAGAACCAGAAAAGTTTTGCTTTTCGGATTACTGAAAGAGAAAGGACGGATCTCATGTTCGAAAAAGTTTTTAAGCTGAAAGCGAACGGCACAAATGTCAAAACCGAGCTAGTCGCCGGTTTGACTACCTTCATGACGATGGCCTACATCATCGCCCTGAACCCTAATCTTCTGACCGATTTCTCCAAAGGCCCCCTGTGGAACGGCGTGTTCCTGGCTACCTGTATTGCCTCTGCAATCGGTATGTTCTGTATGGCATTCCTGGCTAACAAGCCCTTTGCCATGGCTCCCGGTATGGGCCTGAACAGCTTCTTTGCTGTGGTTGTCACAAACATCGTTTCCATCTATGCCCTGAAGGGTGTTGAAATGTCCTACACCCAAGCCTTCCAGGCTGCACTGGTCATCATTTTGGCAGAAGGTCTTGTTTTCATCCTCCTGTCCATCTTTAATATCCGCGAAAAGATTGTAGAATCCATTCCTCTGGGTGTCCGCCTGGGTATCGCCCCTGCCATTGGCATTATGCTGATGAATATCGGTCTGGGCTCTAACGCAGGTGTGTTTGGTGCATTTAACCCGACCACCGGCCAGACTCCCGTCTTCTACGCTATGAAGGACTTTTTCGGCGCTATGACCCCCTCCACCATCCAGAGCAGTATGGCTTCCGCCGGTGCCAGCTACGGCGCTATGGTTTTGACCGTTGTTACCATGTTCGTCGGTCTGTTCGCCATTATCGTTCTTTCCAAGAAGGGTGTTAAGGGTTCCGTCCTGTACGGTATGCTGATCGCCTCCGTGGTTTACTGGGGCGGCACTTACCTGTTCCTCCACGCCAACCCCTTTGAGAGCCTGAAGACCGCCAGCTTCCTGCCTCCCTTCAAGGATATGGCTGACACCACCCTCTTCAAGTTCGACTTCAAGGGCTTTGTAGGTATCGGCTGGTTTACCTCCATCACCCTGATCATCACCTTCTGCATCATCGATATGTTCGACACCATCGGCACTCTGGTAGGCACTGCTTCCCGCGCCGGTATGGTGGACCAGAAGGGCAACATGCCCAATATGCGTGAAGCTCTGCTGTCCGACGCCATCGGCACTATGGCTGGCGCCTGCACCGGCACCTCCACTGTTACCACTTTCGTGGAATCCGCTTCCGGCGTGGAAGCCGGCGGCCGCACCGGCCTGACCGCTCTGGTCACCGGCGTGCTGTTCCTGGCTTGTATCTTCATTGCTCCCATTGCTGCAATCATTCCTCCCGCAGCAACCTCCGCAGCGCTGATCTATGTTGGCGTGCTGATGCTCCAGGGTCTGAGAAATGTCGACTTTGAGGACCTTGATCAGTTTGTTCCCGTTGCCCTGATGCTGATCGCAATGCCTATCTCCGGCTCCATCGGTCACGCTATCGGCCTGGGTCTGATCTCCTACACCTTCATTAAGGTTCTCAGTGGCAAGGCCAAGGATGTTTCCATCCTGACCTATGTCATTTCCCTGCTGTTCCTGGTGAAGTTCTTCCTGGCTGTGTAAACTGACAACAAAATCCCCTTCCGGTTTCCGGAAGGGGATCTTTTTATTCCACAACGTTTCCGTGGGGGTCGATGGTGATGACAGTTAAGGGAATATCCTTGCCACTTTGGGCCAGTGCGTTTTTTACAGCAAAGGGCAGACCTCCACAACAAGGCACGGTCATTCGCACCACAGTAATGCTGCGGATAGGGTTCTCTGCAAAAATTCGGGAAAGCTTCCCGGAATAATCCACGCCATCCAGCTTAGGGCAGCCAATAAGGGTTACTTTCCCCGCCATGAAGTCATTGTGGAAATTTCCGTAGGCATAGGCGGTGCAGTCTGCAGCGATCAAAAGGTCTGCGTCCCGGAAAAAGGGACCGTTCTCCGGTACCAGCTTCAGCTGTACCGGGAAATTTTCCAACCGGTTGGTTGCAACCTCCCGGAATTTTTTTACCTTCTGAGCCCGCTCTACTGCAGCTGCATCATAAGCCGCCGCTTCTCTCTCTACAAAGGTGATGGCACCGGTAGGACAGGCCGGGAGGCAATCTCCCAGACCGTCGCAGTAGTCATCCCGCAGAAGCTTTGCTTTGCCATCCACAAGACCGATGGCCCCTTCATGGCAAGCGGTCACACACAATCCGCAACCATTGCATTTTGCCTCATCGACCTCAATGATTCTTCTACGCACTCTGACCACCTCTTTCTTTTTGTGTACGCAAGACCTCCATCATCTTCTCGTACATCTCATCTCCTACACATTTGCGGGCATATTGACACCACTGTACGCAGCTCAGGGTATCGTTGTAAGCCACAAATCCGCAATGCTCGCAGGGCATCTGGGTATCGATGGAAAACAGTTCGATCTCTGCGCCGCATTGGGGGCAGATCTTTTCAATAATCGTAGGGGTTTTAGGCTTCGCCTGGCATCCTTCCATAATCATAATGCATCCCTCCTTTGCTTTATTGTATCACAGAGAGAACTCCCCATATGTTGCGCAGGCAACATATGGGGAGTAATTTATAAAATCTTAAAGGTGTTTTTATGGAAATCGATCAAGCCATCAGTCCGCATCTTCTCCAATTCCCGGGTCAGGGCGCTGCGGTCAGCACAAAGGTACTGGGCCAGTTCCACCCGCCCCAGAGGCAGCTCAATATAACGACTTTGCTGAATTTGAGACTGGATGGAGAGATACGCCAGGATCTTCTCCCGGAGAGATTTCTTAGACACCACATCCACCTTGCGCAGCAATTCCCGGTTCTTCCCGGCAATGATCTCCACCATATTCTCCACCAAACGATGGTGGAATTGGCAGGAATGGTTGCAAGTATGCATCACCTTATAAAACGGAATGAACACCACCCGGCAGTCCTGCGCAGCCACAAAGGTGGCCAGCGCCCGGTTATCCCGGCTGCAGGCAAAGGTCTCGCCGAACAATTCCCCTTCTCCCTGGCGCACCAGGAGCGTCTTGCTGCCCCAGAGATCCTCAATCACCATATCTACTGCGCCGCAAAGCACCACGCCGATATGACGGATCTCCTCCTGCTCCAGGGATATGATCTGTCCCTTCTGATAGTCCGCCACGCGGTAGCCGGTACAATAGAGCATGGCCGTGAGATTTTCTTCCTCGATGCCCTTAAAAAGACTTCTGCTCAGGGTCTTTGCAATTTTTTCCATGTGGGCACCTCCTTTTTTCAGTATAACATATTTTACTGTCTGTGAAAAGGCAAAAAATCCGGCAGTCCGAAGACTGCCGGATTGGAGGGAAATGCTATACTTTTTCGTTGCGGTTCTCCATATACTTATCGACCACGACCACCACCAGCAGGATCATGCCCTTGACAAAGGACTGGAGCTCTGTGGGGAAATCGTAACGGAAGATGAAGAAGTTCAGAGAGTTGTATACCATACTCAGCAGAATAACGCCGTACAACGTCTTGATGGCGCTGCCCTTACCACCGGCCATAGAGGTGCCACCCACGATCACCATGGGAATGACAGACATCAAAGTCTGGGCGCCAATGTTGCCGTTGGCAGAAGAGGTGCGGGTCATCATTGCCACACCGGCAATCGCTGCAAACAAGCCCTGGAGAATATATGCACTCCAGATATAGCGGTTTGCTTTCATACCCAGGTTATCTGCGGTATTGATATTACCGCCAACCAGGTACAGATTCCTGCCGTATTGGGTCTTGCGCAGGATAAATTCCACGATTAGCGTCAGCCCGATAAATACCAGGAAGGAAATCGGGAAAATATCGAACAGCTTGAACTTGGACATCTCACGCAGGAAAGGATGGGTCATTGCCACCGGTGTAGAATCGGTGATCAGCAGAGCCACACCTCTGTACACCAGCTGCATAGTCATAGACACAATGAAGGGTGACAGGCGGAAGTTTGCCACAAAGAAACCGGTAATGGCACCGCAAATACAGCCAACAATCAGAGCCGCCAGAAGTGCGACTATCAAAGACTGTCCGCCCTTGAGCAGCATCATAAAAACACAGGAACTCAGGGAGATCACGGAACCAAAGGAAATATCCAGCTGACCTACCAACAGAATAAAGGTAAAGCCCAGTGCGGCAATACCGCTACTTGCAGCAGAGTCTGCAATCGAATAGAGATTATAGGGTTTTACGAACCGGGGGAAATCCCAGCTCATATAGAAGAACAGCAAAATCGCCAGCAGCGGGATACGGTACTCAGTGAAAATAGTTTTTCCTACATTCAGCGCCGTATTACCCAGGCGTCTGCCTACAGAGGGATTCAAACAAGTTTGTTTTTTCATACCAATCACCTCTTCTTCAGTCTGTCAAGGTTGATCGCCAACAGCAGGATCGCGCCTTGAATAATATATTGGAGATTGGTCTCAATTCCCAACAGCTGCAGGATGTTGGTGATCAGGCCGAATGTAACGGCACCGATGAACACCTGCACCATACCGCCGTGGCCGCCATAGAGGGCATTACCGCCGACGATGGAAATAACCGCACCGTTGAAGTCGCCGCCTACACCGGAGCCATCGGACGCGCTGTTAAAACGAGCTGCGAAGATCACCGCTGCGATACCGCAAACAAAACCTGCCACGGTATAAGCGATCACCTTAATCCAACCGGCATTGATACCGGCAAGATATGCAGACTTCTTGTTGGCGCCGGTCAGCAGCATCTTTCTGCCGAAGGTTGTTTTCTTGATTATAATTTGCAGGATCACCATAACTGCGATCCAGATCAGCGCACAGATGGGGAATCCCCACAGGTCGCCCTGACCCAGCTGACGGAACCAATCCTGGTTCTCCGGAATCTGCTTGCGGATGATCTCACTACCGTTGGTGTACCACTTGGCAAGTGCCTGAGCCATCATACCGGTAGCCAAAGTGATCATAAAGCCTTCACCGGAACCGCCTCTGGTGATTTTCATCAAAAGGCCGTTGATCAGGCCCATTGCAGCACCAACGGAAAGCGCCACTATGATCGCCACCACGCCACCGTGGGTCTTTTCAAAACCGATACACATAACAGCGCACAGCGCCATAACATGGCCGATAGAAAGGTCGAAACCATTGACCAACAGGGTCATTGTACAAGCCACTGCCAACAGGCCATTGACGGTGATCTGCTTGAGGACATTGGCCAGGTTGGAACCACTGAAGAAGCTGTCGGTCGTGAAGGCACCCACAAGGACCAGCGTGATCATCAGCAAAAGGTTGGTATTATTCATCGCCCATTCCCCGGCAACTTTCGGGGTCAGGCGTCTTCCATTCAAGGAATTTTGTTTCATTGCTCCGCCTCCTTCTCTAAATACTGGGGAATCAAAGGGCGTAGCGCATTACTTCCACAGCGTTGATCTTATCGCCGGTCAGTTCTGCTACGATGGCATCGTCCTTCATAACCAGGACGCGGTCGCTCATACCCAAGACCTCAGGCAGCTCGGAGGAGATCATAATGATGGCCTTGCCCTGAGCTACCAGCTCATTGATGGTCTCATAGATCTCGCGCTTTGCACCCACGTCGATACCACGGGTGGGCTCGTCCATAATCAGAATCTCAGGTTCAGAGTTCAGCCACTTACTGACGACCACCTTCTGCTGGTTGCCGCCGGAGAGGTTGCCCACCTTCTGATTGCGGTGAGGCGTCTTGATACGGGTCTTTTCGATATATTCGTCAGCAATATCTGCTTCCTTCTTTTTATTGGTGAACAGACCCTTGCGAATGGTTTTCAGGTTAGCCGCCACAATGTTGGACTGGACAGTAAAGTCCAGCGTCAAGCCTTCCAGCTTTCTGTTTTCCGTCAGAAACGCCACACCATGGCGCTTTGCATCCTCCGGCTTGCGGATCTTCACCTTCTTGCCGTGAACATACACATTCATCTTGTTGATATAGTCCACACCGAAGATAGCGCGCATAATCTCAGTTCTGCCTGCACCAACCAGACCGGCAATGCCCAGCACCTCACCTTTGTGAAGGCTGAAGCTGACATCCTGCTGGCGGTCCTTGCGGCAAAGGTTTTCTACGCGAAGAACCTCTTCGCCCACCTGACAATTACGCTTGGGGAATGCACTGCTGACCTCGCGGCCAACCATCATCTCCACCAACTCATCGTTGGTAACATCGGCAATCTTTCGGGTACCGATCATCTGGCCGTCACGAAGAACGGTGACACTCTCACAGATCTCAAAGATCTCTTCCATACGGTGGGAAATATATATCACTGCAATGCCCTGCTGCTTCAGATCACGAATGATCCGGAAAAGCGCATCCAGTTCTTTTTTAGTTAAAGTTGCGGAAGGTTCATCCATCAGGATGATACGGGAGTTGCGGTTCAAAGCCTTGGCAATTTCCACCATCTGCTTTTCTGCAACCGTCAACTTGCCCACTAAGGTCTTGGGGTTCTTATCAAAGCCGATACGCAACATCAATTCCTTTGCCTTTGCGTGCAGCTTTCTCCAGTTTACAAGCGTTCTGTTCTTGGAAATTCGCTTGGAAAACAGGTCCAGGTTCTTCAGGTTGACATCCACACCAAGCTTCCACAACATCTTCTCTGTTTTGCCGTAGAGATTCTTTTTGTACCGCTTGCCACCTTCAGTCAAACGACCTGCAAAAATATTCTCAGTAATAGACAGCTCGTCTACCAGATTCAATTCCTGGAAAATAATGGTGATACCCAAGGCGTCAGCCACCTGGGGGTTAGTGATATTCACCTCTTCTCCGTCGATCAGGATCGTACCGGAATCTTTTTTGTAGTTACCGTTGAGGATCTTCATCAACGTGGACTTACCGGCACCATTTTCACCGACCAGCGCACGGACTTCACCTGCTTCCACGCTAAAGCCCACATTATCCAGGGCTTTGACGCCAGGGAACTCCTTGCTGATACCACGCATCTCAAAAAATACAGTATCGTTCTCAGTCCACGTCTCCTCTTTTATAGAAGCCGGGTGCGAACACCCGGCTTCTTTGCTCAAGATTTAGTTAAACGGATAAATTGTCAGGACTAAGAATTAGTCGTGCATTGCAGTGTCGACGTTCTCCTTGGTGACCAGTTCCATACCAACGTAGGTTACACGCTCGGTGATGGTGCCTTCGTAAGCGGCCTTGATCATATCCATAGCCTGGCCGGAGAAGAAGCCTGCGGGATAGGTGATGGTGAACATGAACTTGTCGGACTTGATGTAGTCCTTGGACCAGCCATAGAAGCCCTGAGATGCGATCTTGCAGGTATCCTTCTTGCCAGCTGCTTCGATTGCGTTCCAAACGCCCTTGGACATGCCGTCATCCTGTACCAGGAATGCAGTCAGGTCGGGGTGAGCAGTCAGAATGTTCTCAGCTGCGGTCTGTGCCTTCTGGGTATCCCAGTCACAGTACTCAGTAGCAACGACTTCGATGTTGGGGTACTTATCCAGGACTTCCATGAAGCCTGCGGTACGCTGCATAGCGTTGTCAGCGCCGGTCAGACCAGCGATGATAGCAACCTTGCCGGAATCGCCGTTGAGCTTAATGTACTCTTCAGCCTGCAGTTTGCCTGCGCCCTTCTGGTCAAACAGGTTCTGGTAGATCTTGTCGCTGGGAACCTGATCATTGCTGAAGCCATAGTGGTCAACAACGATGATGCCTGCGTCAGCAGCCTCGTTGACAACGGGTGCCAAAGCAGCCAGGTCAGCGGCCTGAATGGTCATAGCATCAAAGCCCTGAGCGATGATGTTACGAACCTGGTCGATCTGAGTGTTAGCGTCCTGCTTGGCGTCGAAAATCTCGTACTCCCAGCCCCACTCATCACACTTTTCCTTAATAACCTTCTCGTAGTTCTTGTTCCACTCGTTGTACTCAGCCACGGAGATAGCAACCTTGAACTTGCCGTCATCCTTGCCTGCATCACCCTTGCCACCGCAAGCAGCCAGCAAGCCGATGGACAGAGCCAGAACCAGTAACAGTGCTACTAACTTTTTCATTGTTATTCCTCCATAACATTGTGTTGAGACATTTGCCTACAACCGATTTGCAATCGCAGTTCCTTTTGAACCCCTCATGCTTATCAATATTTTACTAAATCCATTTGCACTTTTCAATTCTCCGTTTGTACAAATGTATGCTGTGATTTTTGTCGATTTGTACAAATATTTTTGTATCGATATCTTGTTTATGTGCTATTTTACCAAAATCTTCCCCTTTTACAAACGCAAAAACCCTTTGCGCGCCTAAGCTTTTTCTCATTTCAACACCATAGACAACATATTTTTACAGCCGTTTTTCTCCTTCGCCGAAATTTGCACTTCCTCCGTTATTTGATCGGGGTTAGCCCCCGGGATATTGAAGAAACTTTTTGGGTTAACCGTTGCAACTTCTGTCTCTTTTTGATACAATATTAGAAATATACAAAAGGCAGGTGAGACCATGGCCAAATCCACAGATTATATTGCGGTATTCGACTCCGGTATTGGAGGAATCAGCGTCCTGCGGGAGCTGGTAAAGCAGATGCCCGGAGAGCGTTTTCTTTATTTCGGCGATTCCAAGAACGCCCCCTACGGCGAGAAAAGCACCCAGCAAGTGAAAGACTTGACCCTGGATGCGGCAGCGCGGCTGTATACCCGGGGCCTCAAAGCTTTGGTGATTGCCTGTAACACCGCCACCTCCGCCGCCATTGCGGAACTGCGCCGGACTTATCCCGACCTGATCGTTGTGGGTATTGAACCGGCACTGAAACCTGCTGTCGACCGCTTCCCCCATGGACATATCGGCATTATGGCCACACGGGTCACTCTGCGGGAGGAAAAGCTCCATCAGCAGCTCTCCCGGTTCCCGGATTTGCAGGTAGCTCTGATCCCGGCGCCGGGATTGGTGCGAAAAATCGAAGCGGGCTTAACCGACGCACCGGAGACCCGGGAAATGCTGGAGGAGATCCTCTCCCCCTACGCCGGCAAATTGGATGCGCTGGTTTTGGGCTGCACCCATTACCCCTTCGTAAAAGACGCCGTCCAAAAGATTTTGCCGGAGACTCTGCTCCTGGACGGCAGTGAAGGCACCGCCCGCCACACTCGACATCTTCTGGAAGATGCGGGATTGCTGGAGAACGGAAAAGGCGCCGTGCAAATCGAAAACAGCAGCCAGGATCCGGCTTTGCTTCGACTTGCCGCACAACTGTTGGAGGCATAAGACGATGAGTTTTCCTGTTGATTCCATTTGCCTCCCCTGCCTGTTGAACCACGCTATCAATGAATTGCCGGCAATTCAGGATGAAGAAAAGAAATTGGCTTTCATTCGGGAATTGATGCAGCACCTTGCCAATGTGCCGCAAGATTTGTCCGCTCCGGAGATTGACTTACAAAACCGGCAGATGGCAGAACGCTATTTTGGAGGCAACGCAGAGACATTTCTCCGGGAAAAGAAGCTTTCCAACCGGTTCGTTCTGGAACGCCTGGATGGAGTGAAACAACGGATCGAAAAGGCAAGCGATCCCCTTTTTGCCGCGCTGCAATTTGCAGTACTGGGCAACTACATCGATTTTTCCGCATTGCAGGATACAGTCGACTTTCAGCAGCTGGAAGAAATGCTGGACGGCGCACAATCCCTTGATATTGACAAAACCTGCTACGGCAATTTCCTCAAAGAATTGGCAGAAGGAAAGAAATTTCTTTACATTGCCGACAATGCCGGAGAGATCTGCTTTGACCGGCTGTTTGCAGAAAAGCTGCAGCAGCAATTCCCCCATCTGCAAATCACCTTCTGCGTCCGGGGCGCCCTTGCAAAAAACGACGCCACTATGGAGGACGCGAAACTGGTAGGCATTCCCTTCCCGATCGTGGAAACCGGCGACGGTGTCTGTGGCACCAATCTGAAGGTGCTGCCGGAGGCGACCAAACGAGCCTTCCGAGATGCCGATGTGATCCTTTCCAAGGGTCAGGGCAATGTGGAGACCCTGTCCGGCAGCGGCTACAATATTTACTATGCGTTTTTGGTGAAGTGTCCCCGGTTTATGACTACTTTCCAAAAGTCGAAAATGACTCCTATGTTCCTTCGGGAAAAAGACCTGAATCCATAAAAAATCACCCACCCGGGCGGGGGGGGGATTTAATTTATAAGATATCAGCTATCAGGCGGCGATTAGCGAACGCCCATCAGCAGCTCCATGACATACATCTCGAGCTTCTCGTAGTTGCGCTCTGCGATGCACTGTGCCTGGAACTCCTTGTCGAAGCGAGAAACCTTCTCCTCCAGCAGCTTTGCGATGCGGATGGAGTTCTCCAGGTGACGGTACTGATCCTCGGGCTTCTGAGTACGCATAGCCTTAACGTCGATACCAACCATTTCGCCGTTAGCGCCGTAGTTGTTATCTACCAGGACCTTGATCTGGTTGAATGCGCCACGCAGGGACTCAACACCGAAGGACTTGTCCTGGTCGTAACGGCAGCCGTTCTGGTCGTTCAGGTGGACAGAGCCCAGCTTGCCGAACTTCAGAGCAAATGCCATTTCGTGAGCGGGATCCAGACCAGCCAGGATAGCGTGAGCGGACTCCAGAACTGCGCCAACACGCTTGGGATCCTTGGAAGCTGCGGAAACAGCCATAACGTGGCCGATGGTGCCGCAGTAGGAACGGTCGATGGGCTCATTGGGCTTGGACTCGATCAGAACCTTGATCTTGTCGTCGTAGGTCAGCATATCGTCGATAGAATCGATCAGCTGGCCGATCTTCTGTACAGGGTCCTTGGACTCTGCGCACAGGGTGCCTTCGCGGGCCAGCCACAGAACGATGTTCTTAGCGCCCATTGCGTTAGCGATGTCGATGGAACGATGAGCTCTCCACATAGCGAACTCATAGTCTTCCTTGGAGTTGGAGGTGAAGCCGCCATCGGTGGTGTGGGGATCCATCCACAGACGAGGTGCAACGAACTCAGCTTCCAGGCCGTACTTATCCAGAGTAGCCTTGACGTCCTTTGCGTAGTCAATGATCTGCTTCTCGGTCATGTTGTTCATATCGGGCACAGCGTCATCATCGTGGAACTGTACACCGCCCATGCCGATCTCAGCAAACTTCTTGAACTTCTCTTCCATGTCGATGGTGGGACGAACGCCGGGGCCAAAAGCTTCGACACCTTCGTTTACGTTCCAGGGGCCTGCGGTAAACTTAAAACGAGACTTAAATTCGGACATAATGCATGCATCCTTTCAAATATGTAGTCTACAGGGTTTTCCTGATAGTCTCATAATGCCATAGGCTTATAGGGTATTCAAATTTTTCTTGCGTTATTTAGCCGACTATCTTGTTATTTTATCTTTTTTATACAATGGCACCAAAAGAATATTTCTCAGGTTGTATAAATTCACCACAGTACATTTTGTGCATATTTCCCTCTTTTGCCGGAAAACTACCAAAAAGGAGTGGTGCAGGTGATATTATCCTATACCCGGTCAATCTTACTCTATTCCCTTTTGATTCTTGTAATCCGGCTTATGGGCAAACGGCAGATCGGGCAGATGGAGCCTACGGAACTGGTGGTGACGATGCTGGTGGCGGACCTGGCCTCTATCCCTATGCAGGATGGCGGGATTCCCCTGCTCAGCGGTGTCATTCCCATCATCACCGTGCTGGGAATGGAATTGGTGCTTTCCACCCTTTCTCTGCGAAGCGTGAAGCTGCGTAAATTTCTGTGCGGCAAACCTGTGATCCTGATCGAAAACGGCAGGATCCTGCAGCGCAACCTGCGGCGCACCCGGATCACTCTGGACGAACTCATCGGCCATCTGCGGCAAAAGGATGTGCTGAATCTGCAAAGCGTACAATTTGCCATTTTGGAGACCAACGGCAACTTATCCGTATTTCCCTATCCCAAAGAAATGCCCGCCAGTGCCAAAGATGCAGGAGTGCAGGTAAAGCCCCAGCGACTTCCCTACACCATCATTTCCGACGGCAGGATTCTCTACGACAACCTGCAGCTGGCAAAAAAAGACCGCCGCTGGCTCCGGCGGGTACTGGAAGAAAAGAACACCTCTGTGGAAAAAGTCTGGCTGCTGACGGTGGATACAGGAGATCGGATTATTTTGCTGGACAAGGAGAATTAGATGCACGGTAAATTCTATCTCGGTCTGGGGCTGCTGCTGATTTGTGTAATCGGCTGTCTCTGGATCGGCCACGGCGTAGGAAAAACCCAGGACGCTGTCAGCCAATATGTGGAGCAGGCTGCCGATCAGGCCCTGCCCGGAGGGGTTGCCGCCTTAAAACAGGCAAAAAAGATCTGGAGCAATCAGCAAAATAAGCTTGCCGCTGTTTCCAACCACGGCCCTATAGATGAAATCGAGGCGCTGTTTTCCAAAGCAATTCGCTCCGGGGAAACCGGCCAGAAAGAAGTCTTTCTTACCCTCTGCGACCAGCTGAAGCTGGCGCTGGAATCCCTGGCATCGGATCATCGGCTGACCTGGTGGAATTTCCTTTCCATTTTGGCCATAGAATGAACCAATCACGCCTTGGAGGGATGTTTTATGAAACGGTGGATTTGTACCATATTGACGACAGTGATGTTAATGGGTTTTCTGCCCCAAAAAGCCCGGGCGACGGATCTGAATGTGGCCGCAAAAAGCGCCATTCTCATCGATCTGGCCACCGGCACAGTCCTCTATGAGCACAACAGCCACACCCCTCTGCCTCCCGCCAGTGTCACCAAGGTGATGACCATGCTGCTGGTGATGGAGGCAATCGACGATGGACGCATCAGCTTGCAGGATACCGTGACCACCTCGGAAAGCGCTGCAGCCAAAGGCGGCAGTCAGATTTTCCTGAAGGTCGGTGAAACTATGACGGTAGAGGAGATGCTGAAATCCGTGGCCGTATCCTCTGCCAACGACTGTGCCTGCGCCCTGGCAGAACACATCTATGGCAGCGAAAGCGCCTTTGTGGAAGCTATGAACAAAAGAGCTGAGGAACTGGGTATGCAGGACACTCACTTTGTTAACTGCACCGGCCTGGACGACGACCCAGAGGCTCAAAACCACAAAACCTCAGCCTACGATATTGCACTGATGTCCCGGGAACTGCTGAAAAACCACCCGGACATCAAACGCTTTACCACTATCTGGATGGACACGGTGCGAAACGGCACCTTCGGACTGTCCAACACCAACAAATTGGTGCGGTTCTATCAGGGCGCCACCGGCCTCAAGACCGGTTTTACCTCCGGCGCCGGATATTGTCTGTCTGCCTCAGCAATGCGGGACGGAATGGAGCTGGTAGCTGTGGTAATGGGCAGCGAGACCTCTCCCCAGCGGTTTTCCGGCTGCAAAGCGATGCTGGACTACGGCTTTGCCAATTACGCCACTGTGACGCCGGAAATGCCCCAGACGGCAATGGTGCCGGTGGTACTGGGTGCCCAGGAATCTGTTTCCGTGGTTCCCGGAACCCAGGATTCTATTCTCATTGACAAAGCCCAACGCGCACAGATCTCCACAAAGATCGACCTGGATCCCCAGGTGACCGCCCCGGTAAGCAAAGGCCAACGCCTGGGTACTCTGCACATTCTCTCCGGGGAGCAGATCATCGCCCAGATCCCTCTGCTTGCAAAAGAGCCGGTAGCAAAACTCACCTACGGCCAGTTGTTTGTGAAAGTGCTCAAAAGCCTGGTTATGGCAAAATAAAAGCAGGGAGAAATCCCTGCTTTTTATTTAATAATGAGCAACCTTGGTGTTCTTCAGCTGCAGCTGGAGTTTATCGGCAATCAGCGCAATAAATTCACTGTTGGTGGGTTTGCCCTTGGTGTTGGATACTGTGTAGCCAAAGAAGCGCTGCAAGGTATCCAGGTCGCCCCGATCCCAAGCCACCTCGATGGCATGACGGATCGCCCGTTCCACACGGGAAGGTGTGGTCTGGAAAGTCTTTGCTACCTGGGGATAGAGGATCTTTGTGATGGCATTGATCACATCCATATCTTCCACAGCGATCATAATGGCTTCACGGAGATACTGGTAACCCTTAATATGGGCGGGAACACCGATCTCGTGAATGATGTTGGTGACCATTGTCTCAATGTCCGTCTGGCTCAGGCGCTGGGGTGTATTCTGCCGGGAGTTCTCCCCTCCCCGAATCTCTTCCAGCCGCTCCACCAGAGCAGTCATATCGCAAGGCTTCATAATCAGATAATTCACCCCAAGATTTACCATCGCAGAGCCCATATACTGGGTCATCATAGAAGATGTAACCAAAATTGCAGGCTTATGCTCCTGGGCGGAAAGGGCCTTCAAAACGCTGATGCCATCCTTCTTTGCCAGCATCAGGTCGATCACCAGCACATCGGGCTTGCGGTCGATGACCATTCTCTGGGCCATTTCGCCATCATTGGCCACACCAAGCACCTGAAATCCCTCTGCCCGCTGAAGTGCCTTTACTAAACTACTACTGAATTCTTCTGCAGAATCTGCAATAACCACGGTTGTCTGCTTGTCCATAAATTCCTCTCCTGACTTCTGAAATTGCTCCCCTAACCGAAATTTATCATTTATATGCGACAATGATAATTTAGCATAAATGTTCGCTTTTTGCAATATCATTCCCATAGAATCGTACGACAGATTGGAAGAAAAAACCCTTGCTTTACACCACTTTCGACAACATTCGACACCGTTCGACAAAATAAGAATTTCCCCTTGGGGCAGTTGACGCAAAAAGAAAAATAAAGTACAATAGTCACAAAGCTTGGCAAATGGAGGAGTTTTCTATGCCGAACAACGCAAAAGAACTGATTTCCTATCTGAATAAGGCCCACAGTGTCTATCACGCCACTGCAGAGCTTGTTTCCCGGCTGGAATCCCAGGGTTACACCCGACTGGATGAGCACCGGAACTGGGAGCTTACCGCCGGCGGTAAGTACTATCTGACCCGCGGTGGCACCAGCTTGCTGGCGTTTCGGATCCCCGGCAATCCCCCTACCGGTTTTATGATGACCGCCAGCCACTCCGACCGCCCCACCTTCAAGGTAAAGGAAAACGGCGAGCTCAAGGGCACATACACCCGACTGGCTGTGGAGCGTTACGGCGGTATGCTGATCTCTACCTGGCTGGATCGTCCTCTTTCCGTGGCCGGCCGTGTGGTAGTGGCTACTAAGGACGGCGTGGAGAGCCGCCTGGTGGACCTGAACCGGGACCTGCTGATGATCCCCAATGTGGCCATTCATATGAATCGCAAGGCCAACGACGGTTACACCTGGAATCCTGCAGTGGATACTCTGCCCCTGATGGGTGGCAAGGACAGCGCAGGTATGCTGGACAACCTGCTGCAAAAAGCTGCCGGCGGCCGGATCCTGGGTCACGACCTGACCCTTTATATCCGGGAAAAAGCCACCGTATGGGGTCTGAAGAAGGAATTCCTTTCTGCCGCTGCTCTGGACGACCTGGCTTGCGCCTGGTGCTGCTGGAAGGGTTTTGCCGATGCTGAAAGCGCCGACAATATCCCCGTGCTTTGCGTATTCGACAGTGAAGAAGTAGGCTCGTCCTCTGTGCAGGGTGCCGCCTCCGACCTGCTGGAAACTGTGCTTGGCCGCATCTGCGATGCCATGGGCTGGAACCTGGCACAGCTGCTGGCCCAGTCCTTTATGGTCAGTGCCGACAATGCTCACGCTGTTCACCCCAACCATCCGGAATATGCCGATGCCACCAACGCTCCCGTACTGAACGAAGGTGTAGTGCTGAAGTTCAACGCTGCCCAGCGGTACACCACTGACGGCTTCTCCGGTGCCATCTTCCGGGGCATCTGCCAGAAGGCCAATGTGCCCGTGCAGACCTACTACAACCGCGCCGATCTTCCCGGCGGCTCTACTTTGGGTAACATCTCCCTGAGTCATGTTTCCGTACCCACTGCAGACATTGGTCTGCCCCAGCTGGCTATGCACTCCAGCTATGAGACCGTGGGTGTTCAGGATGTGGACAGCCTGGTGGCTGCCATCACCCGGTTCTACGGCACCTGCCTGCAGGCAGATAAGGACGGCACCTGCCACCTGTAAGACAACAAAACTCCGCAGGAGATTCCTGCGGAGTTTTCTTATATTCGTTTTAGTTCTTTCATAATAGGATCGGCAGCAAAATATGTGCTCATCCTGCAGTATTGGGCATAGAGCTTTTGATAGATCTCTGCCTGCTCCGGCCGGGGTTGATATGCCACATCCCACTGATCCGCCATTGCCCGGGCAGCAGAAGCCACATCCGGGAAGATCCCCGCTGCAGATGCCGCCAAAACAGCACTGCCCTTGGCACCGCCCTGGGAAGCGGAGATCACCCGGATCTCCTTGCCTAAAACATCCGCATAAAGCTGCATCAGGAAAGGGTTCTTCCGGGGAATACCGCCGGTGGCGTAAATCTCCCGTACCGCAACGCCGTTTTTCTCGTAAACTTCCACAATATTCCGGGTGCCAAAAGCAGTAGATTCCATCAGCGCCAGGAATATCTCCTCCGGCTTTGTCTGCAGGTTCAGGCCCAGCAACATTCCGGTGAGGGAGCCATCGGCATAAGGCACCCGATTACCGTTAAACCAGTCAAGGGCCAAAAGGCCGCTGGCACCGGGATGCAACAGGCCGGCCTTTTCCGTCAGATAATCATAGATATTCTTTCCCTCAGCGGCCGCCTGACGGCTATAAGCTTCCGGTACCGCGTTTTTCACAAACCAACGGAATGTATCGCCCACCGATGCCTGGCCGGATTCCAGCGCCGTAAAGCCCGGCAGCACGCCGTTTTTTACGCTGCCACTGACACCTTCCGGCTGCACATCTGCCCGACTCAGGATCAGCTGGCAGCTGGAGGTGCCCATAATTAGAATCATCTTTCCTTCCTGGGTAACTCCTGCGGCAGGCAGACCTGCATGGGCATCGATCATAGGAACGGACACAGGGATCCCCTGAGGCAGACCGGTGAGTTCTGCGCCCTTTGCATTGAGGGTTCCGGCTTTGGTGCCTACGGTCTTTACCTGGCCTTTGACCTTGGTGCCGATCACATTGGGCATTCCTAATTGGGCCCAAAAATCATTATCGGGGTAGCCGGACTCCTGACTCCACAACGCCTTATAGCCGGCCATACAGCTACTGCGGATCTGCTCACCGGTAAGGAGTTGCGTCAGCCAGTCAGCCGCTTCTATGTATTGATCGCAGGCTTCGTACACCCGGGGTGCCGCCTCACAAAGTTCCAGCAATTTGGGAAAGAACCACTCGGCAGATACCCTGCCACCATAGCGTCGTAACCAGGGTTGTCCGGTTTTTTTCGCCAGGGCTGTGATCCTGTCTGCCTGGGGCTGGGCACTTTGGTGTTTCCAAAGCTTGGCATAAGCCTGGGGTTCTTCCTGGTACCCTTGCAAAAAACACAGCGGCGTTCCCTCCGCGTCCACCGGAAGTACAGTGCAGGAGGTAAAATCAATGCCGATGCCCGCCACCGATTCTGCAGAGATCTTCCCTATCTTCAGCAACCCGGAAACACAAGCGGACATTGCCTGCAAATAATCCCGGGGATGCTGGTAAGCATCTGTCTTTTTTCCGCCAAAATCCAGCACACCATGGGGATATTCAAATTCCGTCTCTGCCACCACGACGCCGTCTGTCTGCGTCAGAATCGCCCGGGCGGATAGGGTTCCGTAATCGATGCCAATTACATATTTATCCATTATCTCACATCCATTTGGGAGTGTTGCAAGACCCGGAAAGATGCCTTTCCGGGTCCAGATTTATTCTTTGATCAAGGCGCCTTCCATGGTTTTCCCCAAGGAATAGAAGAACACATTGTCTCTTGCAGGGGTCAGGTCTGTCAGTGCGCCGCGGTTGGCATACACCGCATAGCTGCGGAACAGCACCGGACACAGCAGGCCATTTTCCATCACCGTCTGGTGGAGCGTATAGTAGTTGCCGTGGTTTTCCAGAGATCGCTGGCACAAGGCATAGGCTTCCACATCGTTGATACCGCCGTAGCTCAACGCGCCATAGGCGGAGAAAAAGGCAGACAGATCCATATTGGGAGAGAGCTTGGTCTGGCCTAAGTACAGGTCAAAATTCCAGGTCTCCAGAGCATAACGATAGTCAGAGCCCGACATGGCAGTTATTTCCACCGTCAGACCGCACTCGGTGAGCATTTCACCAATAGCCCGGGCTGCGCGGAGACGAAGAGTGTCCTCCTGGTTTACCAACAACTTTACCGGACTTCCCTCCAATCCGGCATCCACGATGGCCTGAGAGAATTTTTCCTGATCGTAGCCATACTTTTCTGCCAAGCCGACATTATAATAGGGGCTCAGAGGAGATGCGGGCAGCGTGGCACTGCGAGCAAAGCCCCGATAATAATCCTTCACCAGAAGATCCCGGTTGATGGCGTGTGTCAGAGCAATTCGCACCGCGTCATTAGAAAACACAGTGCCGGTCTTGTTGCAGGCAAGATACATAAAAATGCCGTTTTCACAATCCCACAGCTCATAGTCACATCGGTAGTCGGCATAACGGTCAGAACCAGGGTCCGCGCATACCAAAGTTACATCGCCGAACTCAAATTCATCACGAATATCCGTCACCGACTCTGCAGCGTGGAGAGAAATAATCGGCGCGGTGATCACCATCTGGGGATCACACCACCAATTATTGCGGCGGCGCAGGCAAGCGCTCATCTCCGTGGTCTCCAGCACATAGGGGCCGGTACCCAGAGGATAATCTTCCTCCTGCTGTGCTTGCTTGATGATCGGCACATCCAGCAGGATGGGTAAATTCTCATAAGGGGTACTGAGCTGGATCATAATTCCATTATCCGGCAGAACAGAAATACCAACCACATTATGGAAGCGGCCTTTATAAATAGTACTGCTGCGGGCAGTCTCCAGGCTGGTCAGGACATCCTGGGCGGTCAGCGCGCTCCCGTCGGAGAAAGTGGCCTCCTCCAGGTAGAACACATAGGTTTTCATATCCTCGCTGACAGTGTAGCTCTTACAAAGCATCGGCTCCGGGCGGTAATCCCGGCCGGTGGTGAAGAGCCCCTGGTAGATCAGGGGAAACAGCGCCCGGTTGGTATAATCCGTGGAAGTAAAGGGGTTCATGGTGCGGTCCGGATAATAGGCCAGCTTCAGGGATTGCACCTTTTCTTCCTCATTGGGGTTGACTACCTGCTCTTCGTCGGTGCTCAAGGCATCCCCTGTGGCTTTATAGGGCTTTGTTCCCTTGGCGCAACCTGCAAGCAGGACAACGCACAACAAAAGGCACAGTATTCTTTTCACGGCGTTCCCTCCTTGCAAACAATAATGGCGCCTTGGGAGCCTCGGTTGGCTCCCACCTTTCTATGGGACCAGAATCGGTCCGTATCACAGGCGGTGCACTGGGTCGCAATGTTAATTTGCTCCACACCTGCCCGTCGGAGAAAGGCGGCATTGATTTCTTTTAGGTTTACATAATATTTATCATTTTTGGGGGTGATATAGGCATTTGCCTCCTCCCCCAAGGCCTCAAGCATAGCCTGCGGCACATCGCCATTGGTCTCAAAACAGCACTGTCCGATATTGGGGCCGATGGCTGCCTGGATATTGGCCGGATCGCAACCGAATTGGCAAACCATCGCCTGCACCGTCTTTTGCGCAAGACCGGCAGCCGTTCCCCGCCAACCGGCATGAAGCGCACCTACCGCACCTGTCTCCGGATCCTGGAGCAGGATCGGCGTACAGTCCGCCGCAAACACCACCAGAGCCGTTCCCGGCTCATTGGTAATCAGGGCATCGCAAATGGGATACGCATGGTTGTCAAGGCCTTTGGCATCCGCCTTTCCCACGGTCCGGACAATGTCGGTGTGGGTCTGGTGGGTCAGCACCAGGTTCTGCAGCTCAAACTCCAGCTCCCGTGCCAAAATGGCATAATTCTCTTCCACATTTTCTGGAAGATCCCCCCGGTGCATCCCCAGGTTCATCGCTCCCAAAGCACCTTTGCTGACGCCGCCAAAGCGGGTAGTAAAGCAGTGCTTAACGGTAAATTCCTCAGCGATCAGGTATTCAAGATCTCCCTTTCGGACGGTGGTCAGTGCCATAAAATCCTCGCAAATCTTTGGTATTAACGGGCAGTCTTATCCTTGTGCATGCAGCACTTTTTGTACTTCAGGCCGCTGCCGCAGGGGCAGGGATCATTGGGGCCGGCCTTCTTGCTGCTGCGGACAGGCTGCTTCTTCACAATGGAATCGCCGGAGCCTACAGCGGCAGTTTCGCTGGCTACCTTCTTGCGCTCGATCTTGGTGTGAGAATGCACCTGGATCATAAACACGCGGCGGACAGTCTCCTCACGGATGGCCCGAATCATGGCCTCGAACATCTGATAGCCTTCCTCTTTGTAGGCGATAACCGGATCGTGCTGGCCGTAGGCCCGCAGTCCGATGCCCTGCTTCAGATCGTCCATGGCGTCAATATTGTCCATCCAATATTCGTCCACCACCCGGAGCATAACCACACGCTCCAGCTCACGCATCATTTCGTTGCCAATGCGAATTTCCTTTTCTTCATAGGCCTTCAGAGCACAGTCGTAAATTACATCGGCCAGGTCGGCCGCCTTCTTGATGCCCTCAGGCTTGCAGCTGCCCTTGGGGAAATACACATTTTCAAACTGGGAGATCACACTCTCCATGGCTTCGTCATTGACCTCACCGGCCATGCTGACAGCCTCGGCGACTGCATCATCCACCACACCCCGCAGGATGCCCAAAATGCTGTCCCGCAGGTCCTCGCCATCCAGCACTTTTTTACGCTGGGCGTAGATCACTTCACGCTGGGTGTTCATCACATCGTCGTACTCCAGAACGGTCTTTCTGGAGCGGAAGTTGCGGCTTTCCACGCTCTTCTGGGCATTTTCCACCGCACCGGTGATGATTTTTGCGTTGATGGGCATATCCTCCTCAAGGCCCAGGGTGTCCATCATACCCACTACCCGGTCGGTTGCAAACAGACGCATCAGATCGTCCTGCATACTCAAGTAGAAGCGGCTTTCGCCGGGGTCACCCTGACGGCCGGATCGGCCACGGAGCTGATTGTCGATTCGGCGGGATTCGTGACGCTCGGTGCCCACAATAAACAGGCCACCGGCATCCCGGACCTTCTGCGCCTCTTCGGCGATCTCTTCCTTGAAGCGGTTCAAAAGTGTCTCATATTTCTTGCGGATCTCCAGGATCTCCGGATCATTGGTCTGAGCATAGGAATCCGCCTCAGCCAGCAATTCCTCAGAAATGTCCTGCTTGCGCAGTTCGCTGATGGCCATGAACTCGGCATTGCCGCCCAGTTTAATATCAGTACCACGGCCGGCCATATTGGTAGCGATGGTAACAGCACCGAACTTACCTGCCTGGGCAACGATCTGTGCTTCCATTTCGTGATACTTGGCGTTCAGCACATTATGGGGTACGCCGGCTCGCTTCAGGAGCTTGGAGAGCACCTCACTCTTTTCGATGGAAATGGTACCCACCAGCACGGGCTGACCTTTTTCGTGGCAGGCCTTGACCTGCTCCACAATGGCGCGGAACTTGCCAACCTCGTTTTTATAGATCTCATCGTTGTGATCTTTTCGGATCACAGGCTTGTTGGTGGGGATCTCCACCACATCCAGCCGATAAATGGAACCGAATTCTTCCTCTTCTGTCAGCGCCGTACCGGTCATACCGGAGAGCTTATCATAGAGGCGGAAGAAATTCTGGAAGGTAATAGTCGCCAGGGTCTTGCTTTCTCCTGCCACCTTTACCTTTTCCTTGGCCTCGATGGCCTGGTGGAGGCCTTCATTGTAGCGACGGCCATACATCAAACGGCCGGTAAACTCGTCCACAATGATAATCTGGCCATCTTTAATGACATAGTCGATGTCCTTTTTCATCAGGCCGCGAGCACGCATTGCCTGATTGATGTGGTGGGAGATGGTGGTATTTTCTGCATCTGCCAGATTCTCCAGGGCAAAGAACTTCTCTGCCTTGGCGATACCGGCGGCGGTAAGGGTCACGGCATGGGCCTTCTCGTCCACGATGTAGTCCGCATCGATATCGTCCATAGATTCTTTTTCATCGGTCTTGGCAAAGACCTTCTTGCGCATCGTTGCCACCAGGCTGTCTGCCATCTCATAGAGCTTGGAGGAATCCTCACCCTTGCCGGAAATGATCAAAGGGGTGCGGGCTTCATCGATCAGGATAGAGTCCACCTCGTCCACAATGGCAAATGCGTGGCCGCGCTGCACCAGATCCTTCTTGTAGAGGGCCATATTGTCGCGGAGGTAGTCAAAGCCCAATTCGTTATTGGTGCAGTAAGTAATATCCGCAGCATAGGCCTTGCGGCGTTCGTCCGCCTTCATTCCAGGAACGACCAAACCCACGGTCAGACCCATATAGCGGTGCACCTTGCCCATCCACTCGGAGTCACGCTTTGCCAGGTAGTCATTCACAGTGACAATGTGGACACCTTCGCCGGCCAATGCATTGAGGTAGGTGGGCAGAACTGCCACCAGGGTCTTACCTTCACCGGTCTTCATTTCTGCAATACGACCCTGGTGGAGGATAATACCGCCCATCAGCTGCACAGGGTAGGGCTTCATTTCCAGCACACGCCAAGCCGCCTCACGAATGGCTGCAAAAGCCTCCGGCAGAATATCGTCCAGGGTCTCACCCTCTGCCAGGCGTTCCTTAAACCAGGAAGTCTTTGCCTTGAGGTCTTCCTCGCTGAGAGCAGCATACTCTTCCTCCAGCGCAAGAATCTTATCCACTAAAGGCTTAATTTTCTTAATTTCCCGGTCAGAGCGGGAACCAAACACTTTCTGAAACAGTCCCATAAAGCACCTCTTGCTTATGATAATAATAACTTAACTTGTATTATAACACATCCAAAGAGAAAATAATAGATAAATCGTGAATAAAAAAGGAAAAAGAGGGACAAATTCTGTCCCTCTTACCACATTCTTTTTACTGCCTCCAGGGCTCGGATACCGGCAACGGAAAGGTCCTCTGTGACCACCGGACTGGTGCGCCAACCCTGACGGAAACACTCAGCGATGTGCTGCACCTCGTAAATCAGTTCGTGCTGACAGGGAATGTGGATCTCCTCTTCCCCATTTTCCGTATGGAACACTGCCTTTCTTGCTTTCCAATATTCCGGGATCTCTACATATCCTTTACTGCCGAAGATCCGGGCGGTGTTGTCCAGCTTCGCCCTTGTGGAATTTTTCGCAGAAAACAGCACACCGCTTTCTGTCTCGCCGGTAAGAATGTATTGCCACTCCACTCCGGTGTCCAGCTTGGAGGCAGTTCCCCGAATGGTTTTGATGTCGCCAAAAAACCACAAAAGCAGCTGCACCGCATAAATGCCGCTTGAGAGCAATGTGCCCCCACCGGCAGCCGCATCGAACATCCAGCCATTGTAGGACGCCGGGAAGCTGTGGCTCATCTCCACCATAGTGATGTCTCCAAGGTCTCCGTCCTCGATCCGCTTTTTGACCTGGATCAATGCCGGCAGGAAGAGCATTTTCTCTGCCTCCATCAAAAAGAGGTCCTTCTCCCTTGCCAGGGCAAAAAGCTCTCTCGTTTGGGCCTCAGTGGTGGTGCAGGGTTTTTCGCAAACCACATGCTTTCCGGCCTCAAGGGCCGCTTTCGCCCAGCCATAATGCTGAGAATTCACATTGGAAATATAGACGATATTCACATTTTGATCTTCTAAAAGTTCCTGATGGCTCCCATAAAATGCAGGAATTCCCCACATTTTTGCCTTTTCCTCAGCCTTCTCCAAAGACCGGGAAGAAAGGGCCACAATCTCTCCCTCACCAGCCTCACGCACTGCGGCAATAAACCGGGGCGCAATGGAGGAAGTGCTCAGAATGCCGAATTTTAAAGCTTGCATAATTGTCTCCAAATTCAATCAGGTTTCCATTGATATTCTTTTAGGTTTACATAACCCTCTGTCGTAAAGGCAACGCCCTCGTTTTCCAGCAGGTTGCGCTGCACATCTCCGCCGCCAAAGGCAAAGGCCGGCGAGGTTCTCCCTTCTTTGTTCACCACCCGATGGCACGGTATGTTCGTCGGGTCGGGGTTCACATGGAGGGCATATCCCACCACCCGCGCCCACCGGGGATTGCCTGTCAATCGGGCAATTTGGCCATAAGTGGCAACCTTCCCAACCGGGATTCGGCACACCACCTGATAAATCCTCTCAAATGAATTCATATCAGTGCCACAAAATATAGCCCAGACCCATCAGGATGTATAGCGGACCAAAGCAGTACACCATAAACATTTCTGTATGAGGCACCTTGGTCTGAAAGCAATCCGTAACCGCCAGACACTCAAAAATGTAAGCACCGGCACCGCAAAAATAGCCGATTGCTTTGAGAATATTATAGCTTCCGTGAAAGAAAAAAGACAGCAAAAAGAAAACCACTGCCACGCTAACAAAAATGTTGCGCAAAATCAAAAGGGTATAGTCGATCTTAGGGTGCAGACCGTGGGTCAATTCCTCTTTATCGGGGATGGTGGCATCTACGGTGTGCTTTATCTGTTCTAAAAGATGTGACATAGGTGTCCTCCCGGTTTCTCGGCAAGATTCGCCTTCTTTTCCATATTGTAGCACACCGAATAGGCAGTTGCAAGACAATAAAAGGCCACCCGGAGGGGTGGCCTTTTTATTGGGAACAAAGACTTTCGTCACAAATCTTTTATAAAATCTCCTGGTCATAAACCGCTCTGGCGCCGCCGATAAATTTGGGACGAGTCCGAGCCGCAAGCAACATCGCTGCACCGATTCTATTGTTTTCCAGGCGTAGGGGCACGGCCACCTTCTTTAGGTGCATTCCGATCATGGTAAAGCCGATATCAAGACCTGCATCTGCTTTGATCTCCTCCACCGCAACCGGCTCCAGGAAAGCAGCATAAGCCTTGGTCGCCAAAGAGCCGCCGGCCTTTGGCTGGGGAACCACATTCACGATCTCAGCAAAAGGAACGACCTCGCGTTCGGTGATAATGGCTCGATTTAAGTGCTCACAGCACTGGATCGCCAAAAAAATCCCCTTTGATTTTGCAACATCGTACAAGCCACGGAAAATCTCTCCGGCCACATCCGGGTCAGAATTGGTGCCAATTCGGGATCCCACCACCTCACTGGTAGAACATCCCACCACAAGAAGATTTCCGGGCTTTAAGTTGGCCTTTTCGCAAAGTTCCGCTGCTGCGGCCACTGTCTGTTGATAGATAGATGTATTCATAACAACACCTTACTTTGTTAGAATTTTACTTTTTTCAAGGGCTTTAATCATTATCGTACCGATCAGCACGCCTGCAATACCCTGCGCACTATTTCCCGGAATGTTGACCACCGACGGGAGAAATCCGTACAAGAATCCCTCAAACACAAAATAACCAAGCACCATCCAGGCTTCTGCCACCACACCACTGAGAATCCGACTGAACAGGTTTCCCATTTTCTTGGAAAGCAGGCGGAAACCGTAATGGGCTATTAGGGCCATCAAGCCTTTAATTACAAAAGTGGCAGGGGCGTAAATAATATAACCGGAGAAAATATCTGCCAATCCGGAACCAAGACCTGCCGCCAAGAAGCCGTATGCAGGTGACAGCATCCACCCCGCCAAAAGCACCACGCAATCACCCAAATTCAGATAACCCTTGAGAGGAGACGGAATCTTGATGATCATTGTTGACACGCAGGTGATCGCCGCCAGCATTGCTGCCAGGACGAGCTTCCTTGTTTTGGTATTCATAAAATCACACCTTTACATTCGGTTAAGGATAGTGTACACTAAATCTGATCATACAACTATCGCCAAATAAGGAGTATTTTATATAACCAGATGCGTTACATTATTGATAAAACCAACCGACCTGTCTATCTGCAACTTTATAAACACCTGCGGGACGATATCATCGCAGAGAATTACCCCTACAACACAAAACTGCCCTCCAAACGCAATCTTGCAGCAGAAACCGGTGTCAGCACCATCACCGTGGAGCACGCCTATGCTCTGCTCTGCGACGAAGGATATATAGACGCCAGAGAAAGAAGCGGTTTTGTGGTGATTTTTCGCAAAACCGACGGCTTCGCCGGTACAGGTACATATCATCCGGAATATACAACCCATCCGGCAGAGAATGTCTATCCGGATTTTCCTCTGTCCGTTCTCAGCAAGACTATGCGAAAAGTATTGTCTGAGCACGGTGATCTGCTACTGGAAAAGTCTCCCAATCTTGGATGCTTAGAATTGCGCCAGGCTATTCGGCATTATCTCGCCCGAAATCGGGGAATCAATGTAGATACGGAACAGATCGTTATCGGAGCCGGCTCTGAATACTTATACGGCATGATATTGCAATTACTTGGCCGCCAGCGCACTTATGCCATCGAATCCCCCTCCTATAAAAAGATTGAGCAGGTATACAAAACCGCAGACATCAACTATGAAGCGCTGCCCCTGACCGTCTCAGGCATTGAAAGTAGGGCTCTGGTGAAAACAAACGCAGAGATTCTGCACACCACCCCTTACCGGAGTTTCCCCAGTGGTGTTACCGCCACCGCATCCAAGCGCCACGAGTATATCCGTTGGGCAGGACAAGGCCGCCGCTATATCATAGAAGATGATTTTGAATCTGAGTTTGCGGTTTCCACCAAACCCACGGAAACCTTGTTTGCCCTCTCCCCCAACGATAATGTGATCTATCTCAACACATTCTCCAAAACCATTTCTCACTCGTTCCGTGTGGGCTATATGGTACTGCCCAAACATTTAGTGGAAACATTTAGGAACAAATTAGGGTTCTATTCCTGCACTGTTCCTACTTTTATGCAGTATGTGCTCACTGAACTGATCAACAACGGCGATTTTGAGCGGCACATCAACCGCACAAGAAGAAATAAGCGAAAAGAACTGTCACAACAGAAATAAAAGACCTCCCTGGGGAGGTCTTTTATTATTTACTCATCGCATTATAGGCAACTATTGCAGCATCCGGTTCTTTGTTGCAATACATTTCCCATAGCGGAACCGTCTCAACCAACATCTTCACCAGCGAATGTGCTTTTTCTGCTAATGCGACATTGGTGGGTATATGGGCCTGATGGGAAAGAAAATCTACAAGCTGCTTCCCATCCATGCGGCGAATTACATTTTCCTGCCCCCGGTGGAGCAGACAAACCCCCTTTAACGGAACACAAATATTGCTTGCCAGCCCATGCTTTCCGCTCCAGGGAGAGCCATATGCAAGCACGCCCGAAGAAGTGATCTCCAGAAAGGGCTTGTCATCATTGACCATGGTCGCCCGCTGGCCAAACAATTCTCTCCACAATCTGGTATGGGTAGATTTTCCGGTGCCACAGGGGGCTGTAAAAAGATAGGCATTGCCACCCACGGAGACTGTACTTCCGTGGAGCATCAATGTATTTCGATTCAAAAGGTAATCTGCTACCTTCCGCTGGATGGTTGCGCGTTCCAGAAAAGGCTCTGTAAACTTGCGGATCTTCAAGCCTTCCTCAAGAGCTTCCTGTTCAAACATTTTCTGCTCAAAAACCAGATCCTCGGTGGATACCTTTACAAAAAGCTCCGGTTCTTTCACCGTCAGATAGGGTCTGCAGTATTCTCTTGTGCTTTGAAACATAGGCTCAACGCCCACAACTGCTCCGGCTATTTCCATAACAAAGCTTTCCATCATCAGACACCTCCCAAATCAACATAAAGAAAGAAAGACCACCGTTTTCACGGTGGTCTTTTGGCTCCCCTTGTTGGACTCGAACCAACGACCTGCGGATTAACAGAACGTGAAACACCATCCAAAAAAGCGAGGTAAGCGATCAAAAAACGACACCGGTATTTCGTTTTTGGCGACCATTCGCCGACTATAGCACCAAAACAAGTCTTCGCAAAGATGACTTCCCTCATTGCTTCTCTCGTCGTTTTCCCATGCCTCCTCGGGATAATCCCACCCGCAGGGATGCTCATCGGGAAGAACAAACACCTCAACCGCCAAGACAAGGAACAACAGGATCGTCGTTTCTCTAGAAATTCCCAAATTCCCATCGCTTTTGGTGATAGTTGATAAAAATAACTAATTTCTAATAAATCTAACCAAAACCAACTATACAACAGGTAGCGCAAACCGCAGGTCAACACTCGCACTCACCACTTTTTCCGACCGTCACCGACAACTCTCCGCCAAACGCTTCTTGTGCTTGCGACAACAATATGATAGAATACTATAAAAAGAAAAAGGTGAGGATAGCCATGATTAACAACATGTATCAAGTATTAGTAAAGTGCTTCAGTATTCTTTTTGGCATAAATCTGGTTTATATGCTTGTCCTGTCCTTTAAGTTCAGATCTCAACTATTTCAGTCCAGTCAGACCAACAGCAATTCGCAGGAATCTACGCCAACAACTAACAACAGTTACAACTATCTCATGATCATAATTGGCGGAGCAACCTTTTTTGTTGTCTCTTTATTGGCAATATTTGTATGGAAACAGCATTGGATTCAACTGCTATTTTCTGTACTGTGGGGTTTAAGACTAGGCTATTACGCTATATCCTCTGCAACGACCGTTTCCTCAATAATTAAAGATACCCGCAACAAAACGTTAACCATCATAGAAAAAAGCGCAATCATGATACTGGCATGCGTATTCTTCACTTTTCATCCGGCCAATTGGTTAGAGACTATTGTATCGTGGTTATCCATACACTTTGATTCTTACCTTCTCGATTTATGTTTGTGCTTAGTATACTCGGCTGTCATTTTCATTATCCTTTTTGTAAGTGTTTCTTTTTTGCAAACACCTCTTTCCCTTTTAGCTAAAGGGTATATTCATATCATCACCCACATTTCAACAGATTTCAAACAAAAATACCTTCTATCAATTCAGGATACCGACGCACATCCTATCCGAAAGAACTTTTGGTGTGTTCCTTTTATTAGTTTTGCAAGAAGATGTCGAAAATTTTGGAAACCTCTCATGTGTCTGTGTGTTCCTCTCGTAGTTATCGCAGATTATCTAATGACCCTACTGGCATTTTTCTGGGGACTAATAAGAGATATCCTGGTATATATTTTGCGAATATTGCACCAACTAGCAAAAATACTGCAAAGATTGAGTGAGAAAATAACAAAATGGTCTGACAGACAGGTAGTGTCTCTATCCTTTCGGTTCGCTACTCTAGCGTCCATTGCAAGCATTGTTATAATTAATCGTATTGATTCCTTTTTTGTTCATACCGAGCAAAGCACCGCAATACTGGAGTTTATTGCCAGTGCCGTGGTAATTCCTGTGATCTACTCATGGATTAATGCATGGATCGCAAAAAAGAAAGCGAGCAAAAACACAGACAAGTAACCATAGAACCCCAAGCAATCATACCGTATTTGTCCAAACTAAAAATAAATATAATAACCCCGACCCTCATGGAAACAGGCTTGCCTTTCCATGAGGGATTTTATATTTTATGGAGATAAATTTACATGGACAAACACGTGGACTTTGGGATTAGACTTGAGAAGTCGAATTTGGTAGAATTTCCCAAAGAGGTGATGCGGATGGCGGAAAACGATTCTGAGTTACTTAATACAGTGTATAGAGAGATCGGCGAAAAGTTGGGTATGGATACTGCAATGGAGATCTACCAACTGTTCAAAGGCCAGCAGATCAACTTCCCTGTACGATTCTTCAACCCCACAAGGATCCAGCAAATCATCGTCAAAGAGTATGACGGCACCAACATACGCACCCTCGCAATCAAGTATAATTACTCTGAGAAAACAATTCGGAGAATTATAAAAGACAGTCTTGAAGATTAAGTACAAATGAAAGGAAAAGAAAACAATGAGTATTCTAATAATCGGCAACACAGCAATCAACCCCATGGATATTGTTGAGATTGAGGAAACAGAAATCACTTTTTCTGTGAAGCACACAAAAAAGAATCCCAAGCCTGCGCCTTCCGGTTTCTTCGCCAGAATGGCATACTCTGATACTATTACAAGCTATACCGAAGAAACCTATTCTTGTATCATCCTTAAAGTAAAGGGTGGTGTACAAATGCGTGGAAAAGTCAGCGAAAGTGGCAACGTCTCCATGCAATCGAATCAACTGTATGACTTCTACACCGTCTGCAGCGACAAACGGATGATTAAGTTGTTGCAGGATGATATTGCAGAAGGAAACACCGACAAAATCTGTGAGTTTGGCAACTATTTCGTGTATTTCGGTATGCTTTGCTATGACGATTATCTGAAAACCAACACGCTTCTCGACGAGTCTATCAAAACAAAGCAGGACTTTATCGACAAATATATGTTCTAAGACGCACTATACAGAAATAATACAATAGGAGGACATTATGATGATTACTATTTCTGAACCCATAGATGTAGAAAACAAGACCTTCGAAAATCAGGAGATCCGTGCAACCACAGATATTACAGAGGGTGGTCTTACCTTCCGTAACTGCAAAGTCGAAAGTCTCGATTGTTCAATTAGTAACTGCAGCTTTGAAAACTGTCATGTTGACTGTAGCGGTCTATTTAACTGCACCTTGACCAATTGCGATATCACGACCTGGGATGGGGGCATCAAAAACTGTAAAATAGCTAACCCTAAAACAGTTTTTTGCTATAAGGGCTCCGTCACAGACTGTTCCTTTGCCGATATTTTCTGCGATAACGATGCCGTAATTTTCCCTGAAAATTGTGATATCACCAACTGCACTTTCGAAAACATTGAGCTGAGAAACGGCGCATATTTAGTTGAAGGTACCGGCATTAGCGGTGTGATGGATTGCCGCTTTGTAAACTGTAAGACCGAGCGCATGGATCGTGCTTTGTTCTATGGCGAGGATATCAAGGGTATCCTTGTAAAAAAAAGAAAAGCGTTTGATCTGGACTGCGGCAGTAATATAGGCCTGGATGCAGTTGAAGTGATCTAAAGCAAATAATGGGATGCCCTGTTCACGGAACGGGGCATCTTTTTTTGCAGTTCCAACATCAGATGGGCGCCGAACTGAACGGCCTCTATGAAGGCTCGTTTCTCATAGGCACCACAAGGCCAGATAACAATCCCATCTGTTTCCCTCTCAACTCAATACGGATCGCAGAAACCTCCTCTTTTTCTGCGATCCTGCGAATTGCCCCCAGCCCCAACATATTGGGGCCGGGGTCTCTTTCTCATTTCTCTGTCTGCTTGGTGGAAGGATTGCTTTTTCCTTTTTTCTTGGGGGCTATTTCCTCCATAGAAATGTCGATAAACTCCGATACGGAACACTTGCTTAAGCGCCACCGCCTCAAACGAGGACTCAAGGGATGGAGACCTCGGCTGCCGCCTTTTTCGTCACATAAGCAATGAAGCTTATCCTCATAGGGACGCAGGGCCAGCAACACCTGCTCAAGACGACGCTGAAAGATCTTATTCTTAGTCTTACCGGTACCGGCGCCTATCACAAAGCAATCAACCGATTCTGCAGCCTTCAAAATTGCTTGCAAATTCTCATCATCCTTTTCGCTCACACCCTTCAAATCGAACTCATTCACCTCGCTAAATAAATTGATAATAGTGACACTACCATAGCCAAGTCGATAGCAATTCCCAAGCGTCAACATCGTACTGGTATCAACGGAAACTTCTCCGGACGAACTGGGACAGATCATCAAAATAGCCAAGGAAGGCTTGCTGCCATCCCACATCTTGCGCAAACTGTAACGCCGTGTTTCGTCATCCGACATTACAATCTCTGTCTTCAACTTGCTTACAATCTCTTTCATAATCAATCCTCCAAATTTTCTAAGATGTCCTTGTTAGCGAGGCTTTCTTTGGTATACAGCATAACGCTGAACTCATTGTTCAAAAGATAGAGTACTGAAATGTATCCACTATCCCCTAACCTTGTCGCCCACTCGCAGTAGTGCCAACGATCATCAAACAGATCTCTAGCCTTACCAAGGTCTTCCTCCGTGTCAGCAATTAGGGAAAAACCGCCAACATCCAAGTAATTCCTTTCTTTCCCATACTCACAATCAAGCACCGCGACACCTCGCAAAATTTCCTCGTACACTCTCTGTGGCAATTTGCCACACAGGGATACACATTCCTTAGCAGTACCTAAGCAGCAATACAATGGTTCATACCTCCAATAAAAGAAATTAGCACATAGAGCAAACCGCTCTATGTGCTATCACAATAATTATATATGTCTATCTTCTGCTTCGTTACGTTTCAAAAATCTAACGGAAAGTTCTCCCTATCAGGGTCGGCTAGTAAAGCCTCCAACTGCTTGCGCTCAACATAGATACGACCACCGACCTTTTTAGTAACACAATAACACTCCGCAAACTTTCGTGCTTTGCGCTTACTGACCGGCAAGTAGCACGATACGATCTCACATATGTCCACCCAGTCTGTTTGTCTTTTGTTCGTCATTCTTCTCCTCCTTATCTACACATACCTCAACACTTGAAAACAACTTAGGAATCTGCACGCAGCACTTACCAAGACCGGACTTGCAGATCGCACGACCTATGGCTACTGCTACACCTCTGCTCGGAGAGGGCGAGACCTCGTAGTATCTCTCATATACCACCACAGAGACTCCCTCTACATCCTTCATTGCTGCCATAACCGCAGCTACAATCACATCCTCATAATCCCTTAAATCCACATTCTGCTTGTGTCCCGGTGATGCTAAAGCATACCTACGCATCCCAACACCTCCCATTCACATTCAAATAAGAATTAAAGGAGCAAGCGAGCTACATTCGTAGCCGTTTGCTCCTTATTAATTCTATGTTGAAAAATTTTTAGCTTTTTTTGAAAAAAGTTCTTGACAAGCTCCTGGCCAATCCATCCTTATCAAAAGCAATATTGGGTGTCTTTTGACCAGTCAATGGAGGGCCTTTTTTCGGCATTTTGAAAACATCAATTTGCTATAATGGTCTCGGAAAATTTCCTAAAAATAAATACAAAGGAGCAAAGAACTATGAACCGCAAATTATATGCTGCTATCGAGGGCGACCAGTATGGCTACTGGACTAACCCCACCAAAACAAAGGCCTCCACCTTCGTCCCACTTGGTAAGGCTATTCTAATTAACAGTATTACTGAAAACATCGAGACAAGAGAAGTACGCCTCGAACTTTCCATGGACTACATGGGCGAGATACGTACTGTGACTGTCTCTCGCGAAGAGCTCTCTGATAACCGATTGATTCAATCCCTTAACAAAATCGGTGCAAAAGCTCCCAAACACTGGTTTGATATTCTCGTTGAATCGATTATGCGTCAAGAGTCCGATCTAGAACAGCAAGGATATAAACCATCGAAAGTATATTCGCACCTTGGATGGATCCATGTTCCCATGCGTGATGAGACCGGTGCCATCACCGGTAGTCAGCTACACTACCGAGCAAACCGCTTACTTGGTGGTTGCTGTGCCAAGTATGATGGTCCATACAGCATCACTCCCATGGGTAAATTTGACAACTGGCGAGAGATGGTAAAGCAGCAGATCATAGGTCATCCACCCCTAGAACTAGTGTTGCTAGCAAGTCTTTCCTCAGTAGTCAACGGTCTAATTGGCCCAACTACCACCGGCGAGAACCCTATATTCCATTTGTGTGGACCTTCTGGTTGTGGTAAGACCACTTCCCTATATGCCGCTACCTCTGTGTTCGGTGTTCCTTACGAAGGGGAAAAGCGCCATTCTAACAGAGCCGGTGAGATCACGATCAACCGTAGTATCTATGGTAGCTGGAGCGCAACAGAAAATGCAACCACTGCTCAATGTTGTGGCAACAGGGGTGCTGCCATCATCTTAAATGAACTAGGCAAATTTGATGGCAAGGATATGAGCAGAATTTGCTACAACCTTAGTGAAGGAACAGATAAGACTAGACTTGATAGGAACATGAGCACCTATACCTCCGAAGGTTATGCTACGTCGATTATTAGTTCTGGTGAGGTTTCTTTGCTAGACCGCTGTATAAGCAAGGTTACCGGTTTGCAGGTACGAGTACTTGAAATTCCTGACAGGCTAACCGACAAAGCAGAGCAGGCTCGCATAATTAAGGACGTCAGCCGTAATCACAACGGATGGGCCGGTCCAATGTTGGCCCAATACATCCTGGACCACGGTGGCTATGCCATGGTTCTTGCTATGTTCAAAGGTTACTGTCAATCTCTGCCTACACAACTTCCGAACACCTCTACAACTGCTAGATTTGTGGAAAAGTTTTTGGCACTCATTATGACTACCGCCGAACTGGCTAGCAAGGCTCTTGACCTTCCTTTCGACACTGCCGGCCTCCTGCAGTACTTTATAGAGCACGAGACGATCAGTGGCAACGCTCGAAATGTCTTGGCCAACAGCTACAAGGTTGTAATTGACGCTTGCAGCACTAATAAAACCAGTTTCTTCCGCAAAGGTGAAGCTGATCCAACTATTAAAAGCTATGGTCGCATTACCTATCCCAACGCCATTCTTCCGGATGGACGAATCGTGATCGAGCAGTACGAGATTCGCCGTAGTTTCCTAGAACACGTTCTGCATAAGAACAATTTTCCAAACCCTAAAGCGTGCTATGAAGAATGGCGCTCCATGGGTGTACTAGATCACGATGCTGACCGCTTTACTCGCTCAAGAAAAATCGATAAGGCATCTGAAAAGAGTGAAGATGTGTTTGTTCTGCGGGTCTTTGGCTCTACACTTGCTACACCGCCCACAATGTCTAAAAGCAAGCTAGTCCAACATCCTGCATCGCAGCTAAAAGCGCTACTGGACACCGCTGACGAGGAGGATGCAGAAAATGACTGAACTACTTAACATCTACGAGGTTGCTAAAATACTGCGAGTTTCCTATGAAACTGCGTTAATGTATGTTAAACATCATAATCTGGCCATAAAAATAGGCCGTCAGTACCGAGTACCTAAAGACAAGCTAGCTGCTCATCTTAGTAAGCAGCCTTCTGCTCCCATGTATCTAACCCGGAGGCGTTAATTGCCTCCCGGTAGATATATATAATAAATTTGTACATTAAGAAAGGAGATTGTTGAAAATGGCAATCAGAAAAAGAACAAACCGAGAAGGTAAAGTAACAGGCTGGCAGGTAACTGTTGAAGGTGTCCGTGGTCCTAATTGCGAACGCAAGCGTTTCTCCAAGACGGTTCGCACCAAACAGGAGGCTAAGGATGTTGAGCTTGAAATGCTCAACCAGCTAGCAAATGGTGGCATAAGAAAGTTCACACCCATAACTACCGAGGCATGGCTTTCCACTTGGCTCTCCATCCATAAACCTAACATCGAAGAGTCAACTAGAAATGGCTATAAAGAGAAAATCAACAATTATATCATTCCGGCAATGGGACACATCCCAATCAACCACATTGATGGAACCTTTGTGCAGACATGGGTCAAGACTATGGATGAACGTGGGTTATCAGCTAGAACAATTAAAAATGCCCACCAATGTCTCTACAGTGCAATGAAGACAGCGGTACAATTAAATATGCTACCCAGTAACCCATGTCAGTACACCATCCTTCCAAAGTTGGAAAAATACAATGCTGCGATATATACTGATACTGAGATACAGACAGCTATAAACGCTGCACAAGGTACAGATGCCTTCTTGTTGGTTTTTCTGGGTCTATCCGTTGGACTCCGTCGTGGTGAGCTGTGCGCTCTAAAATGGCAGCACATCGATCTGGAGAACCGACAAATACATATAAAAGAAAACCGGGTAGCTGTAAAGGGTAAGGTAATTACAAAACAACCTAAGAGTAAATCAAGCAACCGAACCATTACCATCGGCCCAAGCACCTGTAAAATTCTGCAGATAGCCAAGGCTGAGTATGAAGAAAAGCGTAAAGCCTATGGCCCCGGTTTTTCAAAGGAGGAGTATGTGATCCACCTAAAAGATGGTTCTCCTTACCATCCGGACTCCCTCACTCAAAAGTGGGACCGCTTCATGGCAAAGAATAACTTAAAGCACATACGACTCCATGATCTACGTCACAGCTGTGCTACATCAATGGTTGCTAATAAAGTAGACTACAAGACCGTACAGAGCCGTCTAGGCCACGCCAGCTATAAAACCACCATGGACTTATACGTGCATCGTACACAAACCATGGACGAAAATGCAGCTGAAATCATGGACAAGGTAATTTGTCCGTAATCAGCAACCCTATACTGAAAGTGCTGCTTCGGCGGCACTTTTTTGCTAGGGCGACAAAATGGCAACAAAAAGAAAAACCTTGCCCGGGATAACCTCCAAAGCAAGGGAAGAATAGGCAAAGACCGTGGGATACCTATCCAGGCAATACAGGACGGAATTTTCCTAGAAATACTATCACTCGTTATTCTTGTGGGAACAAGGGAATTTCTCAAAGCACCAGTGAGACCCCCATTGCTGTCCTGCCGAAGATCATTCTATGAACCTCCCATTCAGCCTCCCACAGCTATTCATTATTCCCGAGGGTTATGGGAATATTTAGCTAATCCAGGTCGCCACGCCGCCCTATTGGCGTCCTAAATCGGCTCCAAACGTCCATTTGACGCCCATTTGGCGCCCAAAAAGACACGAATACTTCCTAATCGTTACTACTACTTTTTACTTGTTACGAATGGCAAAAACAGCAAAAAAAAGACTGCTAACCTTAAGATTAGCAGTCTTTCCTTTGGCTCCCCTTGTTGGACTCGAACCAACGACCTGCGGATTAACAGTCCGTCGCTCTACCGACTGAGCTAAAGAGGAATATGAGTGTTGGCGTTATCTATTTTCCCAGGCAGTCGCCCGCCAAGTATCGTCGACGTACAT
>JAZRZW010000059.1:0-2743 GCA_045601585.1 Faecousia sp. | reverse complement strand
TGGAGACCGGACTGGATGAGCCGGTGCGAGAGAGAGGCAATAACTTCTCCGCCGGTCAGCGACAGCTTCTCAGCTTTGCCCGTACGATTGTTCATAAACCTTCTGTGATGATCCTGGATGAGGCTACCGCTAACATCGATACCGAGACAGAAGTGCTGATCCAGGATTCCCTGGAGAAGATGAAGAATATCGGCACCATGCTGATTGTGGCCCACCGCCTTTCCACCATCCAGCACGCGGATAACATCATCCTGCTAAGTAAGGGCGAGATCATCGAGCAGGGCAACCATCAGGAGCTGCTCCATCAAAAGGGCAGATACCATCAACTCTATACTCTGCAGTACAACAAGCAGCAGATCGAAAAGAGGTAAAATATATGTTTCTGAAAGCAAAACCTGTGTGGATCGCAGGCAAGGCTGAAGAGATGAATGTCCATGCAGCCATCCGAACACGGGTGGCTGCATGCGATGTTTTAAACCTGCATATTGCAGGCACGGCCTTCTACCGTTTGTTTGTAAACGGTGCGTTTGTGGCGGCGGGACCTGCCCGTGCTGCGGAGGGATACCTCCGGGAGGATGTGATCCCTCTTTCCTATCCGGATAACCAAATGTTGGACATCGAAATCGAAGCAATGGGCTATTTCTGCGGCAGTCTGGCCGCGGTCCGCGCCCCTTCCTGCATTATGGCAGAGCTGCGCTGTGGTGACGAGGTGCTGCAGTATACCGGTCGGGATTTTGAAGGATTCCTGCCGGGAACCCACCTGCAGAAGGTGGAGCGGTATTCCGTCCAGCGGCACTTTTCTGAGGTGTGGGATTTCCGGGAGAACCGGGAAACACCGGCACCTTTGGCAATTTCTAGGGAAGCCTATACGGTTTTACCCCGGGTTGCACCGTACCCCCTCTATGAAATGCTTTCCCTGGAAAGGGCCCACCGGGTCGGCACATTCTGTTATGATGAGAGCCTGCCTTATAAGGAAAATAAGTACTCCTGGCAATCCGTTCCAAAGGTGTGGGGTGTGTACGATAAGGACGAGGTGGTCAGCCGCCCCTGTAAGTGGCTTCAGCGGCAGAAGCAGACGGTGGTGAGTAAAAACCAGCCCTTGCCCCTTACGCTGGAAAAAGGCCAGTATGCCATTTTGGATTTTGGGCGGATCGAGGCAGGTTTCCTGAAAATGCAAATGGAAGGCCTGCAGGAAAGTGATGTGGTGGTGGGGTTCACAGAGTTGTACCTGGGAGAGGAATTTCAGTTTACCCAGATGAACGCGCAAAATGTGCTGGAATATTTCCTGCCTGCCGGGGACAGCCGTACCTTACAGTGCTTTGAGGCCTATACCTTCCGTTATGCCATCGTGATGGTAAAAGGGGGCAGCGTTCGTCTGAACCAGTTTGGCGCGGTTACTTATATGTCCGACACCCGGAATGTGCCGGAGCTGCCCTATGAAAACGAGATCCAGGCGGCTATCGGCAGGGCAGCGATCCGGAATTTTGCCCATAATGCCCTGGATTTTTATATGGATTGTCCCTCCCGGGAGCGGGCAGGCTGGCTGGCAGACGGCTATTTTACTTCTCAGGCGGAGTTTGCTATGACCGGCAAGACGCAGATAGAAGATGCATTCTTGGAGAACTATCGGATGTTCCCCAACAGCAGGGGCGAGATCCCTAAGGGCGCATTGCCGGAAACCTACCCCAGTGATATTGTGCCCGGCGGCACCTTTATTCCCCAGTTCAATCTGTGGTACATTCTGCAGGTGGAAAAGTATGTGTTCGAACGGGGCAACACGGAGAAAAAAGAGGATTTCCGGGACAGCATCTACGGCGTTCTGGAGTTCTTCCGGGGTTACGAAAACAGCGACGGGCTGGTGGAAAATCTGCCTTCCTGGAACTTTATTGAGTGGAGTGGCGCCAACGATTGGTGTCAGGATGTGAACTATCCCACCAATTTCCTTTATGCGGCAGCGCTGCACGCCGCGGCCCATCTGTATGAGGATGAGGCTCTTGCAAGCCGCAGCGAGAAGGTGCGGCAGGAAACAATCCGTCAGTCTTTTAACGGCAAGTACTTTTTGGATCACAGCATTCGGGACGAAGAGGGTAGCTTGCAGCTGCAGCCTCACAGCTCTGAGGTTTGCCAGTATTATGCGCTACTATTTGGCGGAATCGATCCCCATGCACCGGAGTATGCATACCTCATTCACCTGATATGCGATGTGTTCAAGCTGAATCGGGAGGGAGCGGTGCCGGAGATCATTGAGATCAATGTATTCCCGGGTCTGTTTCTGCGAATGGATGCGTTAATGAAGCTGGGAAAGTACGATCTGGTACTTTCTACCGTGGAGGATTTCTTCGGAAAAATGGAACCCTATACCGGCACTCTTTGGGAGTACCGCCAGTTTAAGGGTAGCTATGACCACGGCTTCTCGTCTATCGCCTATAAGGTGATGAAAGAAGCATTTGAGAAAAAGAAAAACCTGGCATCGTAAGATGCCAGGTTTTTGTTGTTTTTTAGCCGCCAAAGACACTGAGCAGGAAACCTGCAGCGATGGCGGAGCCGATGACGCCGGCCACATTGGGGCCCATTGCATGCATCAGCAGGAAGTTGGAGGGATTTGCCTTCTGGCCTTCCAGGTTGGAAACGCGGGCTGCCATGGGAACAGCGGAGACACCGGCAGAGCCGATGAGGGGGTTGACCTTACCCTTGGTCAGCTTGCACATCAGCAGGCCGCCCAGCAGGCCGCCGACGGTGGAGA
>JAZRZW010000058.1:0-4686 GCA_045601585.1 Faecousia sp. | reverse complement strand
GGAATTTTGTTATTTGTTAATCAAAAAAGTTACCACTTCAAAACTGCAACGCACCTATAAAGGGCGGAGAATTCTGCCCGCCAAGGCAAAAAGCACAGAAATACTTTGTGTATTTCGAGCATTTTTAACGCAGGGTGGCGGAAATAAACGCCATTTATAGGCAATTTATCAATGTGGAGCTCCGCCCAAGGCTGACGCCTGCCGTGGCTTTTTAATGCAATATTGCCGGAAAAGGTCCGGTTTGGGGCATATAAATCCCTGTGTGAGGCCGCCCTTGCACCTCGCTCTTTTCTTTTTAAGTTCTTGCCATACCGTCCACGCTCAGGATCACGCCGGTAATATAAGAGGCTTCCTCAGAGGCCAAAAACACAAATGCGTTGGCAATGTCCTCCGGTCTGCCCAGACGCTTCAGGGGTATCCGGGCAATCATCGGTTCGATCACTTCTTTGGGTACCGCCTTCATCATATCCGTCTCAATAATGCCCGGCGCCACCGCATTGACCCGAATTCCCTTGGGGCCCAACTCTCTGGCCAAAGAAACCGTCAGGCCGTTTACCGCAAACTTGGATGCGGGATAGGAAAAGCCGCTGGGTTGGCCGGTGATGCTCACCATAGATGAGGTGGAGAGGATCACGCTGCCCGGGTGCATATATTCGGTAGCCGCCCGGGTGGCTGTGAACACACCCTTCACATTCAGATCCATTACCTTGTCAAAGGTTTCCTCGGTATATTGGTCAAACGGCGTCGATTCGCTAACGCCGGCATTGTTTACCAGCACATCGATGGCCCCATATTTCTCATAAACTTTACGAAATTCCTCCTGCACAGCTCCCAGGTCCGTGAGGTTGGGGCTGATGCCCTCCAGGACTGCATTGGGAAATTCTGTCCGTAACATATCCACAGCTTTTCCTGCACTGGCAGGAGACGAAGCGGTGAGGATCACTTTTGCGCCCTCCCGCAGAAAAGCTTTTACGGTGGCAAGGCCGATCCCGCGGCTGCCGCCGGTCACAATGGCAACTTTGTTCAGAAGTCTCATAAGAAAACCCTCCTTTTTTTGTTTTTCTTATTATACCACGAATTTCCCTGTTAGTATGTGGCGTAGGTCACATTTTAATAAACATCTCTCAAATAAGCTGTTCTGATGAAAAAACGCAAAAAGCAAATCCGGCAAATAAAAAAGCGGAGTGGGGAGACACTCCGCTTTTCGGTTTTATTACATAAATTTCTTCAGCAGGGCAATATTAGATTGCTCAAGGCTGCTCAGGTGAGAGATGGTGAAGCTGGGGTTGGGGGTGTACCAGGACTTTGCGTTATAGAACGCTGAGATGGTAGAGCTCTGGAACACATAGCCGTTACGGGCATAGATCTCATTGATGGCGTCCTGGATATAGCTGCCGGTAGGGGAATAGCCGGACATCGTGGACATTCTGGTGCGGATCTCCGCCTCGGTCAGGTAGCTGACAGAGGAGCTGGGGAAAATAAAGTCAGAAGAGTAGGTGGGTGTGCCGCCGGAGGGAGGAGTGGGGATATAGATGACGGTGCCGGTGGTAGCCTCCTGAATCGGCGCAGTGGTGGGCTGAGTCGTAGGCACAGTGGGAGAGGTAGGCGCCTCATTCACCGTCACGGTACAGCTGGCATCGCTGGCGCCATCCGTAGAGCAAATAATGTTGGCAACACCGGGGCCGGCCGCAGTCACAAGACCGGTGCTATTGACCAGAACCACTGCTTCGTTGGAAGAAGTCCAGGTCAGAGTTCTTTCCATTTCAGCGGTGTCTGCCAGCTGATATGTATCCCCCACATTCAGTGTGATCGCGTTGGCATTGAGGGCAATGTCCACCTTCTTGGAAGAGGACATAGTGGTGTTCAGGGTCGCAGGCTGAGAATACAGATCGGTAAAGCCGCAGGCGCTGAAGCTCAGCATCGCCGCTACAGCCAGCACCAGGCAGATCAATTTCTTCATTTTTCTTGCCTCCATTTTAGTCTTTTTCTCATTATATATTATATTTCCAGAAATTTCAACACCCCCAACCACTTTTCTCCCGGTCGAAAGGGGCGGTAATCACCGAAAAACAAAATTTCTTCGAAAGCAAACCCCCTTGGGCCTTTTATACCCCCACAGAAATAAAAACAGCGGAGTGAATATCACTCCGCTGTTGCTCATCTACTGTTCATTTGTGTTTTGGGTGGAAATGTGGAATTTCTCGCACAGTTTCTTTTCCGCCTTAACAAAACGCTCCTCAAACCGGGGGAAATGCTTATCCCACCAGCGCAGCGTAGGCTTTTCGATAAATTGGATTCGCAGCAAATCGATGACAGAGCAAACGATAAACACTCCCAACACACTGCCAACCGCGTGGAGGATCATATACCGGGAGCCATACATTCCCGCATTGTTCAACACATCCCGCCACAGCCAGTTCCTCATGCTTTCGCCGGCCGCGTGGATCAGCAAAACACCAAAGGTGGTGCCGGAAACCGTGTTGATGAAGGGGCTGTAAGGGAGCTTGATATTCTTGAAGAACAAGAACGAGGAAACACTCATGAGCACAGCCAGCAAAGTGTTGGAATCGGTCATAAAGGTGTAGGGATGGAGACGGCCGAACTTCTGGTTCACCCAGGAACAGGCCACCACAGACACCAAAGAAACCGCCACAAAGAACAGGGTCAAAATGCCCCACAGGGCCGTTTTGTCGAAAATCTTTGCAGGATACAGGCGAATATAAGAAGCGATGAAATACAGCACCATATACCAGGAAAAGTAGTTCATATCCACTTTAAAAAACGGAACGGTGCCCATCAGGACATAGGTAAAGCCAAGCAGTACCAGCAGGTAGATGTGCTGCTTTTGGGTCATGCGCTGGATCAGCATGTTCAGGAAGGGGATGCTCAGGTAGAACAGAATAAAACAACCGGTAAAATTCTGTGCAACCTGGGTAAAAGGCAAAATATTACGCACAAAGGCTTTCAGGGTAAAGGGTGCGTAACCGGTGACCCAGAAAATAATGTTGATCAGAACATCGTAAAAAACCACCTCGCCAAAAAGCTTGGCGAATTTTTTTGCGGAGATCCGGGATTTGCACATAAAATAGCCGGAAATCAGGACAAAGCAGTTGATGCCGGTTTTTCCGAATGCGCCAAACATCAGCAGGAATAAAGAGGGGCCGGACATATAATTGGCGGCATTGATCGGGCCGTCCATCAGGCCGGAGTTGAGGACATAGTGATGCGCAATGATCAGCAGCATCGTAATGATCCGGTACAGTTCCAGGTTGGAATTTCGCTGTTTTTGAATTGTTGCAGCCGTCTGCGGCGTTGAATTCGAGATGTTACTTTTCATAAAAGCCCCCTAAAAACAGGAATGAACTGCACCAAAAGTATATCATTGCTTCCTGCCTTTGTAAAGCAAAAATTGCCAACACCGGACATTCTCCCGGGAGATTCGAGGTGTACGCCGCCCCCGAAATCCCACCTCCGCCGCCCCCGCTTTTGTCAGACGATACATGGCGTGGCGGAAAGATGCACTATAAACTCCTCAGTTCCTTTGCTGATAGGGTTTTGTTTGCACAGCGCAGTCGACCTCTGTTTGCAGACTCGCCCCTACAAAACATCTGCAAAACGGAGTTCTTATTTGTATTGATTGGCCCGATTATCTGTGATATAATCATCGGGGATGGTAATACCTTGGATACAAAACCTAAATGCGTGCAAATGAATCACATGGTATGCTAATCAATTTTGTAGCTTGTAAGTATTTTAGGAGATGAATGAATGAAACGGTTAATATCCATTATTCTATGTTTGCTTATAATGATAGGCTGCTTTGCAGGGTGCAAGCAAAAAGCAGAGCCGTCTCGACAGCAGGATTCTTCACAGCAAAATCCCGATCCGTCCGCTTCCGATCCAACATCTGCCGAGGAGCCAAGCGAACCGCCAACAACAAATATAACGCTAACGCAAGCCAAGCAAATTGCAGAAGATTTGATTGCAAAATATCATCGTTTTTCCTTTTTAGGTGTTTGTTGCGATGTAGAATATATTGATTCGGATATGTCTGGTTTTTTAACCCAGACACAAAAGAATCATTACTCCCACAATCAGTATAAAATCACCTGCTGTCATTCAATGGCCGATATACAGCAACACACATTAAAGCATTTAGACCAATCCCTTATTCCTGAGATAAATAGTGAAAATTTCTTCTGGGATGACCAAGGCAATATGTATGTACTTTTTCAGCCCTTTGGGTTTGAAGGTGGCAGAAACGTTATAGAGGTCCTAAATTATTCCAACGCAGAAATCATTGCAACCGAAACCGCATATGATGAACTCGATATTGCGATGTCTTGTGATACATATACGATCGTTATGAGCGATAACGGTTTTGTAATTAAAAATATAGAAAGAGAAAATTTCTTGTTTTAAGAAAAAGAATAAAAGCGGAGTGAAATTTCACTCCGCTTTTATATTATGTACGAGAGATTGTCCATCGGGTGGACGATCTGAAAAGAATCGTGATTGCAAATTGAAAAAGTAAAGCCTGCGGTATAATCGACCTCTGTTTGCAGATACTAACAGCGTAATTTGTAAAATAAGGAGATAGATATATATGAAAGCTACTGGTATCGTCCGTCGGGTGGATGACCTCGGGCGTATTGTGATTCCCAAAGAAATCAGACGCACACTCAA
>JAZRZW010000057.1:0-1606 GCA_045601585.1 Faecousia sp. | reverse complement strand
GCCGCTGTCGGCGGTGATGAAATGGCAATAGAAAAAATAATCCGCCATTTTGAGCCGATGATTGATGCCCAGAGCGGCGGGGATCAAGCGGTGCGGGAATATATCATTGCAGAACTGCGAACAGCCATTCGCCATTATGATCTGCAGGACGAGCAGAAGAACAGGATCTATCTTTTGAAGCAGGCAATACGGTATTCAGGATAACAACACTTAATACACAGAAGCAGGCCGGTTTTCTCCAAGGGGAGAACCGGCCTGCTGTGCTTTGTAGTTATCCCTCATCGCGAGAATCATCTGCTGAGCGGCGGCCTTCTGTGCGGGAGTCAAAGCAGTCCAGCTTTCAAACCGCAATATGCCGGGAGCTGTGATGCCTGGAGAAATGAGGTGAGGCCGTGATTCGGCAAATACATCCAGACGGAACTTGTATAACATCAAGTGCGAACAGCCGGGTCAATAATGGCCCGGCTGCTGATGTTTCTTGGACTGTGCGATTATTCATTACGCACCGGCAATCACATATCTGTATGCGGATCCTTCTGGCGATTCGCCAATGCAGCGACCTCCAGACGGCTGTGTATGTTCAGCTTTCGATAGATCTTTTTGGTGTGGTCGTTGACGGTGTGGGCGGAAATTACCAAAATATCGGCAATTTCTGCATTTCTGTAACCACGGGCGATGAGATCTGCGACCTCCTGCTCCCGTTTGGACAGCACCGCAAATGGATGCTCCGGCGCATGGGCGGGTTCTGCGGTAGCGGGTTCTTCTGCCTGCCCAAGCTCCGGCAGATGGCTGGGGGCAGAGACTTCGGGCTGCGGGTACACTTCCTCCGGGATCTTCCGGCGCAGGGTGTACAGGAAGTATGGCTCGATCTGCAAGTAGAGAATGACCAGGATTACCATGATCACCCCATAGGCCAGGAAAAGCATGGAGGGGACGCTGCGGAAGGCTTCCACCATGCCACCCTGGACCAGAACAGCGACCAGTGCCAGACCGATGATGATGGGAGAAAGATACCGGGAAGGGTAGGACTTCATCAGCACCAGACCGTACAAAGGAACCATCTGGCAGGCTACCATACCGAAACCGATCAAAGCGCAGGAAATCAGCTTCAGCGCCGGGACAAAATCTGCCGCGTACATCAGCAGAAAACCGATACAGCTCAGACCGACACAGGCGGAAATACACCGGAAAGGATGGAAATCTTTCTTCTTATACAGATAAAATAGCAGCACACTGGCGGCAGCATCCACAAAATAGGTAACGAACACACCGTGGCGCACCTCGGCGGAAATGGAGGGGCCGGACACGCCCATGAGGGAGCTGATAAACACCAGAACAAAGGTGCCGGTCAGCAGCTTTTTGGGGGCTACCAGCCCGCTGTCCTTGCGGACATACTGAGGGCAAGCCTTGGGAGAAGGCGGTAAACGCAGCGTAAAGATCAGCAGCAGGAGCAGCGCGGCCACCGTAACCACACGGAACACCGGGAAGGTAATGGCGAGGAAGTCATTCTGCACCAAAGCGATCAGGAAAAGCGCAAGGCCGTAACCGGCAGTCAGCGCATAAATGGCGCTTTTTTCCGACAAGAAATTCACGATAATGAAGGTCT
>JAZRZW010000056.1:0-3400 GCA_045601585.1 Faecousia sp. | reverse complement strand
TGTTTGTTGGTATCGGCCACATGGGGCTTGGGACTCCACTTGTGATCTTCAATATCGCAGTGCGCGCCGCACAGAGAGCACTTGTGGAAATGGTACATATCTCCCCGGGCCACCCACTTGGAGGTATCGGGGGTATGGTTTTCGTGGGTATCGATATATTCGTAGCCGCAGACGGTGCATTTGCCCTTTTCCGCGCAGGTGGCTACGCCGCCGGTGTGATCATGATCCTCCAGCATTTCGCCGCAGGAAGTGCAGACCTTGTAGTGGTACACCTGGGTGGTCCGCCACTCCGATGGGGTGTGGGTGTGGTCGCTGGAGCCGCCGGAGCTGCTCACCGCAGCCGCACAGGCAATGCCGGGGATCACCCCCACCAGCAGCAGGATCAGGCAGAGCAAAAGGCACAGAATTTGTTTCTTCATGGTGTCTTACCCTTTCTTTTTCAGAATAATCACCGTAGCGGTGACAGCTGCGCTGAAGGATACCAGCGCCACCAGCAGCAGGATCAACCAGTTGTTGCCGCCGGATTTTTTCTCCCCGGAGGGTGTCTGCGTGGTTTCCTGCGGCCGGAGCTCCTCAGGGGTTTCGGTGGGAAGTGGCACATCCGCGCTGTAGCCGCAGAGGTCGCACTTGCCGTCCCCGTCGCTATCCGAGTGATCGCCCCGGCCTTCCTCCAGCACCGTCATACAGACCACACAGCTTTGCCAGTGGGTCTGCGGATCGCATTCCCAATTCTCCCTGGTAAAGTGTCCCAGAGCCGGGAGGATCACGGAGGCAGGATCGGGGATAGGGGTCTTCCCTTCTCCATCGGACCACCATTGGCTGCAGCCGTCGCAGGTGTAATATTCCAGGCTGCCGGGGGTCAGGCAGGTAGCTGCCTTTGCCTCGTTTTTAAGATACCTGTGAACATGATCTTTCGCCGGGGTAATGATGTACTGGCAAAGGGTACACTTTTGGGGTTCTGTATCCGTGGCCTCCGGGCCGGGCGTATGGGGCTGGGCCACATCATAGGTCTTGCAGTCCGCGCACTGATAGGCATGGCCCTTTGCATCCACCGGATGGTGCTTGGGACTCCATTTGTGGTCACCAACCTGCCCGTACTGCATACCGCAGGCGGTGCAGACAGCCTTTTGCAGGCAGGTAGCTGTACCGCCGGCATGGGGAGCGTTGGTGCCGGTGATCACTTCCCGGCATAGGGTACATTTCTTATAGTGATGTGTGCCGTTATAGCTCCAGCCGCCTTCCGTATGGCCCGTGGCAGGCAGCACGCCCCAGGTGCTCAGATCGATCGGCTGGGTAGCCGCGCTGTCAGCATAGGTTTTGCCGCAGCCGCACTGATAGTAGGCCTGCCGGCCGGCTTTGGTGCAGGTGGGCGCTACCCGGGAGACCTGGGCAGGCTTGCACACATGCTGTTCCTCCGCACCCCGGACATTTATAAAATCATAACGGATATCGATGACCTTGCCGATGATCTGCTCATAGGCCCGGGAGGTGTAGGCCGGACGCGTGCCGTTGATGGTGGCAGTGGTCAGCATCGTGTCATTGGAATCCAGCTTGAATTCATAATCCTCTTTGGCTGTGACCCAGACTACCAGCTGATAGTCATGTCCCTTTTGAAACCGCTCTCCGGGCTTCATGTAACGGCCTTCGGTTTTATCCTCCCACTCCGCAGAGGTGAACGTGCAGCTATCCGGCGTAACGGTAGCGGAGGTGGCCGGAAGGTTTCCTGCCACAGGCTCTGCGATGTTCACATTCACATGATCTATGGCAGGGCTGGCCTCCTTGAAGTCCACAGCCGAGGTGGCCACATAGCCGATGTAGCCATTATGTACCACCTGATACCAGCCGCCGGATCTTCCGGTGACATTCAGCTTTGTTCCCTTGGGAATGGAGGTCAGCTTCTGCGATTCGTTGTACTGCTCCTTCAGCAGGCTGATCTGAGACCGGGCCGTGGCATAGCCGACAGTGTCCGGTGCAGTAGTACTCAGATAAATGGTCTTTGTCTCATAGTAGCCAAGATCGTGGATGCCAAGGGAATAGTGGAGCTTAAACTGCGCTGTTACCGTGTTCTTCCCCACGGTGTAGGGCGTATACGTGCCGCCATCCTCCCGTTTGACGGTCTTGCCGTCTTCGGTGATCCAAACCTCCACATTGCCCTTCAGCTCGGAGCGCCCAAAAAAAGGATCGTTTTGAGGCGGCTTGAAGCCGCAGACAAACCTCAGATTTTTTCCGGCCTGGGCAGTGGAATAGTAGGTTTTGTGATCGCTGGTGGTGCCATTCGGGACACCCTCGATCCCGGGCATATACAACTCGATGCCCTTTTCTTTCATAAGGTCATCCAGATCCGAGGAAGTGAATATCCTCATGTACATATTGGGAGTAGCTCGTGAAGCGCCGGTCTTTTTATCCGTCACCACACACCGGAAGGGAATATCTTCCCAGCCTGTACCGATGATCTGACCGTCATTCATGCCGGTGATAAATTCCATGTGATAGGTGTTGGTGCCTCGGTAACCGTAGGGGTTGGCGTTGTCCTGCAGGTCCATCCAGCTCCCCTTGCCAAAGGCTGCGTCTGCCTGCCATTGGTAGGTGTAGTCATCGTGGTCGCCCGATACCCAAACATATAAATCGTAGATACCGCCTGCCAAAATGCTGTCATCCCAGGTCTGGCCGATATCCAAATTATCCGCCCGTACCGTTGCCGACACACCGGCAACCAGCACCAGGCAAAGGAGCAGACTAACTATTCTTTTCATAGGCTGTCCCCCTGTCATATGCTGGGAGCAAACCCCTGGCAGCTGACCATAAGCTGACCGTCAAATTCAAAGCCGGACATCACCAGCAGCGTGCCGTCCTCCAGCAGAGTGAGGGTATAGTGAACGGTGTCGCCGCTTGCTTGTGTCACTTCTCCGATCCACTGATCGTTACCGCAATCCGGATACAGCTCGCCGGGAACTACAAGCAGTTCCCGATCCTGGACATTCTCTTCCGGAAAATCCCTATCTGTATAAGTAAACCGGAAAGCGCCGTTTTCACCCGGTTTGATCTCAATGGTGCAGACACCGGGCGCAGCTTCAGTCCGGTCGCCCTCCACTTCTGTCCAGGCCCGATCCCAAACACCTGCCAGTCCGGCGCTGTCGATTCCTTGATCCCCACCCGTGGTGGAAGGCTCGTCAGGAGGTGTAGAGTCAACCGGCTCTGTCTGTGTATTCTGCGTTGCCCCGGAAGAAGCTTCTGTCGGCTGCGTCTGCTCCTCCTGAACTGGCTGGGATATGCAACCGGAAAGCAGCATACTGCCTACCAGCAGAGCCATGCAAAAAACAATGCACCATTTTCTACATTTTCCAAGAATTTTGATCATAACAATCAACCTTCCTTTCTACGGTGATCCTTGCAAGTCGGA
>JAZRZW010000055.1:0-3387 GCA_045601585.1 Faecousia sp. | reverse complement strand
CCCCTGGCCATTTTCGATGAACCCCCTTTAAGGAAAATGAACCCCCTTGAGATAATTTGAACCCCTCTCATGTTTTTTTAATCTCAGATTTATAATAAATGTAACTCAAGAAACTACATCGCTCAGTAATTGCTTAACCTCACAGCTGACAGAGCAGGAAGGTATCACAGAACTGCTGAAGGCAACCGATCAATGGGATTGGGTTCAGCGGATGAACAGTGTCCGTAACCGGGTCGCAGAGGTCGTGTGGAAGGAGTTGATCTGTGTATGAAGCAGCCGAAAAGAATCTTGGTTCTCATCCCGTCAGAATACCGACTGATGCTCCACGGCTTACTTCACTTCCGCAACAAACTGATTGAGCGAGGCAGATATCCGGATGCTATCAACGAGCTTCTGGTAAAGCTCCAGCGCGCCAGGAGGTGCCATCATGAATAAGATCGCAAATTGGCTGAAAGCCTACATAGATGCCCATCCCTTTGATCCCGGGGATAGCGATTGTGAAACCGTACTGGATCAACTATACCAAGCCTACGCAGAATCCCACGAATCCGACCCACCGGAGATCAGAGATGGCTTTAAGGAATTGGATGAACTTTTATGTGCGTTGCCGTTGGATGATAATAATGCGGTGTTCAATCTTTGCTGTAGCCTTTGTACTGCTTACGAGCGCAAAGCCTTCTTAGATGGCATTCAATACGGGGCACAGTTGGTGCTGGAACTATACAAATGAGGAATGGCTGTTGATGCGGAGTGCACCAACAGCCATTCTTTTTTATATAATAAAATCTGCCTCACTGGGGATTGCAAAACCATCGAAGTATCGATTCTCCATAGGAATCCATTCCTCAAAGAACCGTTTATGAAGAAACGCGGGGCGCTCCAGTATCCGCTGCCGCTGGGTTTCTTCGTCCACGGTCAGCAGGATCTTCAGATCGTAGGGGTTTTCCAAATAGGGATGGTGGCTGTAAGACCCTTCCACGATGTTCAGCCTTTTGGGCGCAACCGCAACAGGCTCAGAAAGAGTAAAAGTCTTACAATCAAAAGGACGATAAGAAAACGGCTGTATTGTTTTCAGAGGAAGTAGCACCTCTTTGTAAAACCGCTCATAGTCCACATTACCGCCTACTTCGGCAAACCGCTCAGGTGTTCTCTGCTCTGGGCGAAGGAAAAAGTCATCCATGTGAAATACGTTGCAGTCATAGAGCTCTGCCAGTTTGGAAGCCAGGGTGGTCTTGCCAGAGGTGCATTTGCCATCAATGGCCACGAGTATCATGTCCTTCTCTGCCAACAGTTCATCGATCTGTATTTTCACTGTTTCCGTTATCTTTTCCATAAGGTCGTCCTCCTAACATTTCCACTATTGTAATCCTGCTGAATTTTGAGCACAACCCCCACCGGGGGATATTGATAAAAAATTATCGAAAATATCCCCCCACCCGGCTTGTGGCAGTGCTTGCCGCCTTTTATAATGATGGTAATCGATAGTAGGAGGAATACCCTATGAAGAAAACGACTTCTCTGGTTTTGGCCGCAGTAATTTGTTTTGTCATGCTGGCAGGATGTGGCGCAAAGATCACAACTAATGGGAATGCCCGTATCATCACCGATGGTGCAGGCCGTCAGGTGGAAGTACCGGAAAAAGTAGAATCTATCGTCTGTGTGGGTGTTGGCGCGCTGCGTTACACCTGTTACATGGGTGCTGCTGATTTGGTTGTTGGTGTAGAAGACTACGAGGTAAAACCCGGCATGACTCGTCTTTACAACTATGTGAATTTTAATAAGTTCAAAGATCTGCCTGTGATTGGCACCAACGGACAACCCTATACCGAAGAAATCATAAATCTGACGCCGGATGTGATCGTAATGAGCAAGTCCGCTTCTGTGGAAGCGGATGACCTGCAATCCAAGACCGGCACGCCCGTTGTAGTTGTCCCTGGCAGCGATACCACATTGGATCAAAACGCATACGATACGATCCGTATCTTGGGTGAACTCTATGATATGCAGACCCGTGCAACGGAGCTGACCGATTACATAAAGGGCATTCAAAAGGATTTGGATGATCGCACGAAGGATATTCCGGATAGCAGCAAGCCCTCCGTGTATGTAGGCGGTGTATCCTTCAAGGGTCATCACGGATTTGAAGGCACAGAAGCTGGCTATGGTCCGTTCCAGCTGATTGGCGCAAAAAATCTGGCAGATACCACCGGTCAAAACGGTGCCTTCAATATTGACCTGGAGCAGGTGCTAAGTTGGGATCCGGACATTATTTTCCTGGACTTCAACGGCATGAATCTTATCAAAGAAGACTACGCTAAAAATCCCGCTTACTACAACTCTCTTACTGCCGTGCAGGAGGGTAAGGTTTACTCTCAAATTTCCTTCCGTTCCTCTGCATCCAATCTGGAAACGGCGCTGGCAGATGCTTACTACGCAGCCTGCGTCATGTATCCGGAGCAGTTCAAGGTTGTAGATCCGGTGGCAAAAGCCGGAGAGATTTTTGAGATGCTGCTGGGAGCCAATCCCTACGAAGATCTGAAGGAGGCCGGCTATGAATTCCGTCCCATCAAAATTGGAGAAGAATAATATAGACGAACTGTATCGAAAGAATCAAGTCAAAAGCATCAGTTTTCTTGTGATACTCAGCGGTGTTTTGCTGCTGACAGTATTGCTCAGCCTTCGGGCCGGTTCTTATGAAACGCCCATTGGAGAACTGATCAAAGGCATCTTTGGTATGTCCGCTGATCGGAAGATCAACATTGTGGTACAAAATAATCGCCTGCCCCGTATCCTCACAGCGATCCTTGCCGGTGGCGGTTTGGGCCTTGCAGGCTGTATTTTGCAGGCGGTGCTGCGCAATCCATTGGCATCGTCTTCCACTTTGGGTGTGTCTCAGGGCGCGACCTTTGGTGCTGCATTTGCTATTGTGGTGCTGGGGATGGGGACAACTGACCGTTTCGGCATTCCTCTGTGTGCTTTTCTCGGTTCCATTGCGGTGGCACTTGTGATTTTGGGCTTATCCAAATTCCGGCAGGTATCTCCGGAGGGGATTGTGTTGGCGGGTGTGGCCATTAGTTCTATGTTCACCGGCGCAACCACCCTCATCCAATACTTTGCCGATGAAGTGCAGCTTTCCACCTTAGTCTTCTGGACCTTTGGTGATTTGGGCAGTACCGGATGGGAAGATTTGGGTGGTATGGCCGTAATTGTGGCGATCCTCTGCGTCTATTGTTTTGCCCATCGCTGGGATTACAATGCCCTCTTAAGCGGTGAGGAAACGGCGATTAGCCTTGGTATCAATGTGAAGCGGCTGACCCTTGTGGGCATGGTGCTGTGCTGTCTAACCAGCTCCGTGGTGGTTTCCAATGTGGGTCTCATCAGCTTTAT
>JAZRZW010000054.1:0-1625 GCA_045601585.1 Faecousia sp. | reverse complement strand
ATTTGAATACTACGGAGAGTCCGGTGGTGAAGGTCAACGGCAGTGATGATGTCTCCCATATGATCGACCGGGTGCGCAGCCATGGAGGTATGGCGACCTATCTGCGCATCCACAATAAGCAGACAACCGGCAACCATAATCGAAAGTATAATTTAGATGAAGAATATCTGTCCAGGTGCGTAAAGATTTTTTCTATAACCGCTTATGAGCTTATGAAATGATCAGGAAGAGAATGGCTGAGAAACTTGCAGCTGCGGTTCGAGTTAGGTAAAGCTGCCCATTTGTTGCAAAAACCACGAGGGATATCGTCTTTTCGAAGTTAATAACAAACTATAAAAAGAGCTATCTGATCCAATGTGAATCAGATAGCTCTTTGCCATTTGGACAATGAAGCAAGTGTTGCCAAAATGTTGCCGGTCAATTAGAAAACTGGCACTTTCTCAAGTCGCGACTTGTTGCTGCCAACATTACCTTCGCCTAATGCCCTTGCTTATGGGGTTACCATATTGGCAAAGGGGTTTTGAGGAAAACTATCAACAATTCGAAAATCCCAACACATAATTAATGAATGTCAAGATGGCTTTTTCCATAGCAGGCTCGTGGATCTTAAAATCAGGCCGATGGACGATTGCCGTGCATTGATCCTCCGGGCAATAGATGCCATAGCGGAACAGGCACCCCGGAATTTGGGATGTGAACAAGGCAAAGTCATCAGAGGTACGCTTGGGCGCCATCGATGCCAAGGGAATTTCTAGTTCTTTTGCCACTTCTCGCAAGTTGTTTACCATATTCGGATCATTGTAGACTGGACCACAGATCATCCTCCAATCCAGCTCAGCTCTACCACCATACCGTTTAGCGATATTTTCAACAATTTCTTTTGTCCGCTTATGTACCCGTTCTGCAAATTCCAAATCATAGAACCGGAACGAGATTTTCTGTGTGCACAGATTGGCAACTAGGTTGTGGGCATCGCCGGCTTGGAACACAGTCACGGACCAGATATAAGGCCGGTCCCCGGCTTCTTCCTTAACCATTTCCTTCAACGCTCCATAAGCGTCAACCGCCATGGCGATAGCATCGATGCCATTTTCGGGCAACGCTGCATGAGCAGAAAGACCATAGAACTTCAGCGTCACGGGCACGCAGGCCGCAACAGCAGCTCCAGACGGAATACAAAGGGAGCCGCTGGGAATTGCCCCTTCACAGTGGACACCCAGAACCGCGTCCACCCCTTCAAGGCAGCCGTTTTCCATCATCATGCGTGCACCGCTGATTGGGCCCTCCTCGCTTGGCTGGAAGAGAAAGCGGATATTGCAAGGCAGGTCCTCTTCTACTGATTTGAGATACTTTGCAACAGTCAACAAAATAGCAGTGTGAGAATCATGACCACAAGCGTGCATTACGCCGGGAGTTTTGGAAGCGAAGGGGACATCCACAACTTCCTGTACAGGCAATGCATCCATATCTGCCCGCAGAGCAAGGGTAGGCACATCTTCTTTTTGGCCAAGATATGCCACAACGCTGCACTGTCCGTAGGCTTCCGTGTAGGGTATATTCATTGCGTCCAGTTCTTTTTTTACTTCCGCCACAGTTTTTGGCAGGTCAAATCCGATCTCCGGGAT
>JAZRZW010000053.1:0-9148 GCA_045601585.1 Faecousia sp. | reverse complement strand
CCTGAACTCCGAGGTTCGCCCCACTCTGAAGGCTGCAGGTTTCCTGACCCGCGACCCCAGAATGAAGGAAAGAAAGAAGTACGGCTTGAAGGCAGCCCGTCGTGCACCCCAGTTCTCCAAGCGTTGATCACTGGAAGATATTGCTTCTACAGAAGAGGTTCTCATTCGGGAACCCCTTCTTTTTGTACAGAGAAACCCACCGGCACTGCCGGTGTTTTTCTTTGTACACTAAAAACGGAGGATCCCATTTCTAAGATTCTCCGTTTTTAGTGAGCTGCTTATTTACAGCAGGAAGCAGCTGGTATACGCTATTTTATCTGAGCCGTAATAGTACTGCATACCATTGGCCTTGCAAACCTCCAGCACCAGCATGCCGTAGGCTTCCATGGAGGAGACCATCCTTTCCGGAAAGCGGCATGGCGCATCCGGATATGTACACACTTTACAGTGCGTGCAGCAACCTGCACCCAGTGCCAGCACTTGTACGCCCTGATCACAGATCGCTTTGTGCATTTTCTCAAACCGCACCTTATGTATCTCCTGGATCTCCATCATCGTTTCAAAATCGAAGGAGTCTTCCACATCCCCCACTGTTTGTATAAGGATCCCATAGGAGCACTTATTGACCTTCTCCCTGCAACTTTCCAATGTGCCGCAGCCAGGGGGACAGCTCCAGCGCTTTCCGTACTGCTGGCAGGAACCGCCGGCGCACATGTCCCGGACCTCCGGCTTCAGCTTTACGGTTTTGATATCCAGCGGTACCCATGCCGTAAACTCCGCTTTTTCTGCCATTGCAGCCAGTTGTGTATAATCCATTATCGCGCTTCCTCCGAAAACTCCAGAGCATCTACGAAAACATCCTGAAATTGGGGCAAAGATGCCAGTTCCAAGAATTCGGCTCCTTTCGCCAACGACTTGCAGTGGTCAAACGCATTGCGGCTCAACGCGCAAAGCTTTGCGCCTTCACATGCGGCATTACCAATCGGTACGATTTGTTCCTGCAGACAGGACGGGATCATGCCGATCCTGCAAGCGGACGCAGGCTTCATATAGCTTCCGAATGCACCTGCCAGATATACTTGACGAATATCCGTCAGATCCACCTGCATTTTCTGTGTCAGCAATTCGATTCCTGCCCGGATGGAAGCTTTTGCCAACTGCACTTCCCGTACATCCTTCTGGGTAAGCATCACTTGCGTGTCTCCCAGAGGGTACTGCTTGTTCTGCATGTGGCCAGACTCATCGATCACACCGAGCTCCAGCAGGGCGGCCACCAGATCCAGCAAGCCCGAACCGCAAATACCCACACCCGTTCCTTCTCCAATGACATGGTAGCGGAGTGCTCCATCTTCCACCCATACATGATCAATCGCGCCTTCCACAGCACACATACCGCAGGAGATATTTGCCCCCTCAAAGGCTGGACCGGCAGCAGTAGAGCAGACGATCTGCCGGGATCTGTTTCCCAAAACCAACTCACCGTTGGTGCCAATGTCGATCATCAGTGTCAGCGCTTCCAGCCGGTCAAAGCCGGTGGCCAACATGCATCCCACCATGTCGCCACCCACAAAACCTGCAATATTGGGAAGCAGACGAACTGTGCCGCCAATGGGCAGGATCTGATGTGCGGAAAGCTCCATGGCTTCACAAGCCCCGGGCATATACGGTGGGGTAACCAAAGGCTTCACATCGATCCCCAGTAGCAGATGATGCATCGCCGTATTTCCTGCAATGGCCGCCACGGTGACAGAGTCCACCGGGATTCGGGCTTCTTCCGCAGCTGCCAGAGTCAGCTGCTCAAGACAGCCGCGAATACAGCTGCCCAAGGTATCACCAGAATCCGACAGTGCGTACCGGATACGCGAGATCACATCAGCGCCATACTGGGACTGAGGGTTGGGACAACTTTTCCGAGCTAAAAGCTCACCGGTCTTTCCGTCCAGCAAGCATGCTACCACTGTAGTGGTACCAATATCAATCGCCAACCCATAGGCGTATTCTCCATCCGGCTGGACCTGCGTACTGCGCCCCCAAGTTAAAATTTGTCTTTCTTTGTTTTGCGGCAGCATCACCGTCAGATCCCGATCCACCTGGGTTTGGCAAGCAAGCACCTCCCAGTGATCCACCGTCACGCGGCACTTGCCGCAACTGCCGTTCCCACCGCAGGGCGCATCGGGATGCAATTTCGCCATGCGCAGTGCCTGCAGCAGCGTTGTACCCGACTCCACAGTACATTGGATGCCCTCCGGCAGAAAACAGACTGTATGTTGTTTCATAAGCACCCTATTTCTGTCCTTTCGCACATTGACGGAAGTTCTTGGGAGAAAGTCCGGTCTGCCTTTTGAACACATGAGTAAAATAGCTTTGATCCCCGAAGCCGCAGAGATAGGCAACATCCGAAATAGGGAGATCCCCCCATTTCAGCAGTGCCTTGCTTTTTTCAATGCGGACCTGATTGAGATATTCCGAAACAGTCTGCCCCGTTTTTTTGCGGAACAGGCTACCCACATGGGAACTGCTCAAATGGACATAGGCTGCCACATCCTCCAGCCCGATCTTTTTATTGTAATTGGACTTAATAAATTCCATAACTCGGTATACGGTATCTGCATACCGGATCTGGGTAAAGTCAAAGGCATAGTCCATAAAGTGATGGAGTATCTCCGATAAGGTGATATCCATCTCTTCCGGCGCTGTTGTACGTTTCAACGCCGGAATATACGTGTCGTTATATAACGCCTCTTCTGACTGATCGGGAGCTTCCTTTGCGAGCAGCCGCACTAGCTGCACCGCTCTGCTCTTGATCAGCGCAAATTGATCCGGATGAGGCGTGTAGACATACTGCAAAAGGCGGTTTATAGCATTGCGTGTCTGTTCTACGTCCCCGCTGCGGACTGCCTCTTTCAGTATTCCTGCCAGAGGAAAGGCGGTATATACCGCATCGTCTTCTGGCATGTCATCATCGGGAATGACATTCCGGTCATAGGCAGAGGTCTCCGGTCGGTAACGAAGACCGTATACCGCCATTTCCAAAACAGAGGAAATATGGTTCAGCATGTCTGCCGAACATTGGAACAGGGGCAGCACAGACTCCGGATCGATATAGTCCGGAAGGTCAAAAACGGTATCCTGCACTTCACCGGTGATCAACGGACCTGCCACCACCGTCTGATCCGTCTCCGGTACGTTCACCGCGGAAAGCACCAGACCGATGGGACAGTAGAAAATATATCTGCCTTTCCAGCGCCTGGCTTCATTGCAGCCGTAGAGCATGGTCTGCAGATGCTGGCAGCGGTTGGGGCATTGGTCGCAATAATATACCGCATCCCCTTTATGGGTCAGCAGGATGCTACGCTCCGCAGAATCCACTACTGTCACAGGTACCGTACACAGTTGCGAAAAATGCTTCGCCAGAGAGCGGTAAAGCTCCATCATTCTGTTTTTCATATCCACCGCCCCCTTGCCATATGCTTTTTTTATTATAGCATCTCTTTTCTCCGGGAGCAATCACAAGAATCGCAGTTTACGCTCCGCTGTATTTCAAAAAGTTCTCCCGGATAAAATGGATTCTCTCCATCGTGGTGGGAATTCCGCCCGGACAGATCTCCATCCTTTGCGGAAGGAGATCCTTCAAATGCCCATACGCATGGATCACTGCTTCTTGCCGAATTCCTGAATCACATCCAGGATCATCTGAAAATGCTCCATGGGGGTCACACGTCCGTCAGTACCGGCGCCAAAGGCAAAATTGCCTGCCACGATTCGAGGTCTCAGCGTATCCCGGATGCGCTGGCGCTTTTCTTCCGGTGTCCTGTGCTTGTCACGCAGGACCGTCGCATCAAAACCGCCAAAGACCACAAGATTCTCGCCCAACGCATCCAGAGCCATTTCATAGGGACAGGTGCCCACCGGAGGCTCTGTCAAATTATGGATGCCGTCCAATCCCACTTCCTTCAGCTCCGGCAGCAGGGCTCCCAAATGTCCGCACATATGGATGATGGCTTTCTTGCCATACTTATGCATAGTTTCGCAGTATTTCTGCATATGAGGCAGGGTATATTTCCGGTACAAAGCCGGACTGATCATAGTCGTGGAGGTGTTTTCCATCGGGATGATCGTTTTGCAGGGGATTTGCTTTGCCATAATTTCGTAAATTTTTTGCCGCTGACGCTGGATCGCCTCGATCGTTCTCTCCATCAGTTCCGGGGCATCCTCCAACAGATAGTAAAAGTTTTCAACCCCGGTTTCGTATTCCAACATATGCTGTACGCCGGACTGGGGCACCGTGGGAACAAAGATGCCCATATCGCCGATGGCGGCATCCAACCGGGCATAGCTGGCAAGGCACTTCTCCAGTGCCTCACCAGTTTTTTCGATCACCTCAACGCTTTCCCACATACGGCAAAGCAACTCCAGATCCTCTTCATCATTCACCGGATACCGGATGGGGTGGGTCAACTTCTTATGGATCTCCAAAGACCGACCGTCCATGATCCGCATATCGACGGTAACATCGCCGCGCTTCTCCGTTTTTGCCGTAAACCCTTGTTTGAGGGTGTAGGGCAGGATATAACGCAGCTCCGGAGGCAGTCCGTAGTTTCCTAATTGTAAGTGGTCATACCCCAGCTTTCTGTAAAACTCCAGAATCGGTATGTCCCTCCATTCGGGATCCAATTGGGAACGAGTGATATCATCGGCCAGAGTCGAAATCGGAACACGATCAATGGGAAGGCCGTCGATCAAGCGTTCCATACGTTCTCTACCAGTCATCTTACACCCCTCCTTCAATTTTTTCGGTTTTATCCGAAACTACAAAGGCATGTGCCACCTGGGCGGCTGAGGCCGCATCCGGTGTAAATGCATCCGCAGCGATATCATCGCAGAATTTCTGGGTCACGGGAGCACCACCGATCATGATCTTGACCTTATCCCGGATTCCGGCTTCCTCCACCTTTTTCACCACATCTTCCATGGCATCCATTGTGGTGGTCAGTAGAGCGGAGCAGGCAATGATGTCGCAGTTTTCGTCGATTGCAGTCTGTACGAAGCGCTCCGGATCCACGTCAACGCCCAAATCGATAACTTCCAGGCCCTTGCTTTCCATCATCAGCTTTACCAGATTCTTACCGATGTCGTGCAGGTCACCCTTTACGGTTCCCAGGCACACCTTGCCGCAGGATGTAACGCCGCTTTCCTGCAAATAGGGTTTCAGAATTCCCAGACCCTTATTCATAGCACGGGCGGAAACCAGCACCTCCGGTACGAACACCTCATTGTTCTTGAACTTTTCGCCGATTACATTCATACCGTCCAGCAGGCTCTGCAAAACCTCTGTAGGCGCGTACTTTTCTTCCAATGCGGTCTGCACCAGTTCACAGACCACCTTGCTGCGGCCCTTCTGCAGCGTTTCATTGATCTCGGTTAAAATAGACATAGTGTTAATTCCTTTCCGTTTCATAATATTGTTTTACGGCATCAAAAAACGCCTGCAGATTGCTCCATGGGGACATTGGCGGCACATCGCAGCCCGAAGAGGGTATAAAATTAGGATACTTAGCACAGGCATCCATCAGTTTCCAGGTAGCCTCCCGTACACTTTCCACCGTGCCGTTACGTAGCTGTGCTGCCGGATCCAGATTGCCCATGATCGGCAGGTGTTGCGGCATTTTCTCCAGCATCTGTACCATGTCCACCGCGTTGCCGAAGTGGTAGGCGCCACAGCCGTTAGTCGCCAGGGAATCGGTCATCAAATTGGTGTAGTTGCCGCAGTTGTGGTAGATCACCAGAAAATCATCTCCCTGCACCGCCTCGGTGATCTTGCGGATATAGGGAGCGGAGAATTCCGCTTCATGCTCCGGTGCGATCAATCCTGCCAGCGGCTCTGCCAGCAGAACTCCTTGGGCACCGGCCTGCCGAAAGGCGTTGGCATATTCGATAAGAAAGGCAGTGGCCTTTTCCAGCAAAACATGCATCATTTCCGGTTCCTCATAGCAGTTGACCATGGCCTCTGACACGTCCACCAGACGTCCTGCCAGACTGAAAGGCCCAACGATACCGCCAAAAATCGGACGGTCGGTAATGCTTTTTCGGGCAAGGCGGATCCCCTCAGGAAAAACAGCTGTCCGATGATCGGTAACACGAGGGATCTGCAGCGCCTTCGCTTCTTCCATGGAGGTAACCAGTGTACCGGTTACAGATGGCACATCCTCCTCAAAGAAAACAGTTTGTGCACCAAAGGCCTCCGCCTCCACCGACAGATCCATAAAGCCCACATAGGCTGCCAAATCCGTGCGGGCAGCTACCTGCGCAAGGCACTGTGCCTGCAGCACACTGGATCCCACCAGCTCCCTGACGGTGACTCCCTCCATAAACTGGATTCCCGGGAACGCCAGAATGGGTAAGGTTTTTTTGATTGGCTGGTCAGCAAGCTGTGCAAGCCAGCGTTTCATGTTCACAAGACATCCCTCCTTGCTTTGTATTATACAAGAACCGTTACTTTTTTTCTTGTAAAATAAGCGGAAACTTTTGCATAATCAAGGGATACTGCAAACAAAACCACTGCCGCTGGGCGCAACTGCGGTCTTACCGCCGCAATTGCGCCGCCACTCATTCACCAAGTTCATCAATCGAAAACGGATTCTTTGTTGCCCAACCATTCTGGATTGAATCACGCCCAAATCCTTTTCTTTCTGCCAGCATACCTCCCTTTCCGGGGACATGTCAACCGAATCGTCGGGAACGATCAGCAGTATGATTTCTGCTCCGCTTATGCACGGTGCCGGGCATGATGCATAGCCTTAATAGTTTTAGAAAAAGAATCTCATTCTTCAATACACAAAAAATCGTGCCGGAATAGAAACTCCGACACGATTTGAAACTATTCTATTTTAGCTCTACCCCAACTATTGACATAGAATCGAAAAACCATCTGGGTTTCGTTCCAACCACCAGGCAACGGGATTTTGTGTCAAATTTTGCATAGGTTTCAAGCGCACAAAACCATCCGCTTGGTTATCCGTTTTTCATAGTGTTCAGCATAGATAGAAATTCATCAATAAATATTTCTGCGGTGCCCACTTCAAAGAGGGTAACATAGTATTCATAGCAGCGGTACTCGCAAGCTGCCTTGGATGGCAGATATCCTTCTGCACCGTTGCAGCAGGTTATTAGGAAAGTCATATCGTAAGGCGTGTTTGCCCGCAAATAGGAGCCGTTTTCGCTGAACATCTCATAGGGGGCAAAAGCAAAAGACAGATCCTCACCGATGGCCATCACATTCAGCCAAGCTTCGTTAATCTCCGGAGCATTCGCCCGCCAGACGATTGACTGCGCTTCCAAATACTGATACAGACCGTATTGCGCAGCTAACTTGTTAGAGGCATCCCGTCCTTGGGCGTTATGAACCTCCATAACCTCTTTTGCCTGATCCAACATATCCAGTTTTTCTTTGTTGGTTTTGGCCTGGTATTGTTGTCCGGAAACGGTTACAGTATTGCCTTCTGCTTTGGTTAGATTCGGAAGTGCAGCCAGAAGATAATCCCCTAATCGGCGTGCATATTCGTGATAATCTTTGGGTGCAGTGGCCATTTCCGGTGCATATTTTGATCGTTGCTCTTGATTTCCGGCATCCCCAGTGAAATAAGCAACCAAATAATCTCCCTTGGATTCAATGTAATCCCGAGTAGGACCGGGGAAGTCTGCGGACATTGTTGTAGAATCGACACCACCATAAAATGCCGGGTGTGCATTGAAACTCATAAGGATTACATCTTTTTTGCCGTTTTCCCGGGTGAAACGGACAATTTGCAACTCCTCATCGTTTTCTGCCGCATGCCCAACAATCATAGGACTGCCGGCATCAATACCGGAGGAGGTTACACTTCCGTCAGCCAGTTTATATTGGCGAACAAAGGCAAGACCTTCGGCTTCTGTACTTCCAATGTACATCTCGGATGGGGTCAAATCCTGCAAAGCATCTTGACCAGCCTTTACCATTTTATTTTGAAAATAAGTAAGATATTCAGAAGCGCCTTCCCAGTCGGAAAACTTGGGGGCAGAATGGGTGTGGGTAGAAGCCAGCATAATACGATCTTGGGGAATGCCGGTGCCTTCAGAAATTACCTTCCGTGTAGATTTTCCCCAACCGTCATCGGTTCGGATTCTGTCCACTGTGTACAGCAAAACTGTTTCCTCATTTTCTCCCCGAATTGCAACGCAGGTAACGGTAATGAGATCTATATATTCTGTCATAATGCGATTGGGCGCAGTGCCTTCCAATACAGGTGTTCCTTTCTGAGGCATTACGTCTTCCCGCGCAAAACCAATTTGCAACCCGTGAGATTCCGGTTGTTCCGGTTCTTTTTCACAGGCGCACAGGCTCAACGTGGTCAACAGTACCAATAGAAAGCAGAAAATTCTTTTCATAAAAACGCACTCCTACATTTATAGAATTGTACATGGGGATCGGCTTTTCTAAAAAGGTCTTTGCCCGCCCAATGACGGTGACTCCTTCCATAGACCGGATTCCCGGGAACGCCAGAATGGGTCAGGATTTTTTGATTGGCTGTGCAAACCAGGGTTGCATATTCGCAAGAAATCCCTCCTTATTTTGTATTATACAGGATCCGCAACTTTTTTTCTTGTAAAATAAGCGGAAACTTTTGTATAATCAAGGGATACTGCGGATAAAATCACTGCTACTGGTTGGTCGGTGACCACGGAATCTGTGTCGCAAACCTTGCAACTCGGCTTTCCCGCATGCCTCTCCAGCAATGTGTCATCCTTCGTTCTCCCATCCTAAATGAGGAAAAACTGATGGAAGAACATAAAAACGCTCCTATGCGGACTGTTGCATTAGAATGGGTTCAAGTCCCCCTCCTCTTCTATCAGAACCACCAGTGCCGGTGGTTATGATTGTACCAATCTGTTAAGGAACCAAAATTGCAGACTTGGTAACCTCATAGGGATTCTGAATTGCGGCATTGACTGCTTCAACAATTACGCGCTTATCACTTTCCGTCAATTTCAGAGAATCCGCTCTGTCAATGTTAACTGCATACAAGGGCTGTCCGTCGATTACCGCATACCAGGTGTAGGCTGCGATCACTCTGCCCATGTTGCTCAGATGGAAGCCGTCCCGGGTCAGCTT
>JAZRZW010000052.1:0-4931 GCA_045601585.1 Faecousia sp. | reverse complement strand
ATGATGATGTTCTCTATCAATCCGGCCTATGATTTTGAAAAGGGTGACGAATACGGAATCGGCTCTGTGAAGGAGCGGATCACACTGTTCCAGAGATGCGCCAAAGAGGGTGTAGGAATCTCTGTTATGAAACCCTTCTTTGCAGGTCAGCTTCTTAGTGCGGAGCATTCTCCCTTTGGACAGGCATTGACCCACAGCCAGTGTCTGCAATACGCAATCGACCGTCCCGGTGTTTTGGTAGCTGTTCCCGGTGTGCAGACCATGGAACACCTGGACCAGGTGCTGCAATTCCTGGAGGCAAGTGAGGAAGAAAAGGACTATTCTATCATCGGCAGTTTTACCGCCGACACTATCACCGGCACTTGCGTTTACTGCAATCTCTGTCAGCCCTGCCCGGCAGGGATTGATATTGGCCTTGTCAATAAGTATTACGATTTGGCTTTGGCCGGAGATGAGATCGCCGCCAATCACTACACGAAGCTCAGCGTCAAGGCAGATGCCTGCCTACACTGCGGGCACTGTGAAAGCCGCTGCCCCTTTGGTGTGAAGCAGGAAAGCAGAATGGAAGCAATTGCCCAGTACTTTGCAAAGTAGTTTCGATATTAAATAGTTCTAAGGTGCAGCTTGCAAAAAAAGCTGCACCTTTTTTGCAGATCAGCAAAAATGCAAACAAAACTTTAACATTTCCGTGCTATGATATATACTAAGAAATGATAAAGTGCGGAGGAATTGCTATGTTCAAGATTTTGGTTGTGGAAGATGACAGGGATCTAAACCGCACAGTCTGTGCTTTTTTGAACGCCAGCGGTTATCAGGCAACCGGGTGTTTAAGCGCCAATGAAGCTTACGATGCTATGTATAGTACAATGTTTGATCTGATCGTGTCGGATATCATGATGCCTGACATCGATGGTTTTGAATTTGCCAAGACGATTCGCTCCTTGAACGAAAATGTCCCCATCCTGTTTATGACCGCAAGAGATGACATTGCCTCCAAACAGCGGGGTTACCGGATCGGTGTGGATGATTATATGGTCAAGCCTATCGAACTGGACGAGCTGTTCCTGCGAATCGGCGCACTGCTGCGTCGGGCCAAGATCGCAAGCTCCAGAACCTTGGAAGTCGGCAGCTTCTCAATCGATATGGACGAGCATACCGCCATGCTGGGTGACGAAGAAATTCCCCTTACCAACCGGGAATTCAACATCCTTTACAAGCTGCTTTCTTACCCAAAAAAGACCTTCACCCGCCAGCAGCTGATGGATGAATTCTGGGATGCAGACACCGAAACTGCTCCCCGCGCGGTGGATGTATATATGACCAAGCTTCGCTCAAAACTGTCCGCTTGCAAAGACTTTGAGATCAAGACCGTTCACGGTCTGGGTTATAAGGCGGTGATCAAATGAAAAAGCCATCCCTCCGGTCGATCCTTAGAACGGTCAATAACTATGTGGTTTTCTTCCTGGTGGTGGCATTTGCGGTTACCTGCTGTATGCTGCTGTTTGTGAATATCCTTGTCGATACCATGGGCCTGACCCTTACTGAGGAAAATATTGCGGCAGCGGCGAAACTTACCTTTGGCAATGTGGTGCTCATCACCTTGATTTTCGGAACTATCGACTATATCCGCCGGAAATTGATGGTTGACCGACCGGTAAAGGTCATTACCGAGGCCACAGAGCGAATCATGCAGGGCGATTTCTCTGTCCGTGTCGCTCCAATGCACGGTGCAGGGATGGAGGGCTTCAATCAGATCGGAATGGCCATCAATGCTATGGCTGGGGAGCTTTCCGGAACGGAAACCCTGCGCACGGACTTCATTGCCAATGTGTCCCACGAACTGAAAACCCCTTTGGCTGTCATGGGTAATTACGCAACCATGCTCCAAAGACCCGGTATTACCGAGGAAGAAAGGTGCGAATACGCAAAGGCAATCTCGGAAGCTGCCAGAAAGCTGGCACAGCTGATCACCAATATTCTGAAGCTGAATAAGCTGGAAAATCAGCAGATTTTCCCCCAGCCGAAAGAATTTGATTTGGGTGAACAGCTTTGTGAATCCCTTTTAGGATTCGAGGATGCCTGGGAAGCCAAGAATCTGGAAATCGAAACGGATATCGAAGACAATGTGCGTATCAAGTCCGACCCCGAGCTTTTAAGCCTTGTTTGGAACAATCTGATCTCCAATGCAGTGAAGTTCACCCCGGCTGGCGGAACGATCGGCTTGTCTTTGAAAACGCAGGGCAGTAGTGTGATCGTACAGGTACGCGACACCGGCTGCGGTATGAAACCTGAGGTGGGACAGCATATCTTTGAAAAGTTCTACCAGGGCGACACCTCCCATGCCACCCAGGGCAACGGCCTTGGCTTGGCACTTGTGAAACGGGTGGTGGATATTCTCAACGGTGAGATCGGCGTCCAAAGCGTCTACGGTGAAGGCAGCACCTTCACCGTCAAGTTTAAGAGGTAACGCTATGGATTGGAAGAAAATTGGGAAGAAGCTGCTATTTCCTCCCATTTGGCTGATGGTGATCCTGGTGATCATCAGCGCTGTGGCTTTGACTCTTGTTTTCGTCAAAGGTATGGAGCAGAGCATCCTTGCCTATATCGTGTATGTCCTTGCCTTTTATACACTTTCAGTTGTCTGCGCTTCCTGTGTTCTGGTGTTGCCGAAACAGTATGACATAATCAGACAGAAAATCTACGATAGTCCTCTTGGCAACCGGTTTATGACCGACCGGGTGTTCCGCACCAATGTATCGCTTAGTGTGTCTTACGTGATCAGTATGCTCTATGTGGGTATTAACCTTTGGTCATGGCGTATACTGGGAAGCTACTGGTTCATGGTGCTGGCTGTGTACTATGTGATCATGGCGGTGATGCGGTATCTGTTAGTACGCTATGTCCGCATCCAGAGGATCGGCACCAGCATTCTGGGCGAGCGGAAACGATCCCGGATTTGCGCCTATATCCTGCTGCTTATCAATCTTAGCTTAACCGGTGCGGTGCTGATGATCCTATACCAACATCGTGGCTATGATTATCCCGGCGTGATGATCTATGTGATGGCGCTGTACACCTTCTACTCCACGATCCATGCCATTGTGGATATTGTGAAATACCGCACACTTGGCAGTCCCATTATGTCCACCGCCAAGATTGTTAGCCTTTCCGGGGCATTGGTATCTATGCTGAACCTGGAAACCGCCATGCTTGCCCAGTTCGGCGCTGATATGTCGATGGGAAATCAGCGGATTTTTATCATCCTCACCGGCGCAGGTGTCAGCATTACGGTTGTGACCCTTTCGGTGATCCTTATTGTAAACGCAAATAAAGAGATCAGGAGAATCAAAGATGGAGAATAAAGAAGGATTCAGCTTTACCTACTCTGCCCAGCAGCAGAAGGAAATAGAAGCAATTCGCAAAAAGTATCTTCCCAAAGAAGCCGATAAAATGCAGCAGCTTCGCAAGCTTCACGCCGTTCCCACACAGAAAGCCCAGGCCTGGGCGATTGCCATTGGTGTCATCGGTGCGCTGATTATGGGTACCGGCATGAGCTTTGCCATGACAGAGATTGGTGCCGCGTTGGGCAGCCTTGCTATGGTCCTTGGTATTTTGGTGGGAGTTGCTGGTATGGTGTTGGTAGCACTGGCGTATCCCCTCTACAATCGGGTGCTGAAAAAGCAGCGCCAGAGAATTGCACCGGAAATCCTGCGACTGTCCGATGAGCTGCTGAAATAAGGAGTTTCTTGTGAATAAAAAGGATAACAAGCGTCATTAAGAAACGCTGTAGCGGATGGATACGGCATTTGTGGCTGCGCTCCAAGAAAAAATGAGCGAAGCCAAGAAAGCGCGTCGGTACCTTCTTTAGAAACAAAGCAGAAAGGCAAGCATATAGGGCGTAGGATCACCAAAAACGAATCAAAGATTTTGACAATGCGAAACGGGATAGAGAGCATCTGAATTAAAAAATGGTCGCGTGTACACATCCTACACGCGACCATTTTGCTTTATGGATTACTGATATGGCGGATCTGATCCTATAGATACAGCAAAACCCCCGAGAAAGAAGACTTCTCGGGGGGTGCTCCTAGCACTTTGTCTAGTTTTTTGTCTGCGAAAGAGCAACTAAAAGTAGTGTAGGTATGGGTAAAAAACGACCAAAAGTAGTACAACTCAATGAGTATTCCTAAGAAAATAAGGCCCGCAGTTATCGCCTTCGTGTGTTTTTATGTATGTCCAGGAATAATCCTCAGCAATTACATAGAATTCGGTTAATTCCGTATCAATCTTTTCTGCAGTATCAAATTTAGACGAAATTTTATCAGATACACCGCTACCGTTATACATATCACAGCAAATACAATTATCCTTATTTGCCTTGTTAAATGCTTGTCTTGCGGCATTTCCAGTCAGCAAACCGTCAAACGCTATCAACTGCCAGGAGAACACATGCCAAATAAATTGATCTTTGACATATTTTTCGAACTGCTCCTTGGAAAGTTCAGAAGCAAAGTGACGCAGCTACTGATTTATGAATTTTTGTTTCGTCATAGAGAATTTTGCATTTTTCACTTTGCATTCTCCTTTGCGGTCTTGCAAGTTGATCGGTCATATAGGAACTTTTGGGTGCGGTTACACCATCAACAAGATTAACAATTGCAACTGCGAATTCAAAAGACAAGTCAAGTAATTTGTTTTCGGACATAAATGCACCTTCTTGCAACGACATTATACCGTACAGTGTTATGTTTTTCAATGATATATCGCTGAAGCAATATGATATACGGCTGCGCCGCATGATATATTTGCTTCGCAAATATCATATAATATCCGTTCCCTCATATGCCGAAGGCATATATCATCGCTCGCAGAGCGGTATCATATCGAAGATATATCACCCGTTCCCGCAGGGACGGATATCATTGAAAAAG
>JAZRZW010000051.1:0-44727 GCA_045601585.1 Faecousia sp. | reverse complement strand
TGGATTTAGCAGAAAAAGACCTAATGCAAAGCATCAGGTCTTTTTCTGGTGGGGGAGGACGGATTCGAACCATCGAAGCGATACGCAGCAGATTTACAGTCTGTCCCCTTTGGCCACTCGGGAACTCCCCCATATTCAGTTAATTTTGAGTTTGGGTGGAGCCGGTAGACGGACTCGAACCCCCGACCTGCTGATTACAAATCAGCTGCTCTACCAACTGAGCTATACCGGCGACTCAAACAGAACACGCTTATTATATGCACCGGAGGGCGGTTTGTCAAGGACTTTTTTCGCGATTTTATGAAAAGGTTTCAAAGCCCTGTGGCAAGGGTTGACAGTGCCCTATATTTATAGTATCATTTAGGGGAAATCAACATAGAAAGGTGTAATAATTATGGCTATTCTTTCTCCCTCTATTTTGTCTTCCGACTATATGAATATGGAGCGTGACTACACTGAGGCAAAGAACCTTGGCGTGAAGTGGCTTCATGTGGATATTATGGACGGCCATTTCGTCCCCAACCTGTCCTTTGGCTATTCTATGGTAAAGGCAATGCGTCCCATCACCGACCTGGTGCTGGATGTGCACCTGATGATCGAGACTCCCATCCGTTATGTGGAGGAGTTTTGCAAGGCTGGCGCCGACTACCTGACCATCCATGTGGAAGCAGACACTCCCGAGAACATTATGACCACTCTGGACAGGATTCGTGAGCTGGGTGTAAAGCCCGGTATCGTGGTCAAGCCCAAGACCCCCGCAGAGGCAGTTGCCCCCTACCTGGATAAGGTGGATATGGTTCTGGTTATGACTGTGGAACCCGGTTTCGGCGGCCAGAAGTTTATGGCTGATATGATGCCCAAGGTTAAGAAGCTCCGGGAGATGATCAATGAGGTCAATCCCTCCTGCCATCTGGAGGTAGACGGCGGCGTGGATCTGACCACTTGTGTTACCTGTAAGGAAAACGGCGCGGATGTGCTGGTTGCCGGTTCTGCCTACTTTGGCTCTAAGGACAAGACAAATTTTATCAAAGAGATCGAAGCCTAATACATACCGGGTGTGGTGTTCCACACCCGGTTTTTTATAGGAATCTTGCAGTAAGCGACGCCACAATAAACCCGGTAAGGTCTGCAATCAGTGCTGCCGGCACGGTATAGCGGGTCTTTTTAATTCCTGCTGCTCCAAAATAGACGCTGATGGTGTAGAAGGTGGTTTCCGTGGAGCCCAGCATAATGGCGGCGGTGCGTCCGATTTGAGAGTCCACCCCATAGCGTGCCATCAGGTCCGCGCCTACAGCCAGAGCAGCACTGCCGCTGATTGGCCGGATCAGCACCAAAACTGCAGTCTCCGGTGGGATGCCCACAAACCGAAACACCGGCCCCAAGTACCGGCTCAACAGCTCCACAGCCCCGGATGCCCGGAGCATACTGACGGCTGTCAGCAGTAGCACAAGGGCAGGCACTAAAGTGAGCAAAAGCCGTAGCCCGTCAGCTGCCCCCGTCAGCGCCAGGGAGTAGGGATCTTCCTTGCGCCCCAAGGCAAAACAGCAAACCAGAAATAAAAGAAGCGGTACCAGATAATTTGTTATTTGCGCCATAATTTCTCCAGGATCCAGGCGGCGGCAAGCCCCAAACCTGCCGAGCACAGGCTGGTGATCCAGACAGCCGGCAGAATGTCAAAAGGGGATTTGGCACCTAAGTTTGCCCGCACTGCTGCCACGGTTGCGGGGATCAGTTGAATGGATGCGGTGTTCAGTACAATCAATCGGCAAAGCTCTCCGCCGGCATAGTTACGCTCCTTTGCAAGTGATTTTGCGGCCTGGATACCCATAGGCGTTGCCGCATTTCCCAGCCCTAAAAAGTTGGCACAGATATTGGCGCTGATACTGGAGGCAAATTCCGGATCAGTGCGTGCGCTGGGGAAGATCCGGCCGATCAGCGGCATCAGCAGCCGGGAGAGTTTTCCGGTGAGCCCCGCTTTTTCCATTACTTTTCCAACGCCGGACCAAAGGCACAGCGATCCTCCAATGGCAATGCTCAGCGTAATACCTGCCTGTGCGCCCTGGGGCACAGCAGCTGCCAGCGCCCCGCCATTACCGGTCAGTAGCGCCGCCAACAGCGACATCCCTAAAAATATCGTAAAGATCCAACTCATCACCATAGGCAGTTCCCTCCGCATAAAATCTCAAACCTATTTGCATTCTATGAGAAGATGTGGTATTCTATATCCCAAAGGAGCGAATGACTATGCTGCATATCGGTTGCCATTTGTCGGCATCTTCCGGCTATATGGCTATGGTGGAGACTGCCCGATCCATCGGCGCGGATACCTTCGCATATTTTACAAGAAACCCCCGCGGCTCATCTGCCCGGAAAGACGATCCTGCAGATGTGGAAAAAGCGGTAAATGCTTTGCAAACCCTCGGTTTCGGCAAATTAGTAGCCCATGGTGCGTATACAATGAATCTGTGTACTGCCCAGCCGGAGAATCGTGCTTTTGCAGCAACGGTTTTGGCCGACGATCTGAGACGGGTGGCGGCACTTCCCGGTAACTATTATAATTTTCATCCCGGCAGTCATGTGGGCCAGGGAACGGAGGTTGGCATTGCCCAGATCGTGGAGGCCCTGAAGGCTGCTATGGCACCAGACTATCCTGTAACGGTCCTTCTGGAGACTATGGCAGGCAAGGGTAGCGAGGTGGGCGGCAATTTCCGGGAACTGCGGGATATTATCGACGGCGTAGGCCGTGAGGATCTCGGCGTCTGTCTGGATACCTGCCATGTTTTCGATGGCGGTTACGACATTGTCAATAATCTGGAGGGGGTCTTGCAGGAGTTTGACCGTGTGGTGGGACTCCACCGCCTGAAGGCGCTCCACCTGAACGACTCCAAAAATGCCTTTAGCAGTCACAAGGATCGACACGCCTGCATAGGCCAAGGCAACTTGGGCCTTGCAACCTTTGAAAATATCGTAAATCATCCTGCTCTGAAAGGTCTGCCTATGATTCTGGAGACCCCCAATGAGCTCCCTGGTTATGAGCAGGAAATCGCACTTTTGAGATCTTTGGAAAAATAAAAGAAAGGAGGGAGCGAAATGTTGATCTTAGCCGGCACATACAGTGAAGTGCTCAATGCGGTTCTGCGGTGGGCTGCACCTGCCATCGTGCTGATTTTAATGCTTCGTTGCCTGCTCCCTCTGCTCACTTTTCCCAGAGAGCCGGAGATTTGGGGCTGGCTCTGCCTCAATGATGGAGAGAAATATCCCATTACCCATTGGGAGACCATCATCGGCAGCGGAAAGAACAGCGATATCGTCATCAATGATCCCAAGGTCTCCAAGACCCACTGCGTTTTGACCCGCTATGATGACGGCAGCTGGACGATTACGGATACAGATTCCTCCACAGGTGTGAAGATCAATCAGAAAAAGCGGGAGATCTGGGCGCTCCATCCGGAGGATGTGATCAGTCTGGGCGGCGTGGAGATGACCCTGCAGCCGATTACCAAAAAGCAGGAAAAGCAGCTGGCCCAGATCCGCACCAAAGCGTCTTCCTTTTTCTCCGGTTTCGGTAATCTGTTACTGTTAACGGCATTTCAGGCCCTTTGCGCCCTGGGCTATTGCCTGGGCGGCAACGGTGAACATATCCAGTCCGTATTATTGGGTTTTGGCGGCATTATGATCCTGCAGTGGCTTTTAATGCTGTTTTACATCTTTATTCACCGCACCTCCTTTGAGGTGGAGACGGTGGCGTTTTTGCTGACCACTATGGGTATGTGCGCTATTTGCGCTGTAGTCCCCGGGGAAGCAGGAAAGCAGGTGCTTTCTGTGATTCTGGGCCTGATTACCTTTTTGGGAGTGGGCCTGGCCCTTCGTGATCTTGAGCGTGCGAAAAAAGTCCGATACATTGCGGCAGCTGCCGGCGTTGGGTTGCTGGTAGTGACGCTGCTGTTTGGCAAGGAAATCAACGGTGCCAAGGCATGGTTGGTGATCGGTCCCATGTCTTTGCAGCCTTCGGAATTGAGTAAGGTTTGCTTTGTGCTGGTGGGCGCGTCTGCCCTGGATCGCCTGGTGAAAAAACGCAACCTGATTTTATTCATCGCTTATTCTGTTGCGGTGTGCGGGTGTCTGGCGCTGATGAACGACTTTGGTACAGCCCTGATCTTCTTTGTTGCATTCCTGGTGATCGCATACCTGCGTTCCGGTAGCCTGGGCACTGTGGCCCTGGCGGTGACGGCGCTGGTGTTTGCGGCACTGTTTGCATTGAAATTTGCCCCCCATGCCGTGCAGAGATTTTCGAATTATCGCCATATTTGGGAGGATCCTCTGGGCGGCGGCTACCAGCAGACAAGAGCCCTGATGTGCATGGCATCCGGCGGCTTTTTGGGGCTTGGTCCCGGCCGAGGATGGATGAGGATCTTTCCTGCGGCGGACTCTGATATGGTGTTTGCCACCATTACGGAAGAATGGGGCTTGCTGGTTGCGTTGATGCTGGTTTTGTGCATCATCGCATTGGCCGCTTTCGTGGTGCGTACTGCCACTATGGGCAGAAGCAGCTTCTATACCATCAGCGCATGTGCAGCCGTGAGCATTATGGTGGTGCAAGTGATCCTCAATGCATTAGGAACGGTGGATGTAGTGCCCCTGACCGGTGTGAACTTCCCGTTCCTGTCCAATGGCGGTTCCAGTATGATCTGCTCCTGGGGTCTTTTGGGCTTTGTGAAGGCAGCAGACACCCGGCAGAATGCCAGCTTTGCGGTTCGCCTGCCCAGGAGAGGAGGCAACGCGGATGAATAGAATTGCGAAAAGAACCTGGTCAGCAATGCTTCTGGCGTTGCTGCTGTTCTCCGGAATGGTGTTTTTCGTTTGCGAGTTTGTTATGAAGTCACCCAACTGGGTTTTAGAGGACAACTCTCCCCATGTTTACGATGAGGAACAAAAGCTTACCTGCGGCGTGGTGACGGATCGAGAGGGCCTTCTGCTTCTCAATGCCAATGACGGCCGAGACTATTCCTCTGATGCAGAGATTCGCCAGTCTACCGTTCATTGGGTGGGAGATACTTATGGTATGATCTATGCGCCCGTAGTGCCGTTTTATTCAGAGCAGCTGCTGGACTATGATGTATTCAACGGTGTCTACCACTATGGCGAAAACAGCGCTGTAGCCCAGTTGACCCTTTCTGCCTATGCCCAGGAAGCAGCCCTGGAGGCTATGGGAACCTATAAAGGCACTGTGGCGGTTTACAATTATGAGACCGGTGAGATCCTTTGCGCTGTGACGACACCCACATTTGACCCCAACACACCTCCGAGTGTTGAGGAGGATGTAGCCGTGGAAGATGAGGGCCTCTACTACAATCGCTTCACCCAGGGTCAGTACATTCCCGGCTCTATTTTCAAGATCGTGACGCTGGCAGCGGTGCTGGAAGAATTCCCGGAGATCACCCAGGAGACCTTTACCTGCACCGGGTCGTGTGCTTTTGGCCCGGATGAGATCACCTGCGAAGATGTCCATTATGATCAAACCTTGCAGCAGGCCTTCCGAAACTCCTGCAACTGCGTGTTTGCTCAGCTCGCGGAGCGCCTCGGTCCGGAAAAACTTCGCAGCTACATTGAACAGTTCGGTGTGATGGACAGCGTTTCCTTTGACGGCGTCCACACGGCCAAGGGCAATTTTGATTTCTCCGATGTGATGGATGCTAGCGTTGCCTGGAGTGCCATCGGTCAACATCAGGATCAGATCAATCCTTGCGGCTTTATGACTTTTATGGGCGCTATTGCCGGTGGCGGACAGGCTGTCCAGCCCTATGTGATGAAAAGCGTTATGGCAGGAAAACATACCACCTACCAAGCCTCCACCATTATGCAAGAACCCATTATGTCTCAAGCTACCGCCGAGACGCTGCGTTCTTACCTCCGGTTGAATGTGCAGGAGAAGTACGGCGACGGGAATTTTACCGGCCTTTCCGTAGGTGCCAAAACCGGTACCGGTGAGGTGGGCGGCGATAAAAAGCCCAACGCAATGTTTGCCGGTATTGTCAATGACAGCGAATACCCCCTGGCCTTCATTATCTGCGTGGAGGATGCGGGCTATGGCGGAAGGGTTTGTATCCCTATCGCATCAAAGGTGTTGGATGCCTGCAAAACTGTTATGGACGGTTAATAAATCAGATATGGAAAGAATAACCCCTGCATAAAGTGTTGCAGGGGGTGTTTTTATGTGCAGACATCATCAGCTCTGGGGAATGGCGCTGATGGCTTTCGGCGCCGGTGTTCTCATCGGCACCTGGATCTCAGCAGGGTTTTTCTGTCACTTTGTAGGGCTTGTTGCGTTGGTGGCCGGTTATTGCCTTTTGCGAAAAAACAAATGACATAATCTTGTCCCGGTGCGAATAGACTGTATTAGCATTTGTGTGATAAGGAGTGATCCCTTTGGAAATTGCATTTGAAAAAACAGCACAGCCCTGTTTGCAAAAGGTGAAATGGGAGGTGCGGAACTGTGAGGAGACCCAGGAGGTCCGCATACCCGATGAGATGCCGGATGTGGCGTCGGTGTTGGGTGCCTGGGGGCAGGTGCTTTTGCGGGGAAAGCAATGGCGCGGCGGTGAGATGCAGGTGACAGCAGGTGTAATGGCTTGGGTGCTGTATGCCCCTGAGGGCGGCGGTGAGCCGCAAACGCTGGAGACCTGGATCCCCATGCAGCTGCGCTGGGACCTCCCTGATACAGAGCGGGATGGACAGATCCTGACCGGGAGTGTGCTGCGCAACATTGATGCCCGATGCATTTCCGTCCGAAAGGTGATGGTGCAGGCCGGGGTAGGGGTGTTGGCAGAGGCGGTGGTTCCCGGGGAATTGGCCGTGTATGCACCCACCGATCTGCCTGAGGATGTGCAGGTTTTGACCTCCCGTTATCCAATGGAGCTGGCGGCAGAGGCAGGGGAAAAGCCCTTCACTCTGGAGGAGGTTCTGACCATACCTGCCGGGTCACCTGCTATGGCAAAACCAATCTATTACTGCCTGCAGCCCAAAATCAGCGAAACAAAGGTGCTGGCAGGGAAGGTAGTGTTCCGGGGTGCAGCGCAGATGCATTTGTTGTATCAGGATGACACCGGGGCCCTAAACAGCGTGGATATGGAATGGCCGTTTTCCCAATATGGGGAGCTGGAGCGGGATTACGATCCGGATGCCACGGCCCAGGTGCGCTGTGAGGTGACCGGACTGGAGATTGTCCGTGGAGATCAGGGACAGTGGGAGGTAAAAGCCGGATTGACCGGACAGTATGTGATCTATCATTGCCCCGTGATCCAGGTGGTGGAGGATGGTTACAGTCTGACCCGGGAGGCTGTTCCCAATCGGGTGGAAATGCCAATTACCACCGTGTTGGATCGGGCAAGTCAAACCCTTTCTGTGCAGCAGACGGTGTCCACCGAAGCAGGGAAGGTGATCGATCTTTGTATGCTGGTGGATCATGGAATGACCCGCAGCAACGAGGGCGGCGTGGAGATCACCGTTCCCGGGGTATGCCGGATTCTGTACGAAGATTCCCAGGGAAATCTGCAGAGTATGACTGCAGGCTGGGAGGAGAATTGGGATTTTCCCACAAATCCTCATAGCAAGGTATTTCCCTATGTCAGCCTTTCCGGACTACCCCAGGCATTGGTGGGAGCGGACAGCATTACCCTGCGGGGCGATCTGCAGATCGATGCCGAAACGACCTCCGGCAGGGGAATGGCAATGGTCAGTGGAATGGAACTGGGGCAGGAAACTGCGCCGGACCCGGACCGTCCCAGCCTGATCCTTTGCCGTTGCGGCAGCCGCAGTCTGTGGGAGGTGGCCAAAGAGTGCAAAACCACCACGGCGGCCATTTGCCGCGCCAACGCTTTGGATGAATCCGCAGCAACAAATCAGGTGCTGTTGATCCCAATTCCTTAAGTATAACGCTCTCCGTCGATGGACGGAGAGCGTTTTTGCTTTGCGGACAGAGGGAAATATACGAAAAAGGTTTACAAAATGGGAATGATGTGGTATTATGTTATGCAGTGATAGTGGGTTATTGCGTTTACAGAATAATATAAGGAGAATTCATCCGCTATGTATAAAAGAAGAGAAGCTTCCTGGTTGAAGCATCTGGATTTCATGCTGTTGGATTTCGTTTTATTGCAGTTAGCCTTTTTCCTGTCATACTTGCTGAAGTATCACACGATCGAAGGCTATGCCCAGGATGCAGAGTTTGATGTGTTGATTGTGATCTCTCTGTTGGACCTGATCGCAAGCCTTTATATGCGTAATTATACCGGCGTTCTTCGCCGGAACCATAAGCGGGAATTGACATCCGTAGTCAAAATGGTGGTGCTGGTTTGGGTTGGTGCCATTTTGTGGCTGTTCCTGAAGAAGGAATCCGCAAAGATATCCCGTGAAATGATGATGTTGTTCCCGGTACTGGCAGTCGCATTCCTGTTCCTGGGACGCACGGTTCTCAAAATGCTGATCCGCAAAAGAAAGAGCCGCCGTTGGCACCGCAGAAGCATCGTAATTGTTTGCGATAAAGACGATTATGTGGATCTGCTGGACACCTTTATTAACGACCCGGTAGGGGAGTACCTGGTGCGTGCCGTGGTGCTGTTGGATGAGGATGAGGCCGTCACCGACCTGCCGGAGGGCGTGGTCTGTATCACAGACCGTAACGAGCTGATGCAGTTCCTGGTTCACGAGTGGGTGGATGCGGTGTTCCTCTGCAAAGAGCTGGATCCCAACGCAAACAACGAGCTTACTGCCAAGTGCCTGACTATGGGCATTACCGTGCACCGCGCTTTGATCAAATACCGTGCCACCAGTACCCACCGGGTTCTTGAGCAGATGGGCGGCTATATGGTTATGACCCAGAGCATCAAAGTGGTGGATTCCCGCCGGATGCTGGTCAAGCGTCTGATGGACATTGTCGGCGGTTTGGTAGGCGTGATCTTCACAGGTATTCTTTGTATCTTCATTGGTCCTATTATTTTCATTAAGTCTCCTGGCCCGATCTTCTTTAAGCAGGAACGAATCGGAGAAAACGGCAGACGGTTCTTTATCTACAAATTCCGCTCCATGTACCTGGATGCCGAAGAGCGAAAGAAAGAGCTGATGGCCAAGAACAATATCAAGGACGGTATGATGTTCAAAATGGACAACGACCCCCGCATTATCAAGGGTATTGGCCATTTTATTCGCAATCACTCCCTGGACGAGTTCCCCCAGTTCTGGAATGTGCTCAAGGGCGATATGAGCCTGATCGGCACCCGTCCTCCCACGCCTGATGAGTGGGAGAAGTACGAACTGCACCACCGTTCTCGTCTGGCAGTGAAACCCGGTATCACCGGTGCCTGGCAGGTTGGCGGCAGAAGCGACATCACCGACTTTGAAAAAGTCGTGCAGATGGATGTGGATTATATCAGACATTGGTCCTTGTCCAAGGATATTAAGATCATTTTCAAAACCATTGGCGTGATCCTGAAAAAGGATGGCGCAGAAAACCGTTAATTGGAGGAATGAAATATGAAGGGTATTATTTTGGCGGGCGGTTCCGGTACTAGACTGTACCCTCTGACCCGAGTAACTTCTAAGCAGTTGCTTCCTATCTACGATAAGCCTATGATCTACTATCCCATGAGCGTGCTGATGCAAGCCGGCATCCGGGATATCCTGATCATTTCTACTCCCGATGATACACCCCGCTTCCAGAGCCTGTTGGGCGACGGCAAGCAGTTCGGCGTGAAGCTGTCCTATGCAGTGCAGCCCAGCCCCGACGGCTTGGCACAGGCATTCATCATTGGCGCAGACTTTATTGGCGATGATACCGTTGCTATGGTTCTGGGCGATAACATCTTCTCCGGCCATGGCCTGAAGAAGCGCCTGAAGACTGCAGTGGAGAATGCAGAGACCGGCAAGGGCGCTACCGTGTTTGGCTACTATGTGGACGACCCCGAGCGTTTTGGTATCGTGGAGTTCGATAAGTCCGGTCGTGCAATCTCCATTGAGGAGAAGCCCGAGCATCCCAAGAGCAACTACTGCGTTACCGGCCTGTATTTCTACGACAACCGTGTTGTTGAGTATGCAAAGAACCTCAAGCCCAGCAAGCGCGGCGAGCTGGAGATCACCGATCTGAACCGGATCTACCTGGATCAGGGCGAGCTGAATGTGGAACTGCTGGGTCAGGGCTTTACCTGGTTGGATACCGGCACCCACGAGTCTCTGGTGGACGCTACCAATTTCGTTAAGACTGTAGAGACCCACCAGCACAGAAAAATCGCATGTCTGGAAGAGATCGCATATCTTAACGGCTGGATCACCAAAGAGGATCTGCTGGAGGTATACGAGATCCTGAAGAAAAATCAGTCCGGCCAGTACCTCAAGGATGTGCTGGACGGCAAGTATATGGATATTATTGGTTAAGAGGGGAAACATTATGACTATTATTGTTACCGGCGGCGCCGGCTTTATCGGTAGTAACTTTGTATTTCATATGCTGGGTAAGTACCCGGATTACCGCATCATCTGCCTGGATAAATTGACCTACGCAGGCAACCTGTCTACTCTGGCTCCTGTGATGGACAATCCCAATTTCCGCTTTGTCAAGGCTGACATCTGCGACCGCGAGGCGGTGTATAAGCTATTTGAGGAAGAGCATCCCGATATGGTGGTGAACTTCGCTGCTGAGAGCCATGTGGACCGTTCCATTGAGAACCCCGAGGTGTTCCTGCAGACCAACATTCTGGGCACTCAGGTGCTGATGGATGCTTGCCGCAAGTACGGAATCACCCGTTACCACCAGGTCTCCACCGATGAGGTATACGGCGACTTGCCCCTGGATCGTCCCGACCTGTTCTTCACTGAGGAGACCCCCATCCACACCAGCTCTCCCTACTCCTCTTCCAAGGCCGGCGCCGACCTGCTGGTTATGGCATACCACCGTACCTACGGCCTGCCTGTGACCATCAGCCGTTGCTCCAACAACTACGGCCCCTATCACTTCCCTGAAAAGCTCATCCCCCTGATGATCGCCAACGCTCTGGCAGACAAGCCTCTGCCTGTTTACGGCGAGGGTCTGAATGTTCGTGACTGGCTGTATGTCGAGGATCACTGCAAGGCTATCGATCTGATCATCCACAAGGGCCGCGTCGGCGAGGTTTACAACATTGGTGGCCACAACGAGATGAAGAACATCGACATCGTGAAGATCATCTGCAAGGCTCTGGACAAGCCCGAGAGCCTGATTACCTATGTTACCGACCGTAAGGGCCACGATATGCGTTATGCGATCGACCCCACCAAGATCCATAACGAGCTGGGCTGGCTGCCTGAGACCATGTTCAAAGATGGCATCCAGAAGACTATCCAGTGGTATCTGGACAATAAGGAGTGGTGGGAGACCATCATCTCCGGCGAGTACCAGAACTACTACGAGAAGATGTACGCAAACCGCTAATATGAAAAAGAATCCAGATGGTCCGCAGGATTATCTGGATTCTCTTTAAAGGAGACCATTATGCGTTATTTTGTAACCGGCGTGGGCGGCCAGCTGGGCCACGATGTAATGAATGAATTGGAAAAGCGGGGACACACCGGCGTAGGCAGTGACCTGGCACCGGAAAATCCCGATTATGCGGAATATGTGTCTCTGGACATTACAGATGCCACAGCCGTAGAAGAAGTGATCACTAAGGTAAATCCCGATGTGGTGGTGCATTGCGCTGCCTGGACTGCTGTGGATCTTGCCGAGGATGAGGACAAACAGGAAAAGGTGCGCACCATCAATGCCTTTGGCACCCAGAACATTGCCAATGTTTGTAAGAAGTTGAACTGCAAGATGGTGTATATCTCCACCGACTATGTGTTCGATGGTCAGGGTGAGACTCCCTGGCAGCCGGACTGCAAGGATTATAAGCCCCTCAATGTCTACGGCCAGACCAAGCTGGAGGGCGAGCTGGCAGTTGCCAATACCCTGGAGAAATACTTTATCGTCCGAATTGCCTGGGTTTTTGGTAAGAACGGCAATAACTTCATTAAGACCATGCTCAACATCGGCAAGAAGTACGACACCCTCCGGGTGGTCAACGACCAGATCGGCACCCCCACCTACACCCTGGACCTGTCCCGTCTGCTGGTGGATATGACCGAGACTGACAAGTACGGCTACTATCACGCCACCAATGAGGGCGGCTATATTTCCTGGTATGATTTTGCCTGCGAGATCTTCCGCCAGGCAGGATACGACACCAAGGTCAATCCTGTTACCACTGCAGAATATGGTCTATCCAAGGCAGCAAGACCTTTCAACAGTCGACTGGATAAAAAGAAGCTTGTGGAAAATGGCTTCCGGCCTCTGCCGACCTGGCAGGATGCCCTCAGCCGCTATCTGGATGAAATTCAGGAGTAAAGTCTATGGAATATGTACTGCAAACCTTTGATCTGTCGAAAAGATACGGCAGACATATGGCGGTAAACGGCGCAAATATGAATATTTGCAAGGGCGATATTTATGGCTTTGTGGGTGAGAATGGCTCCGGCAAAACCACCATCATCCGCTTGATCACCGGCCTGATTATGCCCCATAGCGGAAGCTACCGCCTTTTTGGGGTAGAGAATACCGACCCCGAAATCAGCAAAGTTCGCCGTCTGATGGGTGCGGTGGTGGAGACACCTTCCATCTATCGGAATATGACCGCAAAAGATAATCTTCTGATGCAGGCAAAGCTCCTGGGTATCGACGATGAGGAAAAGGTGCGCCAGACTCTGGAAACTGTTGGCCTGGGCTATCTTTACGAAGATAAGAAGAAGGCTGCCAATTTCTCACTGGGTATGCGTCAGCGCCTGGGCATTGCAATGGCTCTGCTGGGGGACCCCCAGTTCCTGATCTTGGATGAGCCGATGAATGGACTGGATCCTGCGGGCATCGTAGAGGTACGTGAGTTGATCTTGGAGCTGAATCAGCGTGGCATTACATTCTTGATCTCCTCCCATATCCTCACAGAGCTCTCCCTGGTGGCCACCAAGTACGGCATTATCTCCAAGGGTAAGATCCTGCAGGAGATCACCGCAGAGCAATTCCACAGCGCCGGCGGTAAGCATCTGCTGGTTCAGGCGGAAGATCCTCAGGCACTGATGGGTCTTGCGATGACCCTGTTGCCCGGATATCCTGTGGCCTACATTGAAAACGGTGTCAGGATCACCGGCGAAGTGGATCTGAATAATTTCCTGAAGGCTGTCATCGAAAGTGGCAACCGGATCATCTCCGTCAACTGCACCGAGACCGGCTTTGAGGAATACTACCTTTCTGTGATGGGAGGTGCTGCAAATGCGTAATTTGATCATCACCGATATGCGCCGGATCGTAAAGGATAAGCTCCTGCTGGTGGTGGGAATCATTGCGGCAGTCTTTGCAGTGATCACACCCCTTCTGTATTGGGCGCTGTTCCGGGATATGGATCCTTTGACGCTTGAGATGCTGGGTGTGGGTGCCTATGCAAAGGATCTGTTCTTCTCCGCTTTCAATATCGGTAACGACCTGGGCCTGGTGGCTCCCGTACTGATCGCCGTGATCCTTTTTAAGGACTTTAGCCACGGTACTATCCGCAATAAGATCATTTCCGGCAAATCCCGTACACATATTTTCTTGTCTACCTACATTTCCTGCCTGATCGCGTTGCTTGCAGTGACTCTGTTCTATGCACTGCTGACATTAGGCGTGAGCCTGCTGATGTTCCCTTATCAGAAAGACCCCTTCACCTGGGATACTTTCGGCTATCTCCTGGGGTCTCTGGCACTGGAGCTGAACCTCTATTTGTTCGTAGCAGCTCTGGTCAGCTATATCTGCGTCAGCTCCCGGAACATCGGACTGGTGCTGGTAAAATACCTGGGTATCGTAATGGGTATCAGCTTTGTCACCAGCATTTTGATGCTGGCCGGTATGGCAGCTCAGAGTGAGGGCAAGGAAACTGCCGCAAAGGTATTGGAATTTATCCAGAATATCAATGTCTACAATTATGTCATGGTCATCGGCAAGGGCATTTCCTATGAGACAAAGGAACTGATCTATATGATCGCAACACCCTTGGTGTTCACTGCAGGCCTCCTGTTCCTGGGGACGAACACGATGAAGAAGAAAGACATCAACTAATAAAAAAGCACGAGGATTTCTCCTCGAGCTTTTTTGTTTTGTTTATCGATCCCGGATGGCATCAATGGGACGCTTGGAAGCAATCTTGTATACCGGCAGCCAGCTTGCCACAAAGGCAGAAGCCAGACAAACCGCCAGGATCAGCACGCCTTGCCATACGCCTACATTCAGGACAGTCAGCAGAAGACCGGTACTGCTCTTGAGCAGTGCGTTCAGCAGTGCACAAACCAGGAATGTGCCACCGTAGGACAGCACAAAGTTGATCATAGCAATGATAAAGCTTTCTGCAAAGAAGATGCGAAATACATCGCTGCTCCGAGAGCCGATGGCTCGCAGAATGCCGATTTCCTGCTTTTTATAGGAGATACTTGTGGCAATGAAGTTGGAGAACAGCAGGGAGGCGAAGATCACAAACACCAGACCCACCCAGAAGAAGACCTGACTCATGATCTCAAAACCTTCGTTCAGAGCTTTGAGCTCAAAGCTGATCTGATTCATCAGGTTGTAGGTGAGCAGACCGTCCTCAGAAGAATCCAGATCCAGCGCAGAGAAATCCACGAGTCTTTGCAGCTGTTGGGTATCGGTGGGCATAGGGGAGAGGGTCTGCAGAATGTTGGCCTCTGCATTGGCAGCCTGGAATTTTTCCGGCAGATAGCATCGCATCTCGCCGTTAGGGATAATGCCTACGATTTTCATCTGATGCTGACCTTGCAAATGGTCAAAATTAAAGTCTCCATAGTAGTCTTTGAAATCTATTTCAAGGACAACCTCCAGATCGCGAATGCTGCTGTAGCTTCCCTGATTTTCCCAGAGCCAGGTGAAATCGTATTCTTCCTGCCATTCGTCCTTATTCAGATCTTCGATCAAATAATAATAGGCGCCGGAGCTCAGCACGATCTCGTTGTCGGCAAGGGCTGTCCGCTCCTGACCGTCCAGCCACACTATGTCTGTGGCAGGGGCGATAGCAAAGGGAAAGAGATTAACATTGCCATAGGCGAAATACCCGCCGTCCAGGTATAGGGAAGATGTGTAGGTGAGATCGTTCATCATGTATATCTGATGAGCGTTGCTCTGATAGTTTTCGCCTACCATTAAGAGACCTGCCAGGGAATAGCGCCGAGCATAGCTCAACTCAGAGCGCAAAGCCATTGCCAGAAGCTGATCGGTAAAGGACGGGTTAGGCGGGGGATTGAGCAGACTTTGATACCGGCTCATATCCAGGTCGGTTTCCACCACACCGCAGATGGTGAGCACGCCGTAATCTGTAGAAATGGTTTTGCCCAAGATGTCTTGCGGAGTTTTAATCTCAATGATGGAGGACATTTCATAGCTTTGGGAATCAAAGTAAGCATACCCGAATTTCTGGAAAGCCTCCAGCGCCACCGTGCTGATGGCCACTTCGTTGGCCTCCACCGGCAATTTGCCTGCCAGCAGGTGTGCGCCCATAGAACTGAGGAACGCCTCATCTACTTTGATCTCACCTGCAAAGTCACCCATATAGTAACCGGAGCTGTAGTCGAAATTGGGGATGTTATTAAAAAGATACGCGTTGGTGCGGCACACCGGCCGTGGTTCCAGACCGGTTTCTGACCGGATAAGATCCAAATCCGCCTGACTCATCATAGCCTGGCCGTATATGCCCTTTTCTTCGTTGGTGTGTTCCTTTTCAAAAGCGGCATAATTGACCAGCCCGGTGTTATCCCGGAGTGATTCAAAAGCTGTGGTCGCATAATCGTAAGAAGAGATTGTATTGGCAAGGCCGAAAAGCCCCAGGGCAATGCAGGAAAGCAGAATGGTCATCACCAAACGGAACTTCTTATGTTTCAGACCGGAGGCGCCCAGCTTGAAAGCGTATTTCAGTGGCAACCGGGATTTGATCAGCTTGTAGCCGTTGTAGGAGGTAGGGATGCGACTCTCATCGGTAGGCTGGAAGGCAGCCTGCCGTTTGGAGAACAGGGAGAACCTGGGCGCTTTACCCAGATTGATCATCCTCTGAATGTAGGTGTTGATAGCTGCTGTGTCTGCCTGGGTCAGTTGATAGTTTTCCGGCAGACTGACAGAATCCTCCAGATACACCGGTACGGCGTTGTCAGCATCACCCACATCCTGCAGTCGTTCAACGTCACGAATGACCCGGCCGTCCGCCAGCTCAATGATCCGGTCTGCATATTGCTCTGCAAATTCCCGGTCGTGGGAGACCACGATTACTAATTTGTCCCGGCTCAGTTTTTTCAAAGTGTTCAGCACCTGGCGACCGGTGGTGGAGTCCAAAGCGCCGGTAGGCTCGTCTGCCATAATGATTTTCGGGCTCTTCACCAGGGCTCTGGCGATGGCCACACGCTGCTTCTGACCGCCGGAAAGCTCATTGGGCTTGCGCACGCCGTAGCCTTCCAGATCCACCTCCTGGAGAATGCTGTTGATCTGCTGTGTAGTGGGTTTTATGCCTTGCAGCTGCAGCGCAAGAGCGATGTTGGTACCCACGGAGAACTCTTCCAGAATGTTGTATTCCTGGAAAATAAATCCGACATAGGTGTTGCGGTAGGAGTCAAAATGACTTTGATTGAATTTGGTGGTGGATTTGCCCATAATGGTGATGTCACCGGAATTGTACCGATCCAGGCCGCCCAGAATGTTCAGCAGGGTGGATTTGCCGCTGCCTGACTTACCCAGCAGGAACACCATACCTTTTTCAGGGAATGTCAGGCTAACATGATCCAATGCCCGAACGGGAACACCGTGCTTAGGCTTATAGATCTTCACCAGATTTTTGGCTTGTAACATAGGCAACCTCCTTATGTATCAATCTTATGTATCAATCCCGTCGCTGTCCGGGGGTGTGGTAGGTTTCGCAGTACCGTGCGGCAAAGGAAGGCTTGATACCCGCGGCATAAAGATGAGAAATGTCTCCAAACCGGGCCATTCGGAAGGCGGCAATACCTTCTTCCCGTTCTTCTGTATGGATCACGCTCACAGAGGAGGGAGCAGCGCAAAGGCCGTGCCAGAGAATCATGGGGGAGCAGTTCATCAGGCGGCTCAGCAGTACGCACTCCAGACCGAAATGGCAGTAAAATGCGATGGTATCGTGATTGGGGCGAACAGCTTTATAATGCTGACCATCTCGCACATAGCCGTGGGCTGCAAGCAATTTATCAAACTCGGTGCAGACCCAGTCATATTCTTCCCGGACATTGCCGGCCTGCATAATGGGGTGATCGGCCCAGTGTTCTGCAGAATAGAAATCCAGATGATCTTCCCAGCCGGAGGGACGCCAGTCCCAAGGCACATGGTTGCCGGGATGGGGCTTGTTGATTTTGGGAGAAAACTCCCGGAGCCACTCCAAGGTTTCCGCCCGGCGGCCCATCTTGTCCAGGGTGTACTGGCAGGTGAGCTTGGCTCTGCCCAGAGGGGATACATAAAACTTTGTGATATCCCACCCGGATACCATCTCCGCCAATGCTGCGGCCTCCAATCTGCCCTTTACGGTCAGGGTGTCTGTGGGATAATAGGGTTCTGCATGTCGCATGATTAAAATTCTCATAAAAACCACCGCCTTTTCATCCACTATATCATAATATAGTGAAAATCGCAACGAAAAAGGTGGGTATTCCGTGGCGGCTTTTTGGCACCCCAGAGAGGACTCTAACCTCCGACCTATCGCTTAGGAGGCGATCGCTCTATACAACTGAGCTACTGGGGCATATATACCATGCATTGTAACGAAATTCCCGGCGGATGTCAATAAAAATAGGAATCGACGCTAAAATTCAGCTACTTTTTCGCCTCCTTGCGCATAGAATATCCAGAGTGAAAAGAGAGGAGGAGACCTATGTACCCGCAAATAGAGAACAGCACCGATCTGGAGGATTGGATCTACGATGAGGATGATGGTTACCCCAGCGACCGATAATCCGGTTGTCATTGCTGGGAGGGCTGTGCCCAATGTGGGATTTTCCGGAGATTACCATAGCTGCGCAACAGGGGGTTGCAATGACAATTACTGTTTTTTCTCTTTACAGAAGGGAGAAAATGGGATATAATATGCCCGAATGTTAACCCTATGGGAGAGTTAGAGATGAATATCGAATTTGATGCCTACAAGCAAAAATTAAATGAAGTAAAGCCCACGCTGGACGATCTGGCCAATTCTCTGAACCTGGAAGGCCTGCGCAATGAGCTGGAGCGTCTCCATGCTATGCAGGAGGCCCCCGGCTTCTGGGATGATCCTGCCAAGAGCCAAAAGATCGTGATGAAGACAAAGTCTGCTGAGAGCAAGATCGAAAAATATCAGCAGATGACATCCCTCTGGGAGGACCTGGTGACCATTTGTGAAATGGCCGCAGAAGAGGACGACGACTCTATGCTCGATGAGCTGAAAGAGGGCTTCCAGAAGCTGTCCGACGATATGGAGACCTGCCGTCTGCAGACGCTGCTTACCGGTAATTACGACAGCAACAATGCCATGATGAGCTTCCAGGCAGGCGCCGGCGGCACCGAGGCACAGGACTGGTGCCAGATGCTGTACCGTATGTACACCCGCTGGGCCGAAGCTCACGGCTATACCTACAAAATTATGGACTATCAGGAGGGCGACGAGGCCGGCCTGAAGTCTGCGGATATCCTCATTGAGGGCGATAATGCTTATGGTTTTCTCAAGGGTGAGAACGGCGTCCACCGCCTGGTGCGCGTGTCTCCCTTTGATGCCAATGCCCGCCGTCAGACCTCCTTTGCCGCAGTGGAAGTGATCCCCGACATCCAGGACGACAGCCAGGATGTTGAGATCAAGGCTGAGGACTACGAGATGCAGGTGTTCCGTTCCTCCGGCGCAGGTGGTCAGCACATCAACAAGACCTCCTCCGCAGTTCGTCTGATCCACAAGGCCACCGGTATTGTGGTTGCCTGTCAGACCGAGCGTAGCCAGTTCCAGAACAAGGAAAACTGTCTGCGTATGCTCCGCAGCAAGCTGGTGGAGATCAAGGAAAGAGAGCACCTGGACAAGATCTCCGATATTAAGGGCGTCCAGAAAAAGATCGAGTGGGGCAGCCAGATCCGCAACTATGTCTTTATGCCCTACACCCTGGTCAAGGACACTCGCACCGGCTGTGAGACCTCCAATGTCAACGGCGTTATGGACGGCGCACTGGATCCCTTTATCAATGCCTACCTGACCTGTCTTGCTACCGGCAACTGGGTGACAAAATAAATTGGCATAAACACTTGCTTTTTGGAAAATGTTGTGCTACAATGTTCTCCGATAATTTGATTTACTATGCGCAGTTGCGTTTTGTAACATGCAAAAGGGAGGAAATACTATGAAGTGGGAAACCGTGAGACTGATTCTGTTGATTTTGGAAGTCGTTTTCAGCCTAGCTCTGGTGGTTGTGATTATGCTCCAGTCCAGCAAGGAATCCGGCCTGGGTGCCATCTCCGGCAACAGCGACACCTACATGGGTAAGGGCAAGGCTAAGAGCCTGGATAAGAAGCTGTCTAATGCTACCAAGTGGATCGCACTGCTGTGGATCCTGGCTACCATGGGTCTGAACCTGATCCCCATGGCATAATATCAATCAAAAAGCCACAGAGGTTTTTCCTCTGTGGCTTTCTTTTTATAGACAAGCGGTGCGCCGTATGTTAAAATTATCATATCAGCAACAAAGGAGATAAGCTATGGTTAAGAAACTCAGCGGCCTACAGCCGGAAGGCGTGTTCCGCTTTTTTGAAGAGCTTTGCAACATTCCCCACGGCTCCGGCAACACCAAAATGATCAGCGATTATCTGGTGGACTTTGCCAAGAGCCGCAATATCCGCTATATTCAGGACGAGCTGAATAATGTGATTCTGTTTGCTCCCGGCACTTGCGGTCTGGAGGACCGGGATCCGGTGATCATCCAGGGTCATATGGATATGGTCTGCGAGAAGGATGATGACTGCCCCATCGATATGGACACCCAGGGCCTGGATGTGGATCACGACGGCCAATTTGTGTTTGCTCACGGCACCACTTTGGGCGGCGATGATGGCATCGCTGTGGCCTATGCTCTGGCGATCCTGGACGATCCTACGATTCCCCACCCGCCTCTGGAAGTGGTGGTTACTGTGGATGAAGAGACCGGTATGTTCGGTGCTGCCGGTATTGACCTGTCTATGCTCCGGGGCAGAAAGCTCCTGAATATTGACAGTGAAGATGAGGGCGTATTCACCGTCTCCTGCGCCGGTGGCGCAAGGGGTACAATCACCCTGACTGCCGACAAAAAGCCGGTCTACGGCCCCGTGATCCGCCTCTGTGTGGATGCACTGCAGGGCGGCCATTCCGGTGTGGAGATCCATAAAAATCGCGCCAATGCCAATAAGGTAATGGGCATTTTGCTCCAGCGGATCAACGCCCTGATGCCCCTTTGCATCACCGGTATTTCCGGCGGCGCCAAGGATAATGCCATCCCCAGATCCTGCAAGGCAACACTGGTGGCAATGGGCACGGATCTGGAACGGCTCAACGATGTGATCGCAGATCTCCAGCAGGAGATCCGCACCCGGTATGACGAGCCGGAAGCCGTCATCACCGGTGATATGGTGGACGCCTTCGGCGGCAACGCTCTGTCCTGCGAGGACTCTAAGAAAGTCATCGATCTTCTGTGCCGTGTTCCCAACGGCGTCATCGCCTGGAGTCAGGACATCGACGGTCTGGTGCAGACCAGCCTGAACTTAGGTGTTATGAATCTAAAGGACGCATTTTCCATGACCTTTGCTGTCCGCAGCTCTGTGAATCAGGAAAAGCGTGAGTTGCTGGATGAACTCAACAACATCGCCGGGGAATTTGGCGCCGACTATAGCGAGATGGGCGATTATCCTGCATGGGAATATCGCAAGGATTCTCCGCTGCGGGATGCCATCACCGGTGTCTATCGGGATATGTATGGCAAAGAGGCAGAGGTGGTGGCCATTCATGCCGGCCTGGAATGCGGTCTGCTCAGCGAAAAAATAGCAGATCTGGACTGTGTTTCCTTAGGACCTCAGATGCACGATATCCACACCAGCCGGGAAAGGCTGGACATTGCCTCAACCGGCCGTGTCTGGGAGCTGATCCTGAATCTGTTGAAATCTTTATAAATCCTCGAAATCCTCCTTCGGGAGGATTTCTGCATTCAGGGCAGAGATCTCATAGGCGGTGCGGTCGATGGCACCTTCCGGGGTCAATTTTGTGTAGATCCGGCTTTGCAGTCTTCCGCAGATCTGCAGTTTATCCCGGGTGCGGCATTGGGAGACCTCCTGCGCGGTCCGCCCCCAGAGAATGCAGGGCAAATAGTCCGCCCGATGGAAAGCCCGGGGAACTACCAGCATCACATCGCAAATGTCCCGACCCAGGGGCGTTCGACGGAAGTTGGGATCTTTACACAAAAGCCCTTCCAAATACACCTCGTTGATCGGGTCTCCGTCCTCTACGGTGATGTCTGCTGCGAATACGAATATCAGCAGATGCCGCACGCCGTCACTGCGCTGATTATAAGAACGGATCTGCCCGGAGACAGTCAGCATACTGCCGGCACAGGGGTCGAGTGCGTTTAGCAGGGATTCCTCTGCGATCACCGGCAGCAGATCCAGAGCCCCCGAAAGCCGTGGGACTTCCAAAGTAAACCGGAAGAATTTTTTGCCGTGATTTTCGTGAGAGAATACGGGAAGCTCCAGCAGGCTTCCCCGAATGGTAATGGCGTTGGTAGGATGTTCCATAGTTTCACCTCAAAAAACCAATGTGTGTAACATCCTATGTCCACTCCAGCAAATAAAGAACAAAAGCAGATGCCTCGGGGCATCTGCTTTTCTTTCTTATTTGTGTCTGACTTTTTCTTTGGTGCCGTCAGGACGAACGATGTAGGTGTTTTCCAACTGACCTACCAGGTTTGCCTTCACGGAGTCGATATAAATTCTGCGGAGCTTATCCCGCTCAGTCAGTTCCTCTGCGGTAAGAGTACGCTCTTTGGCAGCCTTAGCCAGCTCGTTGATTCTTGCGATCACCTGATCCATATTCATAACCAAACACCTCACACATAGCGGTCAATGACCACGGAAATTCGACCCTTTTTCGTCTGGCCGTTGACGGTAGTTAACCGGATTTTTCCGGATCCCCGCAGGGAGATCTTGTCGCCCTGCTGTAATAGTTTGTCCGGCTTTTCGCAAGGCAGACCGTTGATGGCAACCTTGCCGGCAGTTACACATTGGGCAGCCACGCTTCGTGCTACCCGGAAACCCGAGGAGAGAATACTGTCCAGTCGCAGGGAGGCCACAGTGTCCCGGATCTCCACAGTTTCAGCTTGAGGAATGTGCACCTCAGAAAGGGGGATAGGGGATAATTTCAGCTTTGTTCTGCCGGCACTTTCCAGGTTCTGCAGGACATAGGGAGCGACTTCCGGTGTGACAAAGAAATCACAGCTACCCTGATCCACACAGATATCGCCCACTGTCTCCCGGGCAATGCCGATGCCCATCAGCGCACCTAAAAAGTCCCTGTGGGTCAGGGTGTCGTGTTCATAAAACGCTCCCCGCAGACACACCATCATCCCGTCGGTATCTTCCGGATCCATATAATCCGGAAGGTAGATCAGCATTCTTCGCTCTGCATCGGGGTAACCGCCAAAAAATTGCAGCCCCTCTTGTTGACCGAAAAGATATTGCACCATTTCCTGCTCCCGGGGGGAGAGAAAACAGGAGCTTGCGGGGATGTTACGATCTATGCCCGGCAGGATTTTATCCCAGACTTTCGCCAAAAGCAGTCGATCTTCCGGCGTTTGGGCGATTTTGTCAATGTTGCGTCTGTCCATCTAATCACCGATAGTATTATACCATAGGTTTTTTTGATTGCAAGGGGAGTTTTTCTTTGTTATAATATACGAAATAAATCGCAGGAGGATGGATGATGAACATTTGCGTAATCGGCGGCGGCGCATCGGGAATGGCGGCAGCGTTAGCGGCAGCTGAAAACCCCAATGTCCGCGTTACGCTGTTGGAGCGGCAGGCACGCCTGGGCAGAAAGCTCCAGGCTACCGGCAATGGCCGCTGTAATTTAAGCAATATGGCAGCGGATAAAAGCGGTTATCACGGCACCGATCCGGAGTTCTCCCGGCCTGCCATTGAGATGTTCCCTCCTGAAAAGACGCTACGGTGGTTCCGTGAAATGGGCCTGTTTACCGTTACGGAAGCAAGCGGAAAGGTCTACCCCTATTCCGATCAGGCGAACTCTGTGGTGGATGTGCTGCGGTTTGCTCTCGAAAAGGAAAATGTTTCTGTTATAACGGATTTTGAGGTAAAAAATCTTCGTAAAGATGGCCAAATATTCTGCATCAGCGATGGGGAACGCACCTTGGAATGCGATAAGCTGATCGTTGCCTGCGGCGGCATTGCCGGTTCTAAATTGGGCGGCACAATGTCCGGATATCGCCTTTTGGCAAAGTTCGGTCACCGGTCCACAAAGCTTCGTCCCACTCTGGTGCAGCTTCGGAGCAGCTGGGGCGGTATTGCTGCACTCAAAGGTGTCCGTGCGAATTGCCGCGCAGAGATCTTTTGTGATGATGTGCTGCACAGACACAGTGCCGGCGAGATTCAATTCACCGATTATGGCCTTTCCGGTCCGGTGATCTTTGAAGTGTCTCGGGATGCTTGTGCAACCCCCGGCCAGTGGAAATGTGTGCTGGATCTGCTTCCCGATTGTTCCCGGGATGAATTGATGGAAGAATTACAGCATCGCAAGGAACGCAATTTGCCTATTGCGGAGCTGCTTACCGGCGTTCTTCATAACCGACTGGGTCGGGTACTGGTGAAGGCAGCCGGCGTCCGGGCAGCAGATGGCGCAGCCACTTTGACCCGGCAGGAGATGGGGGATATCTGCAAAGCGGTGAAATCCTTTGAGATCTCCCTGACGGAGCCTATGGGTATGGACAATGCCCAGGTGACTGCCGGTGGCGTCCTGACGGAGCAGTTTTGCCCTCATACAATGGAGAGTAAGCTGGTGTCCGGACTCTATGCCTGCGGCGAGGTGCTGGATATCGATGGCGACTGTGGTGGCTATAATTTGCAGTGGGCCTGGAGTTCCGGACGCCTTGCCGGCCTGAGTGCAGGAAAGGAAACCGTATGATTCGAATTCGTGAAATATCGATGGCTCCGGAGCATAGCGTTGCCCAGCTGTCCTATGAGGTGGCAAGGGCCTTGCGAATCTCCAATTCCAAAGTTCGCAAGATCCGCATTGTTCGCCGCAGTGTGGATGCCCGTAAGAAGCCGGATGTCCGTATTGTCTACACAGTAGATGCCCAGGTGGACGGCAATGAGAATAAAATCCTGAAGCAAAGCGGCTGTAAGCGGGCAAGTATCGCGCCGGTCTCATTTTACCGTGTGCCCAAGCCTGCGTCTGAGCCGGAGCGTTCTCCGGTGGTGGTTGGATTTGGTCCTGCAGGTATGTTCGCAGCTTTGGTGCTGGCTTTGGCCGGTCTTCGTCCAATCGTGCTGGAGCGGGGTGAGGACGCCCAGACCCGCCACGAAAAAGTCTCCCGCTTTTTTGCCACCGGAGAGCTGAATGAAAAGACCAATGTCCAGTTCGGTGAAGGCGGCGCAGGTACTTTTTCTGATGGCAAGCTGAATACCGGTGTCAACAATCCCCGGATCGGCTGGGTGTTGGAGCAGATGGTGGCGGCCGGCGCAGGGGAGGATATCCTTTTTGACGCAAAGCCCCATGTAGGTACCGATGTTTTGCTGACTGTGGTGCAGAATATCCGCCAGAGGATCATCTCTCTGGGTGGTCAAGTGCGGTTCGGTGCCCAGGTGACTGCGATTCGGGAAGAAAAAGGCAGGATCTGCGCTGTGGAGCTTAATGGCAACGAGGAGATCCTCTGTGATCAGGTGATCTTTGCAGTAGGTCACAGCGCCAGAGACACATTCCGTTATCTGCTGGAAAAAAACCTGCCTATGGAACCCAAGCCCTTTGCTATGGGTGTCCGGATCGAGCATCCCCAGTCGGTGGTAGATCAGGCCCAGTATGGCAAGCTGAATCCGGTGCTGCCTCCTGCGGACTATAAACTGGTCAAGCACCTGGACGAAGAGACCGTTTACACTTTCTGCATGTGTCCCGGTGGATATGTGGTGGCGGCAGCTTCCCAGGCAGGCGGTGTGGTTACCAACGGCATGAGCTATGCAGACCGAGGCGGCGAAAATGCCAACGCAGCGCTGCTCGTTACCTTGAATCCCAAAGATTTCCCCGGCGAAGGTCCTCTTGCCGGTATGTATTGGCAGGAGGAGATTGAGCACAAAGCCTTTTTGGCGGGCGGCAGCAATTACTATGCCCCGGCGCAAAAGGTAGGAGATTTCCTCAGCGGCGTGGCGAGCACCGGCCCCGGCAGTGTTCTGCCGACATACCGACCCGGTGTTACCTGGTGTGATCTGAATGCGGTCTTGCCTCATAAGATCACCCGGGCGTTGCGAGAGGCGATTGTGCAGATGAATGGGAATCTGAAAGGCTTCTCCGATCCCGACAGTGTGCTGACTGCTCCCGAGACCAGAAGCTCTTCCCCGGTGCGTATCCTCCGGGATGAGACAAAGCAATCCCCGGGGTTGGCTGGTTTCTATCCTGCCGGAGAGGGCGCTGGTTACGCAGGCGGCATTATGTCTGCAGCAATCGACGGAATGATGTGCGCCGAAGCGCTGATGCAAAATCTATAATCAAAAGCGACATTCTTAACGAATGTCGCTTTTTGTTATAAATATTGCAATGCCGATGGCCTGCAACAGCAGGATCAAGGGAATGCCTTTGAAAAAAGTGGGCTTTTTAATTTTATGCCAGAGAATGAACATTCCAAATAAAGTTCCCATACTGCCACCTAACAATGCCACCGCCAGCAGCGTGCTTTCCGGGATGCGCCATTTATTTTTCTTTGCTTTTTGTTTATCGATCAGCATAAGCAGGAAGGAAAGCGCATTGATTAGAAACAGATAAATGATCAAATCATTCATGGTAAAACCTTTCTGGAGGGATGGCAATGAAAAAACTTTTAGTCCTTCTACCGATGATATTGTTGCTGGCAGGCTGCGGCAGTCAGGAGACCTTTGAAACCGTAATGGATGCTCAGGAGGCAGTGGTGCTGCCTGCGGCGCAGCAGATTGTGGTGGATCTGCCGGAGGGCGCCCAAACCCCGGTGCTGCAAAGTGAGCAAATGGGGGAGATCTATTTCTGTGATGATTATTTTATCACAGTTCAGACTGTGCAAAGCGGCGACCTGGATGGGACCATCCGCAGCTGCACTGGCTTTTCTAAAGATCAGCTTCGCCTGATTGAGACCCAGACCCAGGGCGTCAAGCGGTATGAGTGCGTCTGGAGCGCAGCCGGAGAAAACCGGGAGCAGGTAGGACGCCTGTGTATCCTGGACGACGGCAACTACCACTATGTCTTAACTACAATGGCTGACGCAGATACGGCAGGGGAACTTCAGAGCGTTTGGCAGCAGCTTTTTGATTCTATGCGGCTTTTGCCGGCAGACCTTAATCTGGATACTGCATCATAGCGCTGCGGCAAAGGGCTTTGCAGCTATCTACTACAGAGGCGGGGTGAAGGATCTTCGCTTTGTCGCCAAAGCCGATGACCCAGCTCAGGAACATGGGGGAAACGGCGACTTTTGCGGTAAAGTTGAAGAAATCATCCCCGTCGGGGATCAACATAACATCCTTGCCAAAGCGATCTACCACCACGTTGATCAGGCTGCGGTGGAAACGCAGCTTCACTTCGGTGGTGTCGCCGGAGTACATCTGGAAACGATGGTTTGCGTGTTCTACCAGTTTGCTGCCGGTGAGCTCGGGGCAGGGGATGCGATTTTGGTCGGTCACAGTAATGTCAGTCATTCTGTCCACCCGGTAAGAGGTGATGCCGTGTCGCTCGGAGAAGGCCAGCAGATAGCAATTCTCGTTGTCCTGGCACAGACCATAGGGGCTGGCTAAATATGTATTATCCCGGTAGCGGCGCTTACCGCCTAAATCCCAGTCGAAATAGCGGAAGGTGATCTGCTTTCCCTGAGCGATGGCCTCCTGGATGGCATCTACGGAGTAGTAGATGGTCTCATTCATGCTCTTGACCCGACCGGAGACCAGCACATTGCGGCGCATCAGCTTTGCGTCCTGCTCGTTGCATTGCGCGCAGAGTTTTTCAATCAGCTCCCGGGATTTTTTCTCTGTGAGATAACGGCTGGACTGTACGGCGTCGATTAGCAGCTTCAGCTCCGGTAGCTCGAAATTCCGCGAGGCGATATAGTAACCGCCATTTTTGCCGGGGATTGAGATAATGTCCACACCAAAATCCTGCAGCGCCGCAATGTCGGAGTATACCGTCTTGCGGTCGCAGCGGATACCGTGGGTGCGGTCAAGATAGGTGATCAGCTCGGAAGCGTTCACCGGATGATCTTCCCGGGAGTTTTTTTCCAGGTAATCCAGTATGTAGAGAATTTTCAATTTCTGGTTATCGGATTTCGGCATAATGTTACCTCTTTTCGTCAGGAAAGTGCAGCATCATAAACAATATTTTTAGGCAGATTCAGCTCTGCGGCGGTCTGGCGGACGGCATCCTTGCGGCTCATACCGCCGGCCATCAGCTCTGCAACCCGTGCGGCAGCATCCTCCGGGGTGGCCACAGCTTTTTCTTTGGGCTCTGCGCCGGCGACGACCAATACGAATTCACCCTTGGGGGCGTTGTCGGTGTAGTACCGGATGGCCTGGCCCAATGTGGTGCGGATCACTTCTTCGTGGAGCTTGGTCAGTTCCCGGCAAAGACTGATGGAGCGATCCTCGCCGAATACTTCAGCCATACTCTGCAAGGTGGCAAGGAGCTTGTGGGGTGCTTCATAGAAGATCATTGTCCGCGGTTCTTCCGCCAGGGATTCCAGATGTTCCCGACGGCTCTTTTTTGCCGTGGAAAGGAATCCTTCGAAGCAAAATCGGCCGGTGTTTTGGCCGGAAATACTCAAGGCAGTGATCACCGCACAGGGGCCGGGGATGGCGCAGACGGTGATGCCTGCATCGTGGCATTGTTTGACCAATTCCTCACCGGGGTCAGAGATGGCGGGGCTTCCGGCATCGGATACCAGAGCGCAAGTCTCACCGGCCAGGATCCGGTCTATAATGATATTTCCTTTTTGCGCCTTGTTGTGCTCGTAGTAGCTGACAAGGCTCTTTTTAATACCCAGGTAGTTCAGCAGTTTCAGGCTGACCCGGGTATCTTCTGCGGCAATAAAATCAGCCTGCTCCAGAGTTTGCTTGCAGCGGACGGAAATGTCTCCCAAGTTGCCGATGGGGGTGGGGACCAGATATAACATGCCTGCCATAAGATTGCCTCCTAAAGATGGTACAGTTGGCGGTAGAATTCTGTGGGTTCGCCTGCTTCGGTATGTAAGCAGCATTCTTCCCATATAAGGCCCGGTTTGCCGCCCTTACGGAATTGCATCAATAAAAGCGTTACAGGGCCATCGTTGCGATGACGCACAACACAAAGCCGCTTAAGCTCTAATTGATGGTTTGCACCGCAGGCACATAAATGGGCCAGTTTTTCCGGCCGGTGTACCAGGTAGAAATCGCCGCCGTAGCGCAGGGCTTTTCCTGCGGTCCGGAATAAATCTTGCGAACTGCAAAGATCTTCCCGCCGGGCATTGGGGTGGGTCTTGCTTTGAGGGCCGGCGGAAAAGTAGGGGGGATTGGATACACAAATGTGATAACTGCCGGCATCCGGTATACACCGGGGATCCCGCAGATCACCTAATATGCTGAAAAGGCGGAGGGGCAGATCGTTTGCCTCAATGTTAGAAAGGGCGGCTTCGTGGGCCGCAGGATCGATCTCAATACCCGTAACGGTGCAGCCCGGATCCTTGGCACAAAGCAGCACGCCCAGAGTGCCGCTGCCGGCGCCTAAATCCAACACCTTGCTCTGAGGCCCCATCCGCACAAAATCAGCCAGGAGCATCGAGTCGGTGCTCAGGGGAAAAGCGCTTTTGGGGATATCCAGGCTATATCCGTTCCACAATCGTTCCATATAAACCTCAGTCTTTGTAAATGTATAAATAAAAAATCGGCCTGCGTACCGGATGACCGGCACACAGGTCGATTGCGGAATTTTAATTAGCCTTCCACGATAGCTTCCACGGGGCAGTTATCGACACAGGTGCCGCAGTCAACGCACAGATCAGCGTCGATGACGAACATCTCTTCACCCTCGGAGATAGCCTCAACGGGGCAGTTGTCAGCGCAGCTACCGCACTTCAGGCAAGCATCTGTAATTTTGTAAGCCATGATAATTCCTCCATTATTATGTTTTAGTTGCAAAACATTTGCACCTCTATTCTAACACGGATTTTTGAAATTGCAATGCCTTTTTAGAAATTGATCTGTATATTTTCTGAAAACTGAGGGGAACATTTTTCCAAAAGGGGGGATTTTTATGCGTTTTGGTGGAGATGTACAGTTGCTTTTGGTGGATGCGGCGGCATCAGCAAGAGATATGGGACATAGCTGTGTTGGGTCGGTGCACCTGTTGTTGGCCGTTAGTCAGGATCCCGGGGCTTCCGGGCAGATGTTGCGTGGCGCGGGGGTGGACAGCGAAATGACCCGGCAGATGATAGCCTTTCTTTGGGGCACCGGAACGCCGGGGTTGCCGTTACCCCAAGGGCTGTCAGTCCAGGCGCGGCAGGTTTTGAAAAGAGCTGCGGGAGAGGCGAAAGGTTGCGGCAGTCCACAAGTCAATAATGTGCATGTTCTTCTGTCGTTGCTTCGGATGAAGCAGATCCAGGAACTGCTTGCCATCAGCGGTGTGGAGGAGCAGATGTTATTTGATAAAGCGGTCCACCGGGCGTTACACCAAAAGTCTGCAGTGAAAAGTAAGGAGGCGGTTCGTACGAAATTACTTGAACAATTCAGTGAAGATATGATCCAGAAAGCCGGATCTATGGAGCCGGTGATCGGACGGGAAAAGGAGATCGATGCAGTGATTGAGATCCTGTCCAGAAAACATAAGAACAATCCGGCACTGGTGGGGGAACCCGGCGTTGGCAAGACTGCCATTGCAGAAGGACTTGCGCAGCGGATGGCTGCAGGCGCAGTGCCGCCCCAGCTTCGGGACAAACGACTGGTCAGCCTGAATATGGCCAATCTGGTGGCGGGGACCAAATATCGGGGAGAGTTTGAGGAACGAATCCGGGATGTGCTTGCAGAGATCCGTCGCAGTGGGGATGTGATCCTCTTTGTGGATGAGATGCACACCATTGTGGGCGCCGGAGCAGCGGAAGGCGCTATCGATGCAGCAAACATTTTTAAGCCTGCCCTGGGGCGCGGAGAGCTGCAAATGCTGGGTGCTACAACCCCGGATGAATATAGAAGATACATTGAAAAGGACGGCGCTTTGGAGCGTCGTTTTCGTCCCGTAAAGGTAGAAGAGCCGGATGAAAAAGCGGCGATGGATATCCTGCGGGGTGTCAAACCCGGTCTGGAACGGCATCATCGGATGCGGATCCGTGAGGAGGCGCTTCAGGCAGCGCTGGAAATGTCACGGAGGTATCTGCCGGATCTGTATTTACCGGATAAGGCCATTGACCTTTTGGATGAGGGAGCGGCCCATGCCCGTCTGGAGGAAATGCGCTGCGGCAAATGGGAGCAACAGCAGGACCTGGAGCGGGAGCTCCACGCTGCGGTTCGTGACAACCGGTTTGAAAAAGCAGCGATCCTTCGGGATAAGATGCAGAAGATCTCCGGTAAGAGCCAGGAAAAGCGTGGCAGAGCAGTCTGTGCGCAGGATGTGGCTTGGGCGGTATCTGCCCGCACTGGTATTCCGGTTGGACGGCTTACAGCAGATGCCCGGCTACGACTAAAAAACTTGGAGCAGATCCTGGGACAATCGGTGCTGGGGCAGCAGACGGCAGTCTCCCAGGTTGCCGAGACGGTGCGGCGTGGGTTGTTTGGATTGCGGGATGGGGAACGGCCTGTGGCCAGCCTGCTGCTGACAGGTCCTACCGGTGTTGGCAAAACGGAAATGTGTCGCACCTTAGCCAGAGAGATCTATGGCAGCAAAGACGCAATGATCCGTCTGGATATGACGGAGTATATGGAAAAGCACGCAGTAGCGCGCCTGATCGGTGCACCTCCCGGATATATCGGCTATGAGGAAGGCGGTAAGCTTACCGAGGCGGTGCGCCGCCGACCCTATTGCCTGGTGTTGTTTGATGAGATCGAGAAGGCACATCCGGATATCGCGGGGATTCTGCTGCAGATTATGGAAGAGGGGGTTCTGACCGACAGCAGCGGTCGCAGAGTCAGCTTCCGGAATGCTGTGGTGGTGATGACCTCCAATATTGGCGGCGAACAGAAAAGCGATGGCTTGGGATTTCAGCCCACCGGCAGGGGAGAGCGGTATATGCAGGCACTGCGGGAGCGATTCACTCCGGAGTTCCTGGGGCGTCTGGATAAGGTGGTCTGTTTTAATCGGCTGGAACCCCAGGCGATGACCGAGATCGCCGGAAAGTATCTTCGGGAGCTGCAGACAAGAGCTTCGGCAGAAGGTATGGAATTGCAATTACCTGGGAACTTGGCACAGAACTTGGGAGAACTTGCCAAACGGGAAGATGGCGCCCGACAAATGCGCCGTTTGGTGCAGGAAAAGGTGGAGGGGCCGTTGACGGTATTTCTGCTGGATTGTGACGAAACACCCAAAAATATCAAGGGTTTGTGGCAAGGGCAGGAGATGAAATTCTCTTGCTGAGTTCGAAGGAATCTGTTTTTATAGAACAAGTGTTCTAAAATTGGAAAAACTCGGTGTTTTTCGGCATTTTTTTCAAAAAAAACGAAAAAAAGTATTGATTTATGAAAAATCATTCGTTATAATGTCGTTACATGGAGCAAAATGGTAGCAAAGTGGAGTAAAGTGGAACAGGGGGTGAGAAAACATGATTGGTAAGTACCCGGCAAAGCTGGACGATAAGAACCGTCTTTTTGTGCCTGCAAAGCTGCGTGGTGAGTTGGGTGAGGACTTCTTCGTAACCCTCGGTGTCAACTGCGGTCATCGTTGTCTCACTATCTACAAGGACGCAGATTGGAAGACTATGGAGCAGAACTACAACACACTGCCCATCTCCCATCGTTCCGCAGCCACCAGCCTGATCTTCATGAACGCAACGGAATGCAACCCGGATAAGCAGTTCCGCTTCAGCCTGACCCAATTCCTTTTGGATTATGCAGGCATCGGCAGAGATGTAGTGATTGTCGGCCGAGCCGGTCAGGCAGAGATCTGGGATGCTGAAGAGTTCAGCGCCTTTGAGAAAGAAAATCTCACTCCCGAGAAGCTGTTGGCCTCCCTGGAGGCGATTGGCCTATGACGGAGTTTCATCATGTGTCGGTTCTGCTGCAGGAATGTATTGACGGCCTGAACATCCGACCCGATGGCATCTATGTGGACGGCACTCTGGGTGGCGCCGGTCACTCTAGCCAGATTGCGAAGCACCTTGTAAGCGGCAGACTCATCGGCATCGATCGGGATCCTGTGGCACTGCAGGCAGCAGGGAAGCGGCTGGAGCCCTACAAAGCCAATGTGACCCTTTGCCATTCCAATTTCAGTGAAATGGCAAATGTCCTGGCAGAGCTGAATATATCCGGTGTGGACGGCATTCTTTTGGATTTGGGCGTCTCATCTCCCCAGTTGGATGACGGGGAGCGGGGGTTTTCCTATATGGCGGACGCACCGCTGGATATGCGAATGAACAATCAGGACTCCCTGACGGCCCATACGGTGGTAAACACCTGGTCTCAGGAAGAGTTAAAGCGAATTTTATACACCTACGGCGAAGAACGGTATGCACCTCAGATTGCAGCTGCTATCTGCCGCCGTCGTGAACAATCTACCATCGAAACCACCTTTGATCTTTGCGATGTGATCCGTTCGGCAATGCCGCCGGCAGCACTTCGTGAAAAGCAGCATCCTGCAAAGCGTAGCTTCCAGGCGATCCGCATTGCCGTCAACGATGAGTTGGCAGCTGTGGAAAAGATTATGCAGGACGCTATCGGACTTCTAAATCCCGGCGGTCGTCTTGTCATCATCACATTCCATTCCCTGGAAGACCGGATCGTGAAAAACGGCATGGCATTGGCAGCCAAGGGCTGTACCTGCCCACCTAATTTCCCGGTGTGTGTTTGTGGCAAGAAGCCTCAGGTCAGGATCCTGACAAGAAAACCTATTACAGCTTCCGACCGGGAGCTGGCAGACAATCCCAGATCCCGCAGTGCAAAGCTTCGGGTGTGTGAAAAAATCTGACAAAAGGAGGGAGCACGGTATATGGCAAGTACGGCAAAAGTACAATATGTCCGTTTTACAGTAGAGGGCAGCGCAGCCCGCAAAATGGAGAAAGCCCCGGCTCCCTATAAGAAGGCCAATCTTCCCCGCCAGCGTAAGGCGACCCGTAAGTGTATCTACATCGATCCTGTGGCAGTGTTTGCCATTGCAGTTGCGGTGTGTATGTTTATTATGATGGGTGTGGGTTTGGCCGGATATGCCAACCAGAAAAAAGAAACGGCCAAAATGCAGGCCTATGTCACTGAGCTCCGTACGCAAAACGATGTGCTGGAGGAAGAATATCTCCACAGCTATGATGTCGAGGAAGTAGAGCATACTGCTCTGGCACTGGGTATGGTTCATAAGGGCCAGAACCCGGTGGTCAGCCTGGAGGTGACGCCCCCTGTACAGCAGGAGGCTACCACGGTTACGCTGATGGATAGAATCGGTACATTTCTGACAAGATTATTTGCATAAAGATTGTCCCGACCAATACACTTTAATGAACAGCAGCAATGGGCAGCAAGGGAATCCCTCGCTGCCCATTCATAGGTTCTGTGGTGTAAAGGTGGGGGTAGTGTTGAAAAAAGCACAGCACAAAAAACAGTACCGACGCATACGGGGAGATTCCTCCCAACAAAAGCGGATCATTGCCGTAGCACTGGTGTTCGGGATGTTGGCTTTTATGCCGGTGTCTGCCCAGTTGTATCGGCTGATGATCAGCGGATATGACCGCTATTCAAAACTGGCGCTGGACAATCAGACCAGAATGACCCAGGTTGGGGCAGACCGAGGGTACATCTACGACCGGAATATGAACATTCTCGCTGCAAGCAAAAGTGTGGAGAATGTATACTTAGATCCCCAGGAGCTGAAGCAGTCCAGAGCGGACATCGCTGATGTGGCAGAGAATCTCGGACGCATTCTGGAAAAAGATACCCAATGGATTATAGAGCAGGCATCAGATCTGCGGGTGCGCTATAAGCAGGTCGCGGCCCGGATCGATCCTGGGGTTGCGGACCAGATCCGGGATTACATCAATGAAAACAACATTTCCGGCATCCATCTGGAGCCGGATTCTCAAAGATACTACCCCTATGGAACGCTGGCCTCTCAGGTCATCGGTTTTACCAACAGCTCCAACGCAGGCTGTGAAGGGGTAGAAGCGGCCTATAACAGCTATTTGGAAGGCACCACCGGTAAGGTGATCACCACCAAAGGCAACAACGAGATGGATATGCCGTATTCCTATGAGGATTACCTGCTCTCCCGACAGGGCAACAGCGTGGTGCTGACACTGGATACTACGGTGCAGGCCTGCCTTGAGAAGCAAATGGAGACTGCCATTGCCAAGTACGATGTGCAAAACGGTGCTTTCGGCCTGGTGATGAATGCCAAGACCGGTGAAATCTTGGCCATGGCGACCATAGGCGGCTATGACCCTAACGATTATCAGAATATCGCAGATCCTGAGGCCTATGCCCGATGTGAAGAGCTGCGCCTTTCGTATTTACAATATGAAAAAGGTTCTGAGGCCTATGAGGCTGGGAAAAAGGCTTATGAAGAAGCCCTGACAGAGGCGCGGCTTAAACAGTGGCGCAATCGCTGCATTTCTGATGGCTACGAGCCGGGTTCTACCTTCAAGGTGATGACTATGGCTGCAGCACTGGATTGCGGCGCAATCACCCTGGATACGCCTTTTTCTTGCTCCGGTGCGGAGCATATTCCCGGCCGATCCCAGCTGCTCCACTGTTGGCGCTCCAAAGGTCACGGCGCGCAAAAGACGCCCCAGGCACTGCAGAATTCCTGCAACCTGGCCTTCGCCCACATTGCTCTGAAATTAGGCGGGGAACGCTTTTACGAGTATGTAAAGAATTTCGGCATCCTGGAAAAAACAGGGATTGACCTGGCCGGCGAAAGCAAGGGCGTGTTTTTTGATAAGTCTGTGGTTGTGGATACCGATAAATGGGGAACAGCATCTTTGACCTCCGGCTCTTTCGGCCAGACCTTCAAATTGACCCCCTTGCAGCTCGTGCGGGGGATCGCCGCTGTGGTCAACGGCGGATATCTGCTGGAACCTTATATCGTCTCCGAGGTCATTGACCCGGAGGGAAACACTGTGCTTAGGCAGGAACCTACCGTTTTGCGGCAGGTGATCAGTAACGAGACCTCTGAAACCATGTGTCAGCTTTTGCAGTCCGTGGTGGAAGAGGGAACGGCAAAAAACGCAGCCGTTGCAGGATATCTCATTGGCGGTAAGACCGGCACCAGCGAAAAGATCGATGTGCTGGATGAAAACGGCCAAAAGACCCTGGATAAGATCGTTTCTTTTGTAGGCATCGCCCCTATGGATGACCCCGAATACATCGTGCTGGTGGCGTTGGATACACCGTCCCGGACCACGGGACTGTATATTTCCGGTGGCGTTATGGCGGCGCCCACTGTAGGCGGTGTCTTGGGAGACATCCTCCCATATCTGGGTGTAAAACAGAGTTATACGGAAGAAGATGCAGCAGGCAGAACTGTGGTGCTGGATGATTTGACCGGACTGACTAAGGAAGAGGCAGAGAAAAAACTCAAGGAATTGGGACTGGAAGCTGTGTTCCGGGGAGAAGGAGAGCGGGTAGTTGCCCAGATTCCCGGCGTGGGACAGACAATTCCCGGCAATAGTCAAGTGCTTCTTTATCTGGAAGAATCTCCCGGTGAGGAAATGGTAAAAGTACCGGATTTTTATGGGATGAACCGACAGCAGGCCAGCGACGCAGCCGGTATATTAGGTCTGAATATCCTGGTAGCAGGCAATCCCGATATAGCACCGGGCATTACAGTAACAGCCCAGTCGATACCAAAAGAGCAAGAAGTGCCGGTGGGAACCACCATCCGGCTGGAATTTACGGATACAAAAGTGGCGGATTGACCGCCGGAGGAGATTATATGAAGCTGAAAGAGTTGTTAAATGGCGTAGAAGTTCTGGAAATGCACGCAGATCCGGAGATGGAGATCACAGAGGTGGTCTATGACTCCCGAAAGAAGGATGTCAAACCCGGCAGTCTGTTCCTGGCTATTTCCGGCTTTACTTTTGACGGCAATGACTATATCCCCGCAATGATGGAAAAGGGCGTTACCGTGGCCGTGACAGAAAAGACCCTCAAATGGGATGATGTTCCCTATGTGAAGGTAGCTTCTGCCCGCCTTGCGCTGGCCCAGTTGGGAGCCAACTATTTCGGCCGTCCCGTGGAGAGCTTTCAGCTCATCGGTGTTACCGGCACCAATGGTAAGACTTCGGTAACACTGTTGCTCAAGCATATTTTGGAAACCACTCTGGGCGCAAAGGTAGGTCTTATTGGCACTACCGGCAATCTGATTGGTGATACTTTGCTGGAAACCAAGCGTACTACCCCGGAAAGCTTCGAGCTGCAAGCGCTCTTTGCGCAAATGCGTGATGCGGGCTGCACCCATGTGGTGATGGAGGTTTCTTCTCACGCGATTGCGCTGGATCGGGTGGGAGGTATTACTTTCGATGTGGCAGCCTTTACCAATCTCACCGAGGATCATCTGGATTTCCACAAGACGATGGAAAACTATTGCGACACCAAGGCAGAGCTGTTTGCCCGCTGTCGCAAGAGTGTGATCAACCGGGATGACGAATGGTACGCCCGGATCAGTGCAAAGGCAAGCGCCGACCACCTGACCACCTCTGTGACGCAGGAGGCAGGCTTGCAGGCCGAAGATCTGGAGCTTCTGTCCGACGGCGTTGGGTTCACTGCAAAATATGCGGGACGACAGTGCCGTGTGGAGCTGCCGATTCCCGGTAAATTCACGGTTTATAATGCACTGACTGTGTTGGGCATCGGCGTGCAACTGGGCATCTGCCTGGAAGATTGCGCCCATGCTCTGAAAACTGCCAAAGGTGTCAAGGGCAGGGTGGAGGTAGTTCCCACTCCCGGCAAGCCCTACACAGTGCTCATTGACTATGCCCACACTCCCGATGGCCTTGAGAATGTGCTTTCCTCTGTTAAGGGGTTCTGCCGGGGTCGTCTCATCGCCGTGTTCGGTTGTGGCGGTGACCGGGACCCCATTAAGCGTCCTATTATGGGCCGTATCGGTGTGAAAATTGCCGATCACTGCATCATTACTTCCGATAATCCCCGGACGGAAGAGCCGATGGCAATCATTTCCGATATCCTCAAAGGCGTTGCGCCGGAGCAAAAAAATTACGAAGTCATTGAAAATCGTGTAAAAGCTATCCATCATGCTATGGACATTGCGGAAAACCGTGATATAATTGTATTAGCAGGAAAAGGCCATGAAACCTATCAGGAGATCCATGGAGTCAAATATCACATGGATGAGAGGGAGATCGTGGCAGAATATTTGAAGTAATGAGGAATCACTATGGGAAGAATTACCCTGGAGCAGGCTGCACTTTGGTGCGGCGGCAAGATCGATCCGAAATATAAAGAGGTAACTTTCTTAGGAGCCAATAACGACACCCGCAAATTGGAGAAAGACCAGCTGTTCCTGGCCCTCAAAGGCGTCAGAGACGGTCACGACTTCATCCCCGCCGCATTGGAAAAAGGTGCGGCTGCGGTGCTTTGTGAGCATTGTGACGGCGACTATCCCGCCATTGTGGTGGAGGATGTCCGTATCGCTTTGGGCCGGATCGCTGCGGCAGAACGCCAGAGAATCGGCATGAAGGTGGTTGGTGTTACCGGTTCTGTAGGCAAGTCCACCACCAAGGAAATGATCGCCTGCGTGCTGGAAGGCTCCTACCGGGTGGAAAAGACTCCCGTGAACCACAATAACGATATCGGTATGCCTATGGCCATTTTGGCGATGCCTGAGGACACCCAGGTGGCGGTGCTGGAGATGGGCATGAACCATTTTGGTGAGATTGCTTATCTTTCCAACATTGCAAAGCCCGAGATCGGCGTGATCATCAATGTGGGCACTATGCATATTGAGCATCTGGGCTCCCGGGAGGGTATCCTGAAAGCCAAGATGGAGATTTTAGAGGGTATGGACGAAAACGGCCGGCTGTTCCTCAATGGCGACAACGACCTGCTCTACACCCAGAAAAATCACCCCTGCGCACCGGTGTTCTTCGGTGCTGAGAGCATGGATTGCTCTGTTTATGGCTACGACATCCGCCAGAGTGAGGGCAATATCAAGTTCCGGGTCAAGACCGCGATGGAGTCTTTCTCTGTCAGCCTGGGTCTGGAGGGCGAGCATTTTGTAGGCGACGCACTGGCCGCCGTTTGTGTGGGCCTGGAGTTGGGCGTGGATCCTTTTGAGATCCGGGAGCGACTGTTCTTCTTCCGCAATATGGAAGGCCGTCAGGAGATCTTCCGGGCAGGGGAGTACACCATCATTAAAGACTGCTACAATGCTGGCCCTGAGTCCATGCGGGCATCCCTTCGGGTTCTGGGCAATCGCAATGCCCGTCGCATTGCGGTTCTGGGTGAAATGCTGGAGCTGGGTGAACAAACCCGGGATGCCCACTATCAGGTAGGTGTCCACGCTGCAGAAAATGCAGATATCCTGCTGTGCTACGGCCCCAGCAGCGCAGATATGGTGCGCGGTGCTGAGAGTAAGGGCATGGCAAATGCCCAGGCGTTTGACGACAAAAATACAATGGCAAAGGCCCTGAAGGCATTGGCGCTTCCCGGCGATGTAATCCTCTTTAAGGGCAGCCGGGGTGTGCGGATGGAGCAGGTGCTGGATGCCTTTCTGATGGAAGAGAAATAGAGAGTTGGAGGAGCGCTTATGTTAAGACTTATCATTACTGTCGGTGCAGCTGCTGTGCTTTCCGGCGTGTTGGGATATTTTCTGCTGCCCCTGCTACGGGCGCTGAAGGCAGGTCAGTCCATTCGTGAGCTGGGCCCTACCTGGCATAACAGTAAGGCCGGCACCCCAATGATGGGCGGTTTGATGTTTATTGCTGCAGCGATTATCTGGCTGCTTGTCTGCATCCCCACTATGACGGATTACACTGTGTTCTATGTACTGGGTCTGGCGCTTTGCTTTGGCTTGATCGGTTTTTTGGATGATTTTACCAAGATCAAGTTCAAGCGCAACCTGGGCCTGACCTCTCTGCAAAAAGCACTGCTGCAGATGGCGGTATCCGCTCTCTATCTGTACATGCTCTATTACACCGGAAAGTTATCTAATAGACTCTACATCCCGTTCTTCGGCTGGACCGGAGAGATCCATATTATTGCGTACATCTTCATTGCTATGTTCATCATGGTTGGCGGCGTCAATGCCGTGAACCTGACCGACGGTGTGGACGGCCTCTGCGCCACGGTTACCATTCCTGTGATGGCATTCTTTGCTGTGGTTGGCTTTTTCAAGGAGCAGATGGATCTGGCGTTGCTGCCTGCCTGCCTGGTTGGCGCCCTGGCAGCATACCTGATTTACAACTGGCATCCTGCAAAGGTGTTCATGGGCGATACCGGCTCTCTGTTCCTGGGTGGTGCAGTTTGCGGTATGGCATTTGCTCTGGATATTCCTTTTATTCTGGTGCTGGTGGGCATTGTGTACCTGCTGGAGACTCTTTCTGTGATCATGCAAGTGGGTTATTTTAAACTTACCCACGGCAAGAGGATCTTCAAAATGACCCCCATCCACCATCATTTCGAGATGTGTGGCTGGAAGGAAGTAAAGATCGTATTGGTATTTACTGCAGTTTGCGCAGTAATGTGCGTGGTGGCCTGGTTCAGTCTCACCGGATTCTTTGCATAAGAAAGGACTTTTTGTATGGCGGTACAGCGTAGACTGTCTGCCAAAGAGGTCCGCCGCAACCCATTGTCGATTGCGGGTGAAAAACCGGATGTTCCTTTTTTGATTCTATTACTTGCGCTTCTGGCGATCGGGCTGACGATGCTCTATTCTGCAAGCTGCGCACAAAGCCTTTACGACACAAGCTACACCAGCGCGACCCGTTATCTGCAAAAGCAGGCGGTATGCGCTGTCATCGGATTGGGCGCTATGTATGTGCTCAGCCGGATACCGCCAATGTGGTGGTATAAAATGGCCTGGCCTATTTATGGGGCTGCGATCTTACTGCTTTTGTCTGTGCTGGTGTTCGGCCAGTCGGTGAACGGCGCAAAGCGCTGGATCAACATAGCAGGCCTGCAGTTCCAGCCATCAGAAATTGCGAAATTTGCGATGATCGTGCTGTTTGCACGGCTCACAACAGATTTCGATGAAAATGCAAAAATTTTCCGCTACGGCGTGTTAGGGTTCGGCGGTGCACTTTTGGGTATCCTGGTACCCCTGGCTCTGGAAAAACATCTCTCTGCCATTATGCTGATGGGGCTTGTGGCAGTGGTGATGATGTTTGTGGCCGGAACGCACCCTAAGTGGCTGCTGGCAGGTGCCGGGGCTGCTGTGCTGTTTGTAGTGGTATATATCAGCCTGATGGGCTATGCCGGGGATCGGGTTACCGCCTGGCGTGACCCTGAAAGTGACCCCCGGGATACGGGATACCAGATCCTGCAGTCGCTGTATGCCATTGGCTCCGGCGGCTTGTTTGGGTTGGGATTCGGCAAAAGCAGACAGAAATATTTGTATTTGCCATTTCAGTATAATGACTATATCTTTGCAATTATCTGTGAAGAATTGGGATTTGTAGGTGCAGTGCTGATCGTGGTGCTGTTCGGTGGTCTCATTCTTCGCGGTTATTGGATCGCATTGCGTGCGCCGGATCGGTTTTCCACCGTGTTGGCGGCGGGGCTGATTACCCTGATCGCAGTGCAGACTGTATTAAATCTGGGCGTGGTAACGAACCTGCTTCCTTCCACCGGTGTCGCCTTGCCGTTTTTTTCCTACGGAGGTACGGCTTTGGCGGTGAATTTGGGGGAGATGGGAGTACTTCTCAGTGTTTCCCGTTATCGCAAATCACCATCGCCCCAGGAGGATTTTGTATGAATGTGATTTTCACCTGCGGCGGCACCGGCGGCCATATCAATCCCGCTATCGCCGTGGCCAATATATGGAAAGAGCGCCATCCGGACAGTAACATTCTGTTCATCGGCGGTCGCGGCAATATGGAAGAAGAGCTGGTGCCCAAGGCCGGTTACGAGCTCAAGGTCTTTCCTGCATACGGTATCGAACGAGGCAAGAATTTTAAGGCGCTGAAGATGAATGTCAAAGCGGTGCGCAGCACCCTGTATGCCATCCGCCAGTGTAAGAAGATCTTCCGGGAGTTCAAACCCGATGTGATCGTGGGTACCGGCGGTTACGCCAGCTTTCCTGCGCTGATGGCAGGCTCTCAGATGGGAATCCCCACCTGCGTGCATGAAGCAAATGCAATGCCCGGCCTGACGACCCGACTGATCGCAGATCGGGTCAATAAGGTTTTGGTGTGTTTCCCCGAAAGTGCAAAGCACTACCGCCATCCTGAAAAGGTGGAGGTGGTAGGAATGCCGGTCCGCCGGGAATTTATATTCACTAAAAAGGAAGATGCCCGCAAGGCTTTGAACCTGGACAGCCGTCCGGTGATTGTGTCTACCTTCGGTTCTCAGGGCGCTCGGGTGATGAATGAGATGACTGCAAAGCTGTTCCGTCTGGAGCAGGAGGCAGGATTCCCTTATCAGCACATCCACGCTGTAGGCAGCTACGGCTGGAGCTGGCTGCCGGATTATGTCCGGGAGCAGGGGGTAGACCCGGAGAATTCCGACTCTATTATGATGAAGGAATATATCTACAATATGCCCGAGGTGATGGCAGCGGCAGATGTAGTCATCAGCCGCGCCGGCGCAGGCAGCTGCAATGAGATCGCGGCTTCCGGCACGCCTTGTATTTTGGTTCCTTCTCCCAATGTTACGGATAACCACCAGGAGAAAAACGCCCGGGCTTTGGCAGAGACCGGCGGTGCGGTGCTGCTTCTGGAAAAGGATTGCACACCTGAGGTGCTGATGGAGAAGATCGGCCAGATCCTTGCGGATCCGGACCGCTACAGTCAGATGACAAAAGCGCTGCAAAATATGGTGATCCCTGATTGTGCGGACCGTCTGTGCGATACGATGGAAGCCCTCATCAGGAAATAAGGAGAATGTAAATGACGACCAAAGAGAAAACCCGGGAAAGATCCCGCAAGCGTTCGGATGTGGTTTATACCCAACCGAAGCCTTTCCAGCGCCGCCGCTTCTTGTTGCATCTTGTGACTGTTGTGGCAGTGGTGTTGGCGTTGGTGCTTGGCATGGCGATCTTCTTTAAGGTCAAGGATGTAAAAGTTTCCGGTACTGAAAAATACACCGCCTGGGAGATCCAGGAGGCCTCCGGCATCAATAAGGGCGATAACCTGCTGACGCTGAACAAAGCGAAGATTGCAGCCAGAATCAAGACCGAACTGCCCTATGTCAAGAGTGTCCGTATTAGCATTACTTTGCCGGATACGGTGAACATTCAGATTGAAGAGCTGACCGTTTTGTATTCCATACAGGCAAACGATGAGAGTTGGTGGCTTATGGCGGCAGATGCCAAAGTGGTGGATAAGATCACAGAGGCCGATGCAGCAAACTATACCAAGATCTCAGGCGTGCGAATTGCGAATCCCGAACCCGGACATACTGCTGTTGCAGAAGAAATCCAGCAGGAGGAGACATTGGCCGATGGCGAGACCCTGCCTCCCATTGTCTATGGCAGCGAGAAGCTCCAGGCAGCAACTGCTGTGCTTTCTGAATTGGAGCGCAACGGTATCCTGGGCAGGATGACCAGTTTGGATGTTTCCGATATTTATGCTATCCGCCTTTGGCGGGGTGACCGATTCCTGGTGGAGGTAGGCGACGCCACCCAATTAGGCAAGAAGATCCTGGCGCTGAGGGCCTATCTGGATGAGAACGGAGAGCACACTTCTGTGGTTCTGGACATCAGCCTCAGTGATTCCGAGGGTAAGTATTACTATGAACCCTGGCCTGAGGATTAAAAATCAGTTCTTTTCTTATAAAAATAAGAAAAATTATAAATTCTTTGACAAAAAATGAGATTTTCTATTGACCGAATGGGATTTTTGGGATAGAATATAGAGGTAATATTATAATTACTGTCTGTATGCCTATGAGGTGTCAGGCAAAAGCATACATAGGAGGAGTTCATAATGTTTGATATCCAGGAACGCGTAGTTAAAATTAAAGTAATCGGTGTCGGCGGCGCAGGTAACAATGTTATCAACCGTATGATCGATGCCAAGGTCGACGGCGTTGATTTCGTAGTCGTCAATACTGACAAGCAGGATCTGAATAAGTCCATCTGCCCCAACAAGGTTCAGATCGGCGAGAAGCTGACCAACGGTATGGGCGCTGGCTCCAAGCCCGAGATCGGCCAGAAGTCTGCTGAAGAGAGCAGAGCTCAGATCTCCAAGATCCTGGAGAACACTGATATGGTCTTTATCACCGCTGGTATGGGCGGCGGCACCGGCACCGGCGCAGCACCCATCGTTGCAGACCTGGCCCGTGAGGCCGGCTGCCTGACTGTTGGTGTTGTTACCAAGCCCTTCAAGTTTGAGGGTGCAAACCGTATGCGTCAGGCTGAGGCCGGCATCGCAGCTCTGGCTGAGAAGGTCGACTCCCTGATTATCATTCCCAACGATCGCCTGAAGTACGTTACCGATCAGAAGATCACTTTCGCGAACGCATTCGGCATCGCTGACGATGTGCTGAAGCAGGCTGTTACCTCCATCTCTGAGCTGGTTGGTTACTCCGAGCGCGTCATCATCAACCTGGACTTTGCTGACGTTTCCGCTATCATGAAGGACGCAGGCCGCGCACATATGGGCGTTGGTGTTGCTTCCGGCCGTGAGAAGGCTGAGACTGCTGCTCTGGCCGCTGTTTCCAGCCCCCTGCTGGAGACCTCCATCAACGGCGCTACCGGCGTTCTGGTCAGCGTTACCGGCTCCTCCGAGCTGACTCTGGAAGATGTTGAGGCTGCTGCCGGCATCGTGCAGGAAGCTGCTAACCCCGACGCAAACATCATCTTCGGCGCTGCTTGGTGTGATGACTATGTGGACGAGATGCGTGTTACCGTTATCGCCACCGGCTTTGAGCAGAAGGCAGAGGCTAAGGAGGAGAAAACTGAGTCCGGCGCTAAGATCGGCGATTCCGGTGAGATCGACGATATCTTCCGTATCTTCAACGGCTAATTTTCTAAAACCCAGCATCCGGGACCTTGTGCCCGGGTTGTTTTTTGAAAGGAGCCAACTGTGCAAGCTTATCGTGCTTTGGCGGAAAGCTATGACCGCCTGACCAATGATGTGGAT
>JAZRZW010000050.1:0-22945 GCA_045601585.1 Faecousia sp. | reverse complement strand
CCAGATACCAACCTTAGCAACCTGGTTCTGGGGGGTGTTCATGTTCACGAAGTCGGTGTAGGGAGCGCCGTTGAAGGACATTTCACCGATCAGGCCTTCGGAGTACAGCTTGTTGATGTACTGCAGACCCTGGCGGTACTGATCCTGAACGATAGGAGAGTAAACCTTGCCGTCCAGAACATTGTAGATGTTAGCACTGTCCCAGTAGATAAATGCGTTCATCAGGTACTGGACCAGGCCGGAACCGGAAACAGAGTTGCCCAGCATGGGAATCTCATCGTTGACATCGCCGTTGCCGTTCATATCGCCTTCCTTGAATGCCTTCAGAACAGCATACATCTCATCGGTAGTGGTGGGGATGTCCAGGCCAACCTTGTCCAGCCACTTCTTGTTGATGTACATCATGTCACCAACGTTATCAACGTGCTCCAGCGCGATCAGGGGCATACCGTAGTAGCCGCCGTCATCGGGGTTGATGCCCTTTTCCATAGCGGTCTTGCGGTCAACCTCAGGAACGGATGCCAGAGCCTCCATGAAGTTGGGGAAATACTCTTCGTTCAGGTAGGGATTCAGGTCCAGGATGTAGCCGTCCTCACCCAGGTCGCCCAGGGTGTAGTTGGACATTTCCTGCATACCCCACATAACGTCGGGCAGGTCTTCGATCTTGTTTGCGGTGCAGTCCAGAGCGAACTGCTGGCAAGCTTCGGAACCGCTGGAGGAGTAGTAAACGAACTCGATCTCAAAACCCAGCTGCTCTTCGATCCAGTTGGTGAAGTCGTTGTCAGTGTAGCTGGAGATAGTAGCCAGCTGAGCAATACCAACTCTCAGGATGCCGTCATTCTCGACGCCCTTTTTGTTCTTACAGCCAGCCAGGAGACCCAGCATCATGACTGCAACCAACAGGAGTGCAATAATTCTTTTCTTCATTTTGATATTCTCCTTACTAAATTAAATCTGCAAAGCGTAATTTGCATCACACTTACTTCGTTAGGGTGCCACGCAGCACCGGGGGCTCTTACCACATCGTGGGGAATTTTATGCTTTGCAAAAATCACCCTTTCTCAAAATTCCGGTTTGTCCTTGCGACAGGTTTTCAACTTATTTCTGAATGCTTATACATTTATATATATATAATACCGTAATCGTACGGTTATTTCAGAACGTTTTCCAGACCATCGGTAGTGCCGTGGAACTTTTCATACTCCACGGTAATGGTGTCGATGTAAGTCTGGGTTTCGTCGGGATACCAGGTATCCAAAACCTTGTAAGAACCAAGGGTGTAGGGGAATTCTACAACCACGGTGCCGTTCAGCACGGAAACTGCTTCCTCAGCATCTGCCATCATAATGTTGTTGGCGTTGATAGCCAGATCACCCCAGCGATTGTTGAACAGGCCCCAGCTGGGATACAGCAGGGTCTCTGCCTGGAAGTAGGTCTCGGTGCCGGCATGGATGTTGTGGCCGTGGTGGAACACTGCCATAATGTCCACATCGAAGTATTCCTGATCGTACATAGCGGCTGCGCCGTTGACGTTGTTGCGCTCGGTGTCGCCATTGAGCAGGAAGGTCTGATCCTCAATATAGAACTTCATCCACAGGCTGGAGCCGTTGATGTCGCCTTCATACTCCATGAAGGGGATCTGCTCCTGAGTGTAGGGAATTTCAATCATGATGTCGTTGAAGTAGTAGCGCTCACCGGCGTGAGGACGGTAGAGCGGAGGTACCTTGCCTTCGCTGTTTTTCAGAGCAGCAGTATAGCTGGTTACGGTACCAACTTCGGTGGAGCCGCCGTACAGCTGAGCTGCAGTTGCATCGGAGAGCTCACTAAAGTATACACTTTCCACAATGACGCGATTGGAGAGAGAAGGATCCTTCATGAATTCCTTCAGACCATTGGTGTGGTCGTTGTGGTCGTGGGAGAAGAACCATGCCTCAACGATGGGCTTCTCACCGGCAGGAACCAGAGATTCCATGTATTCGATGTTCTTCTGCATGTAGGGCTGTGTGCCGGTATCACTGCAGATGAAGTGGCCGTTCTTCAGCTGGATCACAAAGGCATTGCCTTCCACCTGCAGCATATGCAGGGTAGTCTTTGCATCCGGCTTGTTGCCCTCAGTGCTTGCATTCTCCTTGAACAGATGGGGGGAGAATGTTGCGTCCTCCTTGACGGAGAAGTAGGTCTTGTGAAGATTGACCATGTGGGTTACGGTAAGGCTCAGATTGTCTTTGGTGTAGGTGGCGGTGTAGACCGTACCGTTAAGACCGTTTTCGCCGTTATCGTAATACTTTTCGAATTTCTTCTTGCCCAGCAGTTTCAGATAATCGTTGTAGTTCTCCAGGCTGGTGCCACTGACGCTCAGAACGTAGTAGCCGTCGCCGTAATCTTCGACTTCGCCGATGACGTTGCCTTCGTAGTACATTGCAGGAATGTTCTGATACAGCTCATTTTCAGTCCACTCGCCGAATGTCACATTTCGACGGAAGCAACCACAAAGCGTTGCCAGCATGGATACGAGTAAAAGAACTGCTGCGACTCTCTTGAAGATCTTCATACTTTTCTACCTCACTTCCTTTATTATTATTTTTTAATTAACTATATTAAAATCCGCAATGTATGGAGATTGCGAATATTATTTTCACGATTACAGCAGGCCAGCATCCTTCAGCCATTGCTCCTGACGTTCGATACAGTATTCAGACTGCTCAGGATACAAAGGTTCAAGGTTTTCGTATTCGCCTACCGTATAAGGGAAGGTGAAGCGCTTACCGCCATCCATGTAAGAGAGTATCTCAGTGCCATAGGACTGGATGATCAGGTTGTTGGTAATAACATCTGCCGGCTTCCAGTAGACGGAGTAGGTACCCCAGGTGGAGTACAGCAGCGTTTCTACTTTTGCGTACCAGCTCAAGTCGTCGGTGTAGATGTTCAGCGCATGATGGTGGTGGTTCATAATGTCCACATCCATGTAGTCCTCACTGTAGGTCTGCATGACATACTGCATGTTGATCAACTCAGTGTCGCCTGCCAGCAGGAATTTCTGACCCTCGATGTTATACATCAGCCAGGTGGAGGATACGTTCAAATTATCCACATAGCCGTTCTCGGGCATCTGCTCCTGGGTGTACATGATGTCCACAGTGATATCATTGAAGTAGTATCGCTGACCCATATGAGGACGATAGACAGGAGTTGGCTCACCCTTCACATTTTTGAAATCGTTGGCAAGAAGAGCTGTCTTGCCCACAGTGTTCTTTGTGTTGGTGATCTCGGCAATCCTATCGCTGACCTGACTAATATAGAAGCCTTCAACGCGAACACAGTCGTCCAGATCATAGACACTGGATGCACTACCGATGAACTCCATATGGTCCTCATGTTCGTGGGAGATGAACCAGGCATCCACCACGGGGGTCTCCCCTTCCGGTACCATGCTCAGAAGAATGTCTGTGATCTTTCTCATATCATTATCCTTCCAGCCGCCATCGTTGAGGATGAAGTGGCCGTTCTTAAGCTGGATAATGAAGAAGTTGCCATACTCGGGAACCTGCTGCATAGTCAGGGTCGTCTTTGCTTCCGGAGCATTGTTTGCCACAGAATCGGCATCATATGTCAGGAACGGAGACATCTTCTTTTCGTACTGAGTCGCGGACAGATACATCTTCATCTGAGACTGAACATAGGTCAGGGTCATGGTGATCTTGTCTTTATGGACTGTGCAGTTGAATACGATATTATCAATGCCGGTCGCACCATTGTCATAAATGGTTTCGTAACCTGCGTCCTTGAGAGTCTCCAAATAACCCTGGTAGACATCGGGCATCACACCGCTTAACTCCAAGACATAATTGCCTGCGCCGTAGTCGCCCTGTGCAGAGATCTTCAAATCTTTGGCATTCTCGGGTGCGGGAATTCCTTGGAATATCTCAACTTTAGTTAAGCCTTTCCAGGTCGTTACCTTCGGGCCAGCATCTTCCCTGCTGCAAGCCAGCATACACACAGAAGCAAGACACAGAATCATTGCGACCAGTCTTTTCATCAGCTGTCTCCTTTCTTATAGTCAAGCTCCAACGCGATGCAGGTCTTGGCCGGGACATCGGAGGTGATGTGCACCACCATGCCGTCGGAACTCAGCTGGCCATAGGCACCGCAAATGTTAACATTGCTGCAGGGTTTATTTAAATGTATATCAAAATCAAAGAGCAGATCCTCACCAAGGTTGCCGAAGAGCACCGCAGCGGTGTCTTCAGTCTTATTATATTTAAATAATGTATATATGTCCGGTTCGTGCCGGATGGCAGGATATGCGTGATTCAGGAATTCTAAAATCTGCTGCTGGCGTGCGTAAGAAGCACAATAGGAACAGCTTTGCCCCAGGGTATCAACATTGGCAAGCAACACCAGGAAACGGGTAGTGCCATTGTCGTATACATAAGAGGCCGGGAGGCCACTGTCATAGTGGCTTTGAATCTGCGCCGCAGGATCTACCTGGCAGCTGTAGAAACCGCTGCCCAGATATCCGGGACGGAAGAGTTTGGGGTAGGTTATGTTGATGGTTTGCTTTCTGCCGCCGGGAAGATCAAAAATTTCTCTGGCCTGGCCATCAGCCTTCTTAAAGGATCTCAGACCTACATCCACTCCCCTATCCATCAGGATCTTTGCAGCAGGCACATCGATGATGAGGTTCTTGGGGAACTTATCATCAGGAATATACCGTGCATCATCTGCAAAAGCGGAAGCATACTCGGGAGCAGTCTTCGGTTCTTCGTAACACACCGGGATGCTCAGTTGGGTGAGCATTGCAATATCAGGGGCAAATACCCGGCGCATAATGTCCTTCTCTGCTGCGTAGGTACAATCGAATGTGTCCGGCAGGATCGCATGTCTGATTGTTCTCATAGGCCGGTAGATCTGAACTCCAGCTGCAGTCTTGTCTGCAAAGTGGTCGGCGATCCAGTGGTACATCGGCTCGTTACGCTTGTGATGTTTTAAGTAGCCGGTCTCATACTCAGGAGTAGAGCAGTAGTCAATTAAGTACTTCAGGGAACCCATACCGCCGCTTGCCCGAAGCGCCAGATCGAAGCACTCCGCATAGCTCGCAGGAACATGGTAGCGAGGACGGGGGTAAGTATCATTTTCATTAAAGACCTCGATGCCGGTCTCTCGGCACCAAGCCTCCTGCTGACGGGCATGCTCAATCACCATATTGAGCTTCATGCCCGGGAAACGGTTGCGTCCAATCGTCACCCAATAAGGTGCAGAGGTGAACCGCAGGAAAGGCTTTGTTTCACCCGCCAAGATCTTAGTAAGAGTGATGGCGTCTGCACCTTCAACATCCCAGGAGGTGTAGCCCGCACAGAAGCCCATCCGGATGGTGGGATCCACCTCATCCAAGGCAGCACGAGCAGCGGTGCAGAACTTCTTGTGGGAGTCGCGCATCACAGAAAGCCAGGCAGCGCGGTAGTGATTATTGCCATAGGTGAAAATCATTTCACCAAGGCGCTTGCGGTTGTTAAGAGGTTGCTTGAGTTTCTCTTCCAGCAGCTTCATATGTCTGGGACAGAAGCAACCGATGCCGGGTCGTACAGAGAAACACAAATCATCGTCCAGCATAATCAGGTCGGGCTTCAGCACCGCAATATCCCGGATCTGCTGACAGAAAGCATCCACAAAATCGGGATCCTCGGGACAGAAGGCTGCATTCTCTTTGGGCTCGCTGTCCTGGGCAATGGAGGTGATCCTGGTCCAATTTTTAGCCCGGTCTTCCACGCCGCCCTTCTCGCCGGCCAGAGGGCCGCCGAAGCCGTAAGAATTGATCCATACGCCGACCTCATACCCCGCCTCTTTGAAGAACTCGATATTCTTCTTCAGTAAGCGATAGGTCTCGCTCTCGGTACCCTTGAACAGCACATCCTGGGAGTCCGCCAACCAAACGCGGAATGCACCGCTTTGGCGGATCTGCTCCAGAGTTGCCTCCCGGGTTTCGTCATTGACGATGCGGCTCATTATGGGAACGGAAATCGGATAGCCGTCGTTCATGCCCATAGTCGTGTCTCCTTAGTCTAAGTGTAATGCTTCTTTCAGCACGGGGATGACTGCTTTTGCCATATAGTGGAAACCCACATCATTGGGGTGGGTGCCATCTACGAAGCAGTCTGCGGGATTGGGTGCGCCAAAGGCGTTGGCGCCGTCGATAAAGTAGATGTTGTCATCGCCGTTTTCCTTTGCCCGGCGAACAGTGTCCCGAATGATCCGGCGGCGTTCTTCAGCATCTGCCACCTTGCCGGGCCAATCATAGTCACCCATAGACACTCGTGACATGCAGAGAATCGGAATGTCCGGGTGGGCCTTGCGGATGATCTCGTAGAAGGGATAATGGGTGTCCTGCAGCCACTGGGCAGATTCTGCATTGTGATCATAGTCGAACACGAATGCACACATAGGAAGAGATGCGATGTATTCTGCCATCACCTTGTCGCCGCGGGCGCTGTCGGAAAAGCCCAGGTTGGTGTGATCCAGATTCAGGGCTCTTGACACGATAGCGGGGTAACAGGTACCGGGTCGGGAAGCGCAGCCGCCCTGGGTCACGGAGGAGCCATAGAACACAACCGGAGCATCCAGACGATAGCCATTGGTCTTGGCAATGACTGCATCCTGATGAATACCGATCTCCAGCTCAGTAACGCCATTGTAGAGCGGAAAGTTAATGGTCACATCCCGGAGACTGCGATCCTCAAAATAAGTACCGCAGGCCCGGTAGCCATCCTTATCAACCACACCATGCCAGAACGGAGGGCCGAAGTTCTTGAAGAAATGGCTGGTGCCATCTTCCTCGGTTATGTAGAGGTCGAAACCGGCGGTGCCGGTCAAAGGCATGTGGGGTGCGATGAACATGGGCTTTCTCCACTTGCAGCGGATTGCCACATACTCACTGTCGGTGACGAACCGGACACGGCCGCCGCAGGTGTGGGGGTACAGGGTCAGCATATTATCTGCCGACTTACAGCCTTCCGCAACGGACTTGGGAATCCGGGAGAATCGTTCCTCTCCTTCCGGATCGGTGAGCAGACCGTAAATGCTGAAGCCGGGCTCAAACACACTATGCCAGACAATACCTTCCTTGTAGGGTGCTTCCCCTACATCGAACATCGTCTTTTCTTTTACTTCAGCCATAACGGAACCTCCGTATCGTTAGTTGGGAGCGTGATGATATTCACTGGACTCTTCCAGATGCTTAAAGGGTTTGCGGATCAGCCACATATTGTAGTTGGCTGCCATTGCATACCAGATGGTTGCCAGGTATATCACAATCTGCGGACCCAGCAGGAAGAACAGCAGCAAAGGCAGCAGGTTGACCAGGGCAATCATCAACGATCTCCAGAAATTGGTCAGCACACAGATGATGGCATTTGTGATCGTTTCGCGAATGGTATTTTCAAAACGGGAAAGCAACGCAAAAGACCAGGAGGCAACTGCCACAAACAGGAGTGTCACACAACCGCTGATACAACCAATCACTTTGAATCCGGGTGAAGGATTTTGAATGCATGAGAAAATGCTCATACCCAGGATCCAGACGGCTACCACAAAGATCAGCCACATACCGGTAGCAGGCCAAAAGTTGGCCTTGAAGCTGTGCCAGAAATCTTTCACGACACTATCTTCTCCCCTGCGCTGCTTACCGACGCAGTAGTACATCGCAGTAGTAGCAGCGCCCACTGTAATGATAGGCAGGGAAAACAACACCGTCAGCAGATTCAATACAATCCAATCCCACAGGTTGGAAAGCATCCGCATCATCGGTGAATTGATGTTAAAAATGCTTGCCATAAGGTCCTCCGAAATCAAGCTCAAAAACACCGCATTTTCTGAAAATGGGCATAGTAAGGTCAAAGATATAGTTCTCTGTATATGATATACTATAATATAAAAAAAAGCAATAGTTTTTTTGTGTTTTTTTCTCAACGCAGACACGGAAAAACTGTTGCATTTCAGTCATTTTGTACTGATTTCGGATACGCCTGAAAAACAGAAAAAAGGCACGATTTTCGTGCCGTGTTCTTCGATTATTTCCGTTTATTTGTGAACAACACCAGAGCTGCTCCTCCCATGGCAAACGCTGTCATCAGCAAAAATCCCATGCGAATACCAAAAGAGTCCGATACAACACCCATCACAAGGGGTGCCAAAGTGCTGCCGACAGAGCCGGAAGAACTCATGATACCGGAAACTGCACCGGAATGATCCGGGTGCTGTCTTGTGGCCAACGCCACCAATCCTGACCAGATAGGTGCGCTGGCAAAACCGATCATAAAGCACAAAACCAGAGACACATACGCAAACCCGCTTAACCATAAGCCGGCAAACAACACTGCAGTGATAAGGAAATGGACGCACATCGTCAAACTCAATCTCTCCGGCTTGAGCCGCAGGATGAACCGGGCGATGGTCATACCGCACCAATACAGACTGATCGCATATGCACCCAGATCTTGTCTGTTAAAATCTTTTCTGAAATAACTCTCTGTAAAATTACCGATGCCCTTCTCAATGCCGATATACAGCATCATTGCGGCCATACAGCAAAGCAACACCACTGAGCCGCTAACAGGCACTTTGCGGTTCTGTTTCTGCGTCCTTTCAGACAACTGCTGTGCCGGAAATTGTGTGAGCACAAGCAGCGCAAACATTACCACAAAGCCTACCCCGCTCATCAAAAACAGCATGCGCCAATTTGCCTTTGCTACATGAATGATCCAGCGTGTCAGTACCGGTCCCAAAACGGCACCGGCAGACAAGAAGCCTTGGGAAATATTAATATTCCGGGCAGACTCCTCCGGATTGAGATCCGCAAGAACTGCTGTAGAGACGCTTTCACAGACGCTGTGACCAATTCCCACCAAGGTAACGCCGATCAGGTAGATCAGCATACCGGGTGCGCCGGCGCAAATGCCGCAGCCCACAGCAAAGACTGTGATGAACATGAGCAGGATCTTCTTCTTACCTACCTTGTCGGAAATCGCACCCATCAGGATAGGAAAAAACAGAGAGATCACGTGAGGTACGGAGATCAATATGCCGATACCGGTGCTTTGCTTATCTCCCCCGGAAACAAAGTCAGCAGAAATGTCCGAGATCACATACTGCAGACCGCCCATATAAAAGCCATAGATCAACAGCAGTGTGGAAAGCAGCAAAAGCAAACGGTGCGGCCGAATGCGGTTCATAGAATTACAGGCCCTTTCCGGTCAGTCTTTCGCCGACAGCTCCACCGGGATGGATCAGAGCAAACTGCTCAGCACGGTAGCCGGTCTCTTCAATGACAGCTGCCTGGAGTGCGTGGAAAATCATGCACAGAGCAGTGGTGGAAGTAGTGCCCTGAGCGTTCCACTTATCGGTCTCACGGTTGACATGCTGTTTCAGCACCACATCTGCTGCCTTTGCCAAAGGAGACTCCAAATTCTCGGTGACAGTGATGATCTTGACACCCTTTGCCTTGCAAATGTCAACAATGGGCAGCAGCTCGCCGGTCTTACCTCCGCGGGATGCAAAGATCATAACATCGCCTTCCTGCAAAAAGCCGGTAGCGCCATGGACAGCCTCAGCAGGGCTGATGAATCTGGCAGGACGCTCGATGCAGCACATCAGGTGGGCAAAGTGCTGGCAAATGATGCCGGAATGGCCACAGCCGGCAGCGCCGATACGTGCGGCAGTGCTCAGCAAGTCAACAGCCTTACCAAACTGCTCGGGGTCGATATGTGCCTTCATCTCGCCAATGCAGGCCTGCTCAATGTCATAAGCTGCATATACAGCATTCAGGGATTCGGGTTTCATAAGTATATTCCTCCTGCAAATAATTTCATAAAAAACAAGACTGCCTTCCGACAGTGAACCGTCGGAGGGCAGGTCTTATGTATAAACAAATTACTTCTCTACGATCTCCAGGATCTCCATGGGACAAGCCTTAACGCAAATACCGCAGGCGAAGCACTTGGTAGTAACGGCACCCTCCGGGGCAACCATCACCTTCATAGGGCAGACCTCTGCGCACTTACCGCAGGAGGTGCAAAGCTTCTTATTGATCATGTAGACACCCTTGGGATTCTGGGTGATGGCACCGGCCTCACAAGCCTTGGCACACTTGCCGCACTGAATGCAGGTCATAGGCTTGGCAGTATTGCCCTTGGCTACGATCTGGATACAGGACAGATCGGGATCAAAAGTCTTATAAAAGGCGTTGGAACAAGCCTGGACACACTCCAAGCAAGCCATACACTCTGCGCCCTTTTTAACAGCAAGTCTCTTCATAGGAAAAGTACGCTCCTTTGTTCTCTGAATTCCACCCCATTATACAGGATGATGACAAAAATATCAATGACAATTTTCGAAAAAGACGCACAAATATTTTCCTGATTTTTGCGAGTATTTACGAAACTTTTGGAGACAATACCAAATGCATTCAGAAAACGCAGGAGGAAAACATTATGAAAAAACTGATTACTCTGACTTTAGCGGCAGCTGCTGTACTATGTCTGTGGGGCTGTGGAAGAAAGGATCCCGCCCCTGAAACAGAAACAAACGCACCTGCAACCACCGCACCTACCCAGGCACCTACCGTCACTATGCCGGACCCCACCGTGGAAACCAATATCCCTGATCCCACTGTGGATTCCAATTCTACTGAAAACGGCTCTCTGATCGACGACATCACTGAAATGACCAACGGCGGCTGATTTTCCCATTTGTTTGCCTATCACTTCCGGGTATACTATCACCGAAGGGAGTGATAGAAATGAAAACATGGGCTGTAACCATGGGCATTGGTGCCGCTATGGGCGCTGTGGCCGTTCTCATGATGCCGAAGACCAACCCTACCCGTCAGGCAGCAGAAAAAGCCGCCGGCAAACTGGAGAGCGCAGCAAACAAAATCACCGGGAAGATGACCGGGACTATGAACTAAAAAACTGTCTCAGGGCAGGTGTCCTGATACAGTTTTTTATTTTACCATATCGGGATTGTAATAGCGGCTCATCACCATGGAAACAAACTCATCCCCTGCCACTACGATGTGGTCTGCAAGAATCACATCCACCGGCGCCAACGCCTCAGCCACCCGTCTGGTTGTCTGAATATCTTCAACGGAAGGTACCGCAAGACCACCGGGATGATTGTGGGCAAGAACCACAGAAGAGGCATTGGCATCCAGGGCGATCTCCACAATTCTGCGGACAGGAACGCCGGCAGAATTGACGCTGCCCTCACCTACTTTTCTGCAACAGATAACTTTACTCTTTGCATCCAGACAAAGCAGAAACACCGTTTCATTCTGTAATCCGTGGAATCTGGGCAGCAAGTACGCACCACAATTATCCAAGGTCTCCATCACCTCACCGACCTCTCTGCGCTGCATTTGACAGTAGCGCTCAAGCTGGGAAAGCAGTGACAGGAAGGTGACGGCATTATCGCCAATACCTTTGATCTTTTTCAGTTCCTGAGGCTTTGCATGAACGACATTATTCAAGTTGCCAAAATGATCTACCAACTGATGGGCAATGAGGTTGGTATCTTTTCTGGGGATACAGTAAAACAGCACCAGTTCCAAAGCGTTGATGTCGTTGAAATTATCAAGTCCTTCTTTTTGAAACCGCTCCCGTAAACGCCTGCGGTGATTGGAATGATCAGACATATTTTCACCTCTTGTAAGGATTTTTCTTGCTATTTTGGGATTTATTCGTTAGAATAGATGCAATGGGGTATTTTGTCGAATTTTGTCGACAACAAATGGGAAAGGAGGCGCTGCGTGTGGAGCTGCTCGATATAATTCAACAACCGGCATTCTGCGTGCAGAACAACAAAATTGTTGCCTGCAACCGCAGCGCTGAAAACCGACAGATCTCCGTTGACGCAGACATCGCCGACTTTCTTGGGTCGCATCTTGATGCTTACCGGGAATTTACGGATGGCATTTTGTATCTGCAGATCACCGTAGAAAATGTTGCATACGATGCCACGGTTACCCGCACCGTTAATGGGGATGTCTTTCTGCTGGACACCGTATTTTCCAACGACGCCCTGCAGGCTATGGCCCTGTCTTCCCATCACCTTCGCAATCAGTTGAGTTCTGTGATGGCCCAGGCCGCCGACCGACTGAACGAGGCAGAAGACGGCCCGATTATGCGAGGCTTATACCGGCTGCAAAGAATGCTGTGCAATATGTCCGACATTCCCCTCTATCGCAGCAAGCCAGCATCCGGCGAGACGCTGGAGCTGGGTTCGGCTGTTTATGAAATCGTGGAAAAAGCACAGACACTTTTAGCCGAGGCAGACTATCGGGTAGAATACCACGGAATCCGGAATGTACTGTTTACCAACGGCGATTATGAGATGCTGGAGCGCGCCATTTTCAACCTGCTTTCCAACGCCGCAAAATACTCGCCAAAGGGCAGTACTTTGAAGGTCTCACTCACCAGCAACAGCAAGGTTGCCAGCATCAGTGTACAGGACGCAGGAGCCGGTATTCCTGCAAGTTTATATGCCACCTTATTCTCCCGCTATCAGCGAGAGCCGTCCACAGTGGACGCACAGAGTGGCATTGGTCTAGGCATGTCGCTTGTGCAGACTGTAGCTGCACATCACGGTGGAACTGTGCTGGTAACAAAGCCGAAAAACGGCGGAACAAAGGTCACTCTTTCCATCTCTCTGCGCACGCCGAAACAAACGCAGGTCCGATCTCCGATCCTTCGATTAACCGACTACGCCGGCGGTAATGATCACGGTCTTTTAGAGCTCAGTGATATTCTGCCATCGAAATTGTATGTACAATAAAATGTTTTGTTTTCTCCCGGTCTGCACACCGCAGACCGGGTTTTTTGTGCTTACAAATAGGGCTTCAGGTATTTACCGGTATAACTCTCCTGCACTTGGGCCACTTGTTCAGGTGTGCCGGATGCCACAAGGAATCCACCCTCATCGCCACCTTCGGGGCCCAGGTCAACAATGTGGTCGGCAGTCTTGATCACATCCAGATTGTGCTCGATCACAAGGACGGTATTTCCGGCATCCACCAGCTTCTGCAGCACTTCAATCAGCTTGTGAACATCCGCAGCATGCAGACCGGTAGTCGGTTCATCCAGAATATAGATTGTCCGTCCAGTGGAGACTCTCGCCAACTCAGATGCCAGCTTGACACGCTGCGCTTCGCCACCGGAAAGTGTGGTGCTGGACTGACCCAGCTTCACATAACCGAGTCCCACATCCACAAGAGTTTGCACCTTCCTGCGGATCTTCGGGAGGTTCTCGAAAAAGACCAGCGCTTCCTCGGCGGTCATATCCAAAACCTGTGCGATATTTTTTCCTTTATATTGCACCTCCAAGGTCTCGCGATTGTATCTTTGTCCCCGACAGACCTCACAAGGAACATAGACATCTGCCAGAAAATGCATCTCGATTTTCACAAGTCCGTCACCGTTACAAGCCTCGCATCGTCCACCCTTTACATTAAAGGAGAAACGACCGGGACCGTAACCGCGCATTTTGGCATCGTTGGTGGACGCAAACAAATCACGGATATCGTTAAACAGGCCCGTATAGGTTGCAGGATTGGATCTGGGTGTTCGTCCGATAGGGCTTTGGTCAATATCAATCACCTTATCCAAGTGCTCCAGTCCCTCCACGCAGCGGCATGCGCCGGGACGGGTTCTTGCGTGGTTCAGCCGGCCCAGGAGTGTCTTGTTCAGCACTTCACCTACTAGGCTGGATTTTCCGGATCCGGACACACCGGTAACGCAGGTCAGGGTGCCCAGAGGGATCTCTACATCAATGTTCTTCAGGTTGTTTTCTGCAGCACCGCAGACCTTCAGGGACTCGCCGGTTCCGGCTCTTCTTTTAGTCGGTACCGGGATCTTTTTCGCGCCGGAAAGATATTGTCCGGTCAGGGATCTCTCGCATTTACAAATATCTTCCAAGGAGCCGGCCGCAACGATCTGGCCGCCATTGGCACCGGCACCGGGTCCAACATCCACAATGTAGTCCGCTGCGTGCATAGTATCCTCATCGTGTTCCACAACGATCAAGGTATTGCCCAGATCGCGCAGGCGCTTTAGGGTCATTAAAAGCTTATCATTATCTCGCTGGTGCAAGCCAATGGAAGGCTCGTCCAGAATATACAGTACTCCCATCAAAGAGGATCCGATCTGGGTAGCCAAACGAATTCGCTGGCTTTCACCGCCGGATAGGGTTGCTGCAGCCCGGGAGAGCGTCAGATACTGCAAACCTACATCCATTAGAAAGCGGAGTCTTGCCTTGATTTCACGAACGATCTGCGACGCAACAATGGCCATATTGCCGGTCAGCTTCAGCTCTTCCATAAATGCCAACTCCTTGGCAATGCTCATACGGCAAAAATCCATAATACCAATACCGCCCACAGTCACGGCTCTTGCAATGGGACTGAGTCGGTCACCATTGCAGGAAGGACAGGGCGCGGTGGCCATACATTCTTCTAATTCCTTACGCGCATAATCGGATTGGGTCTCCCGATAACGGCGGGAAATATTGTTAAGGATGCCCTCAAAGGGCTGCTCCAAAACGCCCATACCATTCCCGCGATTATAGCTCATGCGCAGCTTTTCGCCCTTGGTTCCGTAGAGGATCACATCCATAGCCTCAGGGGAAAGAGTGTTAACGGGAGCTGTCAGAGAGAAATGGTATTTCTGTGCCAGTGCCTCAAAATACATTCGGAAAATGGAGTCGGTACGGGCACTGCTCCAGCCACTGACCTGGATCGCGCCATCAAAGATGGACTTGGTCTTATCCGGGATCACCAGATCCACATCCGCCACAAGCTTAAAGCCCAGACCGGTACAATCCGGACAAGCGCCGGCAGGATTGTTGAAAGAGAACATCCGGGGTTCCAGCTCCGTCATACTGATGCCGCAATCTTCGCAGGCATAGTTCTGGGAAAAGCTGAATTCTTCGTTGGAATCCGGCAGGGAAATCACCACAAGGCCGCCGGAATGGCTGCAAGCAGTCTCCACGGAATCGGCAATTCTGCGGCGTTGGCCTTCGCGAATCACAAGACGATCCACCACCAGTTCAATGGTGTGCTTTTTGTTTTTCTCGCAGGTAATTTCTTCATTCAGGTCGTACAAAATGCCATCCACACGCACACGGGCAAAACCGGATTTGCGGGCATCTTCAAAGACCTTCTGGTGCTCGCCTTTTTTGCCGCGGACAATGGGAGAGAGCACCAAAAAACGCGTCCCCTCTGCCATAGCCATCACCCGATCCACGATCTGATCCACCGTCTGACGGCTGATCTCCTTGCCACATTTAGGACAATGCGGAACGCCCACACGGGCCCACAACAGACGCAGGTAATCATATATCTCCGTTACCGTCCCCACCGTAGAACGAGGGTTCTTGGAGGTGGTCTTTTGGTCGATAGAGATTGCAGGCGAAAGGCCGACAATGGCATCCACATCAGGCTTATCCATTTGGCCAAGGAACTGTCGGGCATAGGAGCTGAGACTCTCCACATAACGGCGCTGACCTTCTGCATAGATCGTATCAAACGCAAGGCTGGATTTACCGGATCCGGACAGACCTGTAAATACCACCAGCTTGTCTCTGGGAATCGTCAGATCGATATTTTTGAGGTTATTCTCTCTGGCACCACGGATATGAATTTTGTCATTCACAGCCCTTCTCCCCTTTCGTAAATTCTTCCAGATATTATACCACGTTTCACCGCTTTTCTCAAGAGGAAATGTGCGGCAAATTTTACGCCAACCGCCTTATGGGAGTTTTGCTCACTTTGTTTAAAATATTTATCATAAATTTGGTAGTATTTCTTGCAGTTCGGTGTTGAATTTCCAAACCTGCAGTGCTATAATATTTTCCAGAATAGCCCATAATGCGTTTTGTGGGCTGAACATAGATGAAGCGAGGTATGTTTTGATGATTGCGTACGGTGACAACATTAAGATTTTCTGTGGCAATTCCAACCCTGAGTTTGCCATGACCATCTGCGAGAAATTAGGCCTGGAGCTGGGTCGCGGTGTGGTCAAGACCTTCTCAGACGGTGAAGTTTCCGTCTCTCTGGAAGAGACCGTCCGTGGTGCGGATGTATTTCTGGTTCAGTCCACCTGCAAGCCCGTTAACGATCACCTGATGGAGCTGCTGGTTATGATCGACGCCTGCCGTCGTGCTTCCGCCGGCCGTATCACTGCTGTGATCCCCTACTTTGGCTATGCCCGCCAGGACCGTAAGGCTAAGAGCCGCGATCCCATCTCTGCAAAGCTGGTTGCCAATATGCTCACCGCTGCCGGTGCTGACCGCGTCCTGACTATGGACCTGCACGCTGCTCAGATCCAGGGCTTCTTCGACATCCCTGTAGATCACCTGCTGGGCAACCCCACCTTTGTCAAATACTACCTCGATAAATTCCCCGAAGATAAGTTCAACCACGATGATTTTGTAGTCGTATCCCCCGATGTCGGCTCCGTTGCCCGTGCACGTGCATTTGCTGCTAAGGTCCACATGGGTCTGGCAATCGTGGACAAGCGCCGTCAGAAGGCCAATGTCTGTGAGGTCATGAATGTCATTGGTGATGTTAAGGGCAAGACCTGCATTATGTATGACGATATGGTCGATACCGCCGGTTCTCTGTGCAACGCTGCAAAGGCTCTGGTGGAAGTCGGCGGCGCAAAGGCTGTTTACGCCTGCGCTACTCACGGTGTTCTGTCCGGCCCCGCATATCAGCGTATCCAGGACAGCCCCATTAAAGAAATGGTCATTCACAACACCATTCCTCTGCCCACTGACTGCCCCTGCGACAAGATAAAGCAGCTGGATGTTGCCCCCATCTTCGCCCGCGCCATTTCCCACATCCACGGCGGCACCTCTATCGCTGATCTGTTCTAATGTTCGGACGAAGCAAAGACGCTTGGCTCATCGTCGGACTTGGAAATCCCGGTCAGCAATATGCAGGCACACGTCATAACTGCGGCTTTCGTGCCATAGATATTCTTGCCGGAGATCTTGGTTGCAAGATCGACAAAGGCAGGTTCCAGGGTCTGTACGGTCAGGCCTCAGTCAACGGCACTAAAGTGTACCTGCTCAAGCCACAGACATATATGAATCTTTCAGGCAAGTCTGTAGCTCAGATAAGCAAGTATTTCCATATTCCGCCCCAGAAGATCATCGTTTTATTTGACGATATTTCTCTGCCTCCCGGCAGGCTGCGTATCCGTCCCGACGGATCCGCCGGTGGCCATAACGGCATCAAATCCATCATCACAGAACTTGGAAGTCAGGACTTTCCCAGAGTGAAGATCGGTGTAGGTGCCAAGCCCCACGACCAGCAGGATCTGGCCGATTGGGTTTTATCAAATTTCTCGGCACAGGAAGAAAAAGACTTAGCCTTTGCATTGCAAAATGCAGCAGACGCTGCCCGATGCATTATTGATAAGGGCGCATATGAGGCGGCCAACCGTTATAATGGCAGCCACCCATAATAGTAAATATCGTAGAAAAAGCACGGAAAGGGGGTCTATTTCCCCCTTTCGCCATTTCTGCGTGGAGGAAAAACGGAGGTAATTCTATGATTCTGGAAGCACTGCACCAAATACCGGAATATCAGTCTCTGCTGGACTGTGTAAAACTCGGCCATACCGCTGCTGTTACCGGTGTGGGGCAAATCAACCGGAGTCATTTGATTGCAGGAATGCATAAGCACACGAACCGTCCCGTTGTGGCGATCTGTGCAGATGATATGACTGCAAAGCGTCTCCAGGAAGAACTCTCTGCCTTTCACGGAGCCGCCGTTCCCAATCTCCCGCCCCGAGATCTGACTTTCCACGACAGTGCTGCTTTTTCTAAGGTTTGGGAGCAGGAGCGACTGCGTCAGCTTGCCTCTCTGCACGCCGGAAACACCGGTTTGCAGGTGATGAGTTGGGAATCGCTCTGTCTGCGCACCATGCCGCCCGAAACCCTGAATCAGAACATTTTTACCCTTAAAATCGGTGAAAACTACACAATCGATTCTATTTTGGCAATTTTGACTGCTGCCGGCTATAGTCGCTGCAGCATGGTGGAAGGCCCCGGTCAATTCGCCCTTCGCGGCGGTATTCTGGATGTATTCTCCCCCAGTCAGGATCGACCTGTTCGCTGCGAATTCTTCGGTGACGAAGTGGACACATTGGGCTACTTTGATCCAGACACTCAGCGTCGCACCGAAAATGTGGATCAATTTTCTCTCTTACCGGTCTCTGAAACACAACCCGGTCTGCATCCGGAGGGTATCTCCGGTTTATGTGAGGACCTCCGTCAGCTGATTCAGCGGCAAAAGCGGAGAAAGACTCCAAACGACACTTTGATCGCCACTTTAGAAAAAGATCTGGAAACCATCGAAAACGGCGCTACCTGCCACGCTGCAGACCGCTATATGGCGCTGATCTACCCCGAATTCACCTCAGCAGCCAACTATATCCCCGACAATGCCATCGTGGTGCTGTGCGATCAGGCCGGTATCCACCGCAGTGCCCGCACACGGACAAAGGATATGGGCCTGATGCTGGACAGTCTGCTGGAAAGCGGCACTGTTGCCGGCGAACTATGCGATTTTGTGTGGCAGTGGGAGGATCTATGCGATCTTCTCCAGGGCAAAACCACCGTCTACATGGATTCCTTCGGCGGCGCAGCCTATCCCGAAAGCCGCTTGCCGAACCTGCTTCTGCCCCTGACCACCAAACAGCTGCCCGGCTACGGCGGCAGCCTGGATGCAGCCGTCAGCGACTTGCAGCATTACCAAAAGGTTGGTTTTGCTTCTTTGGTGCTTTGCGGCAGCCGTCGGCGAGCAGAATTGCTCCGGGAAATGCTGGAAGACAGAGGCCTGAAATGCCACATCTGCATTCCTCTGACAACCCTCCCCCGCCCCGGTTATATCCTACTGGGAGACAGCACCCTGCCTTACGGCATGGAATACCCCGGAGCCAAATTAGCGATCCTCACAGAGGGTCAGCTGATTGCAAAAAGCGCACCCAAAAAGGCACGCAAAAAATCTGCCACAAACCGTCAAAAGCTCAATTCCTTCACGGATCTTTCCCCCGGCGACCTTGTTGTCCACGAAAACTACGGCATCGGTCGCTTTGTAGCAATGGAGCAGATCCGGGTTGACGGTGTAATCAAAGACTATGTAAAGATCGCCTATCAGGGCAGCGACACTCTGTTTGTCCCTGCCACTCAGTTGGATCTTGTCAGTAAGTATATCGGTGGTGGCGGTGACGCTGAAACCGTCCGACTGAACAAAATCGGTACTGACACTTGGCAAAAGACCAAGACCCGGGCCCGTTCTGCAGCCAAGGATATGGCAAAAGAACTGATCGCCCTTTACGCCGCACGGCGCCGTCAGGAGGGCTTTGCCTTTGCAGCCGACTCCCCCTGGCAGAAGGAATTTGAAGATAATTTCCCCTACCCAGAAACCGACGATCAGCTCCGCTGTATCCAGGAGATCAAGGGTGACATGGAGTCTCCTATGCCTATGGATCGCCTTTTGTGCGGAGATGTGGGCTTTGGTAAAACAGAAGTGGCGCTGCGAGCTGTGATGAAGGCCGTCATGGACGGCAAGCAAGCAGCAATTCTGGTACCCACAACCGTACTGGCACAGCAACACTATCAAACTGCTGTGGCACGTTTCCGCGGTTTCCCGGTAAATATTGATGTGCTGAGCCGTTTCCGCACCCCCACTCAGCAGAAAAAGACACTGCAAAACCTCAGAGCCGGTCAGGTAGACCTGATCATCGGCACCCATAAGCTGCTGCAAAAATCCGTGGAATTCAAAGATTTGGGCCTGCTGATCGTGGACGAAGAACAACGCTTCGGCGTATCCCACAAGGAACGCCTCAAGGAAATCTCCAAGGGTGTGGATGTACTGACTCTTTCCGCAACCCCCATCCCCAGAACCCTAAACATGGCACTTTCCGGCATTCGTGATATGTCCACGCTGGAAGAGCCGCCGGCAGACCGCTACCCAGTGCAGACATATGTGATCGAGCACAATAATGCCCTGGTGGACGACGCCATTCGGCGGGAGATTTCCCGGGGCGGCCAGGTGTACTACCTGCATAACAAAGTGGAGACCATCGACCGTTGCGCATCTGCCCTGCTGAAACGAATTCCCGGCATCACTGTAGGCGTTGCCCATGGCAAGATGACTGAAGATGCCCTCAGCGATGTAATGCAGGCCATGAACGATGGTGATATCCAGGTGCTGGTTTGCACCACCATTATTGAAACCGGCCTGGATATTCCCAATGTGAACACCCTGATCATTGAAAACGCAGATCGGTTCGGTCTTTCTCAGCTCCATCAGCTTCGCGGTCGCGTAGGTCGCTCCACCCGCCACGCATCGGCTTATCTGACCTATCGCCCCGATAAGAACCTCACCGAAATTGCTGAAAAGCGGCTGAGTGCAGTGCGGGATTTCGCAGAATTCGGTTCCGGTTTTAAAATCGCTATGCGCGACCTGGAGATCCGTGGTGCCGGCAACCTGCTGGGCGCGGAACAATCCGGTCATATGATGAGTGTGGGCTATGATATGTACCTCAAACTCCTGGACGAAGCCGTGCTGGAGGAAAAGGGTGAAGCCCCGAATCAGCCAGATTGTACCGCCGACCTGAACATTACAGCCAACGTGGATAAAAACTATGTTTCCCGAGGCGAGGAGCGGATGGATCTTTACCGCAGAATGGCGGCAATTCGCTGCCAGGAAGATGCTGATGACCTCCTCGACGAGATCGTTGATCGCTACGGCGAACCTCCCAAGGGCGTACTCAACCTTGTGGGTGTTGCACTTCTGCGCGCCAACGCCCGCAGAATCGGAATCACTGACATCCGCCAAAAGGGCAACGAAATTCTGTTCACCCTCAGCAATCTGCACCTGGAAGCCGTGAGTGCCCTGTGTGCCGACAAAGACTATCAAAAGCGGGTTCAATTCATCGCTTCTGCAAAGGTGCCTACGCTCCGTCTGCGGCTTGCTGCCGGGGTCGACAGCTTGAAGCAAGCAGATGTGTTTGTAAATCGCTTCTGCGAATATGTCGGAACCCCTTGATTTCCCTCACATTTATGATACAATAATCAAAATATATCCCTGAAAAGGAGTGTCTCATTATGAGCGCAAAGAAAAAGCAAATCAATGACACTGATTTGGAAAAGGATTTTGTCGACTCTGCAAAGAAGATGAACGGCGGCAAGTATACCCCCAAAAAGGGTAAACTCAGCAAAGGTGCACTGATCGGCATTCTCGCCGGTTGCGGTGCTTTGCTGATCTGCCTTGTGCTTGGTTTTTTATATCTCGGCGGTTTTGTGTTTAATGCTAAGCTTGGCGAGAATGTGACCATCGCCGGCGTAAATGTCTCCGGTATGAACCGCAAGGATGCCATCGCCGCCATCACTAAGGTCGTGGACGAAACCTATTGTTCCCAGTCTATGGAGGTTACCGTTGGCAACAACACCGTGATCCTCAAGCCTGAAACTGCAAAGGTCTCTTTAGATGTTGACAAGGCAGTTACCCTGGCTTTTCTGAAGCGCCACAAGGACGGAGCTTTTGATGTGTCTCCCTACCTCAGCATAGATGAAGATGCTATCCGCAAGGCACTTGCGCCTCTGGCTGATGCTTATAAATCCGACACCTTCAAGGAAAGCTCCTACACAATCATTGGCACTCGTCCCGCTCTGGATGAAGAGCATGTCAACGACCCGGTACAGCAGATCGAGATCTACACCGGCAGCGCCGCTTACAAGTTCAGTGCTGACGATCTGTATAAGGCTGTTTTGAAGGCATACGGTCAGAACAAGACCACCGCAAAGTATGAAGTTCCTGCTAAGAAACCTCAGCCCATCGACCTGACTGCAATTCACAATTCTCTGTATGTTGCTCCGGTTGATGCCGTCATGGACACCGAGACCTTTGAGGTCGCCCCCCATTCTTATGGCTACGGCCTGGATCTGGAAGCCGCCCAGAAGGTTCTGGACGAAACTCCCTACGGTGAAACCATTACCATTTCCTGCGTCCGTATCGCTCCCGAGAACACCAAGGAAGCCTTGGATGGTCTGCTGTTCCGCGATGTGCTGAGTACTTACACCGCTGTTTCCGGCAGCCAGTACAACCGTGATATCAACCTGAAACTGTCCTGCCAGGCCATCAACGGCATCGTGGTGATGCCCGGTGAGGTATTCGGCTACAACGCAACCCTGGGTGAGCGTACCCCCGAAAAAGGCTACAAGCCTGCTGCAGGTTACATGGGTGCCGAGATCGTGCAGAGCTACGGTGGCGGTATTTGCCAGGCCTCCTCTTCTCTGTACTACTGCGCACTGATGGCTGACCTTGATATCGTTGAACGGCACAACCACGGCTATGTCTCCGCATATATGCCCTTTGGCATGGATGCCACCGTCGACTGGTCCGGCCCCGACTTTAAGTTCAGAAACAACACCGATTATCCCATCCGCATTGAAGCCTATGCCACCGGTGGTACTGTAGTCGTAACCCTGATCGGCACCGACACCAAGGACTACTATGTGAAGATGGAATACGAAGTTCTGGAAGTTTGGAACTACAATGTCGTATACGAGGAAATCCCCGCAGATAACAATCCTAAGGGCTATACCGACGGTTATGTGATCAACTCCCCCTACACAGGTTATAACATCAAGACCTACCGTTGCCGCTACGACAAGGCAACCGACACCCTCCTGAGCCGTGATTTCGAGGTGCAGTCCCGCTACATTAAGCGCGACAAGCTGGTGGCTAAGATCATCAACAACACTCCTGCCCCCACGCCTGACACCGGCACAACCACTCCTGACACCGGTACAACCCCCGATACCGGAACCACTCCTGACACCGGTACAACCCCCGATACCGGAACCACTCCTGACACCGGTACAA
>JAZRZW010000049.1:0-13427 GCA_045601585.1 Faecousia sp. | reverse complement strand
CTTATAGTTATGTGCGGTAAGCTTGGGATAGCCGGAGGTGCCGGAGGTGAAGAACATCAGCATAGGATCGCTGCCGCAGGGGGCATCCTCGGTTCTTGCAAAGTGGGAGCTGAAGATGGCATATTCTTCGTTAAAGTTGTGCCAGCCTTCCCGGCTGCCGTTCACCAGGATCTTATGCTTCAGATCCGGGCACTTAGCAGCAGCTTCATCCACAGCGTCGGCAACATTGCCGTCGGCGGTGCAGAGGATAGCGCTGACATTGCCTGCCTGGAAGCGATAGGTGAAGTCCTTTTCCAGCAGCTGGTTGGTGGCGGGGATTGCCACAGCACCCAGCTTGTGCAGACCCAGTACGGCAAACCAGTACTGATAGTGACGCTTTAATACCAGCATCACCCGGACGCCCCGTTTGATGCCCAGGGATTTAAAGTAGTTGGCTGCTCTTGCGGATTCCTTCTTCATATCCCGGAAGGTAAAACCGCGCTCGGTCATATCCTCGCTGATGTGGAGCATTGCCAGCTTTTCAGGCTTGTTGCGGCCCAGGGTATCCACCACATCGAAAGCAAAGTTAAACTTTTCCTGGTTTTGGAAATCGATGGCGGTGAGCTTGCCGTTTTCCACAGTGGGGGTGATAAAGTCCCGATAGACCCGCCGCTTTTTCTCCTCTGCGGGGGCAATGGCCTCAGTCACAGTAGCCACGGCCGCAACCTGCTCACCCTCACGGGCGGCGGAGTTGTTCAGCACGATGGCATAGAATGCGCAGTCCTCGCCGTCCACAGCGATCATGCCGTGGGGAGTGGAGGAGTTGTAGTAGATACAGTCGCCGGGATTCAGCACCTCAGTGTGAGGGCCGATCTGGATCTTCATATGACCGCGGATGACAATATCACATTCCTGACCTTCGTGGGTCACCAGTTCGATGGGCTCGTTCTGTGCGCCATCCCGATAGGCGATCTCCATATAAAGGGGCAGGGCGATACGGTTGCGGAAGCCTGCAGCCAGGTTGAAGCCCACCATGTTGTGCGCTTCTTCGATCCGCTGGCCCTGACCTTTTCGGGTCAGTGCGTAGGAACGAAGCTGGGGGCTGCGGCCTTCCAGCAGGTCGCTCATATCGACGCCCAGAATCAGTACACATCGATACAAAAAAGCGATGCTCAGATTCCGGTTGCCGGATTCGTGGGCCAGATATTCTTCTGGGGTCAGATCGGTTTTGCGTGCCATTTCTTCAATGGTCAGGCCGTTGGCCTCACGCAGTTCTTTAATACGGCCGGCGACCTCTCGGGTTTTCAGGTCGGCGGCGTGCTTGGTGTTTTCCATAGGTGAAACCTCAATTACAGCTGATTGCGGATGATCTTGCCGCTGATAGTCTTAGGCAGCTCCTTGCGGAACTCCACGATTCTGGGGTACTTGTAAGGTGCGGTGTGGTGCTTGACATAGGTCTGAATTTCTTTTTTCAGGTCTTCGGTGCCTTCTACACCCGGCACCAGCACGATGCAGGCCTTGACCACCTGGCCTCTGACCTCGTCGGGAGCAGCGCAGACGCCACATTCCAGAACATAGGGTAGTTCCATAATGGTGGATTCGATCTCGAAGGGTCCGATCCGGTAGCCGGAGGACTTGATCACATCGTCGGCACGGCCCACATACCAGTAGTAGCCGTCCTCATCCCGCCAGGCCAGGTCGCCGGTGTGATACATACCGTCGTGCCAGACCGCGTCGGTCTTTTCCTGATCCCGATAGTAGCCCAGGAATACGCCGCAGGTGGGCTTGGGGTCGGTGCGGATGACAATCTCACCGTTAACGCCGTCAGGCACACTGTTGCCGTCGGAGTCTACCAGGTCGATGCCGTAGCCGGGGACAGGCTTACCCATAGCGCCGGGCTTGAGCTGAGTACCCATCAGGTTTGCGATACCCAGAGTCATTTCGGTTTGACCGAAGCCCTCTGCGATCTTCAGGCCGGTGGCCTTTTCAAACTGGTAGAACACCTCGGGGTTCAGAGCTTCACCGGCGGTGGTAGCGTGATGGATGGAAGAAAGATCAAAGCGGCTCAAGTCCTGCTTGATCAGCATACGATACATAGTGGGAGGTGCGCAGAAAGTGGTAATGTTGTATTTTGCAAACATCGGCAGGATCTTTTCTGCGTCGAACCGGTCAAAGTCGTAGGTAAACACAGCGCCTTCGCACAGCCACTGGCCGTAGAGCTTGCCCCAAAGAGCTTTGCCCCAGCCGGTCTCGGAGATGGTGAAATGGAGGCCGTCCCGTTCGCACAGATGCCAGTACTTGGCGGTGACATAGTGGCCGAGGGCATACTTGTAAGAGTGCATTGCGATTTTGGGATAGCCGGTAGTGCCGGAGGTGAAGAACATCAGCATGGGATCATCACCGCAGGGTGCATCCTCTGTCCGGACGAAGCGGCGGGTGAAGAGATTGTATTCTTCATCGTAGTTGTGCCAGCCTTCCCGGCTGCCGCCCACCAGAATCTTGGTGAGATTCTTGCCGGAGATATTTTCTGCCAGCTCGATCTGATGGGCGGTGTCGCCATCGGCGGTGCAGAGCACAGCACTGACGTCGGCAGCCTGGAAGCGATAGGTAAAGTCGTGTTCCAGCAGCTGATTGGTAGCAGGGATGGCGATGGCACCCAGCTTGTGCAGACCCAGGATGGCAAACCAGAACTGATAGTGGCGCTTGAGCACCAGCATCACCCGATCGCCCCGCTTGATACCCAGACTCTTAAAGTAGTTGGCGCTCTGGGAGGAGGCATCCTTGATGTCCTTGTAGGTAAATCGCCGTTCGGTCATATCGTTTGCCACATGGAGCATTGCCAGCTTTTCCGGTTCCCGGCGGGCGATGGCGTCCACGGTGTCAAATGCAAAGTTGTAGGTGTCGGCATCCATAAACTTCAGGTCGGTGAGAGCACCACGCTCATCCTCGGTGGTCTGAATGAACTTCTGGCACAGCAAAGGCTTTGCGGATGCTGCCTTGTGGCTCTGGCCGATGTACAGGGGCTGATCGGTGGTGTCGCTGGCCATGATCATTGCCAGGAACACGCAGTCCTGCCCATCGATGGCAATCATGCCGTGGGGGGTAGAGGACTTGTAGAAGATAGAGTCGCCTTCCCGGAGGACTTCCTCGTGGTCGCCCACTTTGATGCGCATCGCACCCTTAATCACCAGGTCAAATTCCTGGCCGGTGTGGGTGGCAGTGTGGATGGGCAGATTCTGCAGCTCAGAGGAATACTGGTAGGTGACCCAGTATGGGGTCGCCAGTTTGCTGCGGAACATAGGTGCCATGTCCTGAATGGTAATGCCGTCCTCGCTGGCGGTGACCAGGCCACGACCCTTACGGGTCACGGTGTAGCCCGAGAGCTTGGCGCTGTGACCTTCCAGTAGATCGGTAATTTCCAGACCGAACACCTTGGCACATTTGTGGATGAAAGAGAAGGGCAGGTCAACGCTGCCGGTCTCGTAAACGCGATAAGTTTCTTCGGAGACCTCTGTCAGGTCTGCCATTTTTTGCATGCTGTAACCTAAGATCTCCCGCATTTCGCGAATACGAAGAGCAATCTCCATCAGCTGATTGGTGGTAGATTGATTTGTCATAGCAATGCCTCCTTATACAAAATAAAAACTCGTCTCAAAAACTTGAGACGAGCAAAATTCTACCCGCGGTACCACTCAAATTGCAGCGATATGCTGCCACTTCGCGCTCTATCAAACGCTATCCCTTAACGCGGGAAAACGGAGGCGGTCTACTGGTTGTTGTCTTTGGGCGCCCCGGCTCGGAAGGGATGGGTCTTGTGGACTCTGAAACGCTGGCTCACACCTGCCGCCAGCTCTCTGAAGATTCTCGGTCCGACCGTCTTCGTCAATGCCTTTTTCTATAATGTGTATACTTTAACATGTCCGCGTGCAAAAGTCAAATGTTTTTCTGCCAAAGAACAGGCTTTTTTGTGGCCACTTTTTGTACAAAAGGTGCAAAGTGGATATTTTTTATATGTAGGAGTTGACAAAACCGGGAGAGTATGGTTAAATAACAGCAATATTTATGAAAGACTTTGACGGAAAATTCCCTGTTTCACGATCCGATCCAGAGAGCCGGCGGTTGGTGTGAGCCGGTGAGGAAGAGATGGGCGATCTGATTCCTGAGTTGGTCTTGTGAAAGCGTTTAGCAAGTAATGAGATCCGGTCTCCTCCGTTATAGGGATAGGGCTTATTGGAGCCCGATGAGCGATTCTCTTTTTTGGAGAATAAGCAGGGTGGTACCGCGAATGTAAATTCGTCCCTGAAGCCTATTGGCTTCGGGGCTTTTCTTTTTTAACAGCAAAAGGAGTTGTGCAGAATGAATAATATCCTGATCAGTGATGTGACGATGAAGCAGACAGCAGAGGGGTTCTCTCTGTCTTTCAAGGAGAAAATTGAACTGGCGAAAATGCTGGATAAGCTGGGCGTAGATGTGATCGAGATCGAGGGCATCCAAAACCCCCGCACCGATGCCCTGCGGATTAAGTCTATTGCAACGGCGGTGCAAAACAGTGCGGTTGCCGTTCCTGTGGAACTGAATTCTGAGAGCGTGGAAGCTGCCTGGAGCGCACTGCAGCTGGCGAAAAAGCCCCGTCTGCAGGTATGTGCCCCTGCGAGTTCCGTGCAAATGGAGTACCTGTACCATAAAAAGCCCGATGCAATGCTGGCTGTGGTAAAAGAGACCGTTGCCGCTTGTAAGGCGCTTTGCAATGATGTGGAGTTTGTGGCGGAGGATGCCACACGGGCAGATCGGGAATTTCTGATCACGATGCTGGAGGCAGCCGTCGATGCCGGCGCCACTACCGTTACGGTGTGTGATACTGCCGGCACTATGCTTCCCAATGAGTTTGGGGAATTGATTTCCAACTTAGATACCGGCAAATTATGCTCTGTGCCCATGGCTGTTCGGTGCGCAAACACCCTCTCTATGGCGGATGCCTGTGTCATCGCCGCCGTTGGCGCGATCATCCAGGAAGTGAAGGTGGCCGCATATCCGCTGGATAGCGCCAGCCTTGCCAATGTGGTACGCATTCTGGATGCCAAGGGAGATGTGCTGGGAGATGCTTTGAATGTTTCTTGCGGTGTTCGGACAGCCCAGCTGAGCCGTACCGTGGAGCAGATCGCAAGGATGTGCCAGACCGGAAAAATGGCAGCAGATTCTGCTGCCGGTGAGGATAACGGTGTGTGGCTCACCGCCCACGACAGTTTTGCCGCAGTGCTGGCAGCTGCTCAGCAGCTGGGTTATGACCTCTCCGAAGAGGATGGCCAGAAGGTCTATGATGCCTTTAACCAGATCGCAGCCAAGAAGGCTCAGGTCAGCATCCGGGAGCTGGATGCCATCATTGCATCCGCCGCTATGCAGGTGCCTTCCACCTACAAGCTGGATACTTACCTGATCACTGCAGGCAATGCCATTGCGGCTACGGCCCATATGAAGCTGCTGAAGAACGATGTGCCTATGGAGGGTGTCTGTCTGGGCGACGGCCCCATCGATGCCGCTTTCCAGGCCATTGAAAAGATCACCGGCAACCATTATGAGCTGGATGATTTCCAGATCCAGGCGGTGACCGAAGGTCGCGAGGCTATGGGCCAGACCATCGTCAAGCTCCGCAGCCAGGGTAAGGTCTACTCCGGCCGTGGTATTTCCACCGACATTGTGGGTGCATCTATCCACGCCTATCTCAGCGCCCTGAATAAGATCGTGTACGAGGAGGAAGAACTGTGAATCTCTCGTTTTCCACCCGCGGCTGGCCGGGACTTAGCTGGGATGAGATGATAGAGACCGCGCTGGATATGGGTTTTTCCGGCGTGGAAGTCTACAATCTTTCCAAATTTCCCGCCCTTTGCGACCGCAGTGGCCCTTTTCATAAATATCAAACTGCAGCCACGGTGCGCCGCCTGAAGGAGCTGGAACTCAAGATCCCTTGTTTTGATACCTCCTGTGATCTGACCACCGATCCCAACGCAGTGCAGACTCTGTCTGAGCTGCTGGAGACCGCCCATAATTGCCGGGTGCCCTATGTGGTGGCCTGCGCCCTTTCAGATGATGAACAAAAGGTCAAGGCATCCCTGGAGTTCTTGCTGGAAAAGGCAAGAAAATTAGAGGTAACCATCCTCCTCAAGACCAGCGGTATTTATGCCGATACCGGCAGACTGCGCAATATGCTCGATACATTTGCCTGCGATGAGCTGGGCGCTCTGTGGGATGTGCATCACCCCTATCGGGATATGCAGGAGACTGCAGACACCACCATCAAGAACCTGGGCTATTATATCCGCCATGTCCATATGCGGGACAGCGACGATGCCGGCACCTATCAGCTCATCGGCGAAGGCACAATGCCCATCGATGATGTGATGCGTGCCCTTTCCAGCGTCAACTACGATGGCTTTATCTCCCTGGAATGGAAGCCGGAATGGCTGGATGACCTCCAGGATCCGGAAATCATCTTCCCATATTATGTAAACTATATGTCCCGGTTCCAATCCACTCGTGGACATAAAAAATCCCTCTATTTCAACCACGATGGCTCCGGTCAGTATATCTGGAAAAAGGATGAGCTGATTGATCTGACTTTCTCCCAGGTGCTGGACCGGGTGGCCGAGGAATTTCCGGATCAGTACTGCTTCAAGTATACCACTTTGGACTATACCCGCACCTATGCTCAGTTCCGTGAGGATGTGGACCGTTTCGCAAGAGCGTTGGTCAGCCTGGGTGTAAAAGCCGGCAGCAAGGTGGCGGTTTGGGCCACCAATGTACCTGCCTGGTACATTACCTTCTGGGCCACCGTAAAGTTGGGTGCAGTGCTGGTAACGGTGAATACAGCCTATAAAATCCACGAGGCAGAGTATCTTTTGCGCCAGTCCGATACCCACACCTTGGTGATGATCGAGGATTGCTTGGATTCCAATTATAAGGCGATCATCAACGAGCTTTGCCCTGAGATCGAAAAGGCCAAAGCAGGGGAACCGCTTCACTGCAAGCGCCTGCCTTTCCTGCGTAATGTGATCACCGTGGGCTTCAAACAACCGGGCTGCCTGACCTTTGATGAGGCCATGGAACGCTGCGAGTTGGTGAGCCGTGAGCAGGTGGCAAGAATGGCTGCTGCCGTGCGTCCCAGCGATGTGTGCAATATGCAGTACACCTCCGGCACCACCGGATTCCCTAAGGGAGTTATGTTAACCCACTACAATGTGGTCAACAACGGCAAATGTATCGGCGACCGGATGGGCCTTTCCACCGCAGACCGGATGATGATCCAGGTGCCTATGTTCCACTGCTTTGGTATGACCCTTTCTATGACTTCCTCTATGACCCACGGTGCGACTATGTGTCCCATGCCGTATTTCTCCGCAAAATCTTCCCTTGCATGTATCAATCAGGAGAAGATCACTTGCTTCAACGGCGTGCCTACCATGTTTATCGCAATGTTCAATCATCCGGACTACCGCAAGACGGATTTCTCCCATATGCGTACCGGCATTATGGCAGGTGCAGGTTGTCCTCCGGAGCTGATGCGCCGAGCCGCACAGCCGGATGAGATGAATATGTACGGCATCGTCAGCGTCTACGGCCAGACCGAATGCGCTCCCGGCAACACTATGAGCGCCTGGACGGATTCTCTGGATGTGCGGACCAATACAGTTGGCTATGCCTTCCCCCATGTGCGCTGCAAGATCGTAGACCCGGTGACCGGGGCGGAACTTCCCGACGGTGTCAACGGCGAATTCTGCGCCAAGGGCTACAACACTATGAAGGGCTACTACAAAATGCCCCAGGCCACCAAGGGTACGGTGGATGCTGACGGATGGCTCCATTCCGGTGACCTGGCATGTCGGGACGAAGCCGGTAACTACCGCATCACCGGCCGCCTGAAAGATATGATCATCCGTGGCGGCGAGAATATCTACCCCAAGGAGATCGAGGAGTTCATCTACACCCATCCCGGTGTGAAGGATGTTCAGGTCATCGGCGTGCCGGATAAAAAGTACGGCGAGGAGATTCTGGCCAGCATTGTGCTGAAGAACCCCGGCAGTGTTACTGTGGAGGAGATGCACGCCTTTATCGCAGCAAGTATGGCGCGACATAAAGTGCCGAAATTCATTGAATTCGTTGAGGGTTTCCCCATGAATGCCGCAGGCAAGGTCCTCAAGTACAAAATGCGGGAAGAAGCCGCCAAGCGTCTGGGTCTGGAAGGCGATGGCACCGACACCGCAAAGCAGTTAGAGAAATAAAAAATCAGCCGTATCCGGTTGGGATACGGCTGATTTTTATTTTCTGATGGCGTTAAAATATTTGGTGATTCGCTCCAGAAGCATCGTCCGGCTGCGCTCTTCCATCCGCTGGATGATCTGGTTCATTCGCTCGCACCATTCACCGGCGTTGAGATGGGGGTCGGCGCCAATGGTGATATAGGGGCAGGCGGGAAGCCGCTGCTTACCGAACCGGCGGGCGAAGGATCGATCTACACCCAGCGCCAGTGCCATAGGCACCATAGTGTGGAAAAAGCCGGGTTGAGAGGTGGAGATTCGCTCCAATTCATCCTTGGGGATGTGTCGCAGATATCGCCGCAATCCCAGGATCTGACCCATGCAATACCGGCCGTCTTCTGTACGGCGGCCACCGAAATACAGCAGGAAGCTGCACAGCAGCTGGGCAAAAACCATACCCACACCCAGGCCAAACTGACCCACCAGCAGGCTCAGCAGCAGCCAGATGCCGATGAGCACAAGGCTCTGATAGGTGTAGGTGCGCTTACGCAGGAAAAGACCCTCGCAGAAGCGTTGGATCCGCATACCGCTGACCGTAGCCAGCAGGCCGAATACAATGCCCCAAAGCCACTGCAGTGCACTGCCGGAGGTCATAGAAATGCCGATGCCTACACCCACAAACAGGGCAGCGGCGGCAAAAATCCAGCGCAGGAACAGGGGGTTGCCGGACTTTGCGTGGAAATAGCTGGGCATATTGGGTCTGCGCACGCTCAGCTCCCGGCAGAGGTTGGCGTAGTGGACACCGGAGGTGTCAACATGCTGGCGACCCCGGAAGAGATTGTTGAAGCATTTACGCTCGAAATGATCCCGTTCGTTGCCCATTTCCATCTGCTTATAAAGGACAACGCGTTTTGACATAGCATCGATGGTCAGGTAACCCATCTGGGCCCAGGAAAACACCATCATCGTCAGGTCGGTGCCAATTCCGCAAAGCACACTGCCCAAGTCACCTGCGGTGCAGCCTTCAGGGACGGTGGTGCTCTTCATATAAGCAGGGGGCAGGCACCGCAGGAAAATCAGCCAGTACACAAGGCCAAGGCCCAGGCAGATCCAAATGGCGGTGATGCAGAAGGTAAGACTGGGGGGCGCGATCCGGTTCTGGGGAAACATCGTCTCCGTCACCGGCAGGATCATTTCCAAAGTCTCGTGGTCTTTCAGGGGGGTGGTGGCAGAGCCGGAGATGGTGCTGCCCTCATATTCTGTAATGGTCAGATATTTTTCGATGTTGGTCTGATGGTAACCGCTGGAGAAAGCAGGTTTTGCAGTATTGTCGCCGGGAAGCGTCACTGAGAATTCAAATCCGTCCACCGGATAGGCAAAGCCGGAAAGCATAGGCAGCTGCAGCTCCAGGCCGTTTTCTGTCTCATGGATGCAGTTGCTCAGCTCATATGTAATGTTCAGGGGGAAAGTGCCGGGGCCGCTGTAGACATCGGAAAGATCCAGATGCAAGCTGTTGCCAACTGTTTTTGCGGAGACACGCTTGGATCCGTTCACGATGATGCGGGTAGCGTCTGCGGGGATAGGGAAGACCAGATCATCGAGATTATCTACGGTGATGGTGGCAGAGAGGGTGAACTGACAAGTGCCGTTGCTGGTCAAAATGGCACTGGTTTTGGCGTCTGTCAGTCCGGTAGCGAAACCGGTGATTGCCAGACTGAATATGGCTAAAATCGCAAGAATCAGACAACAAAATCGACGCATTTCACCAACTCCTTCCCTTAAAATCCGGGCAAATCCACACACTTGCCCATAATATGCTGATACTATATCATTTCTGCGTTATTTTTGCAAGAGGAAATGAAAAGATCATCCTGGTGTCGATGACCGCCGGCCTTGAGGGCAATTTGATCAAGACCGACGCATTTGTTTTTGGTGCGCAATGCGGTTGCCAGGCAGAGATGGGCAGAGTTTGTGCTATGGCAGCAGGTCTTGAGAAGCCGAAACGACAAAAAGAACCCGCCGCAGAATTTTCTGCGGCGGTATTTTTTAGCAATAGAAATCCTTGATCTTCTTGGAACGGCTGGGATGACGGAGCTTGCGGATAGCCTTATTTTCAATCTGGCGGATACGCTCACGGGTAACGCCAAAGATCTGGCCAACCTCCTCCAGGGTGTGGGAACGGCCGTCGAACATACCAAAACGCATACGAAGCACATCAGCTTCACGGTCGGTCAGGGTGTCCAGCACTTCCTTCAGAGCCTCACTCAGCAGAGCGTTGGAGGTAGCATCTGCGGGGCCGGGGGTGTTCACATCCTCCACGAAGGAGCCGATGGAGGTGTCTTCTTCATCGCCCACTGGGGTGTCCAGGCTCAGGGTGTCTGCAGCGGTGCGATTGGCTTCGATGATCTTTTCCACCGGCAGATTCAGCTCTTTGGCAATCTCTTCCACGGTGGGCTCACGACCCAGCTCCTGCACCAATTTCCGATTGCAGCGGGTAGCCTTATTGATGACTTCAACCATATGCACCGGGACACGAATGGTTCGGGCCTGATCGGCAATGGCGCGGGTGATGGCCTGCCGAATCCACCAGGTAGCATATGTAGAGAATTTGTTTCCCTTTGTCCAGTCAAATTTATCTACGGCGCGGATCAGGCCGGTGTTGCCTTCCTGAATCAGGTCCAGGATGTGCAGACCTCTGCCGCCGTATTTTTTAGCGATGGAGACCACCAGACGGAGGTTTGCCTCAGTGAGCTTGTTCTTGGCGGTTTGGTCGCCTTCGGCAACGGCCTTGGCCAGCTCCACTTCTTCCTCGGCACTCAGCAGGGGGATCTGACCGATCTCCTTGAGGTACATACGCACGGGGTCGTCCAGATTGTACTCAGCGGCCAGGTCAACGGGGTTGACCAGATCCTCTTCCTCCACAGTGCTCAGGTCGATGTCGTCTTCCAGATCATCGCTCAGAACCATCTCCATATCGTCGCCCAGATCCAGATCCAGGTCGCTGCTGACGATCTGAATATTCATAGCCTCAAAGCTGTCGTAGATCTCTTCAATCTGCTCAGCAGAAAGGTCGAAACCTTCCAGCTGTGCGCTGAGATCGGCAGAACGGATCATGCCTTCCTTGCGGCCCTGGGCGATCAAAGCCTGTAATGTGGCCTGAAGTTCTTCAGGGGTCTTGGGGGTTGCTTTTTTTGCTGCGCTCATGAAAATATCCCTCTCTTTTTCACATTTTGTAAGACTATACCTTGATTGTGGGATATTGACAAGGGTTTTTACAAAATATTTTTAGATAATGGAAAGAAAAATGTGTTTTTGTGGTGCCGATAGCCAGTATTCCCGGAAAAACACAAAAAGATACAGTTTACTTTTTACCTCAAATTCGGTATAATGTTATGATGAGTAAACTCCTTTTTGAGGTGTAAATATGACAGAACTTTCGAAAATCAGAAATTTTTCCATTATCGCCCATATCGACCACGGCAAGTCCACTCTGGCAGACCGCCTGCTGGAGGAGTGTGACGCCATCGACCGCCGCATCCGTGCTGAGCAGATGCTTGATTCTATGGAGCTGGAAAAGGAGCGTGGCATCACCATTAAAGCTACTGCTGCGACCCTGACCTATACTGCCGATGATGGAGAGACTTATGCCCTGAACCTGATCGACACTCCGGGCCATGTGGACTTCAACTATGAGGTGAGCCGCAGCCTTGCAGCCTGCGAAGGTGCGCTGCTGGTGGTGGATGCTTCTCAAGGCGTGGAGGCACAGACGCTGGCCAATACTTACCTCGCCATTGATGCAGGTCTTGAGGTGCTGCCGGTGATCAATAAGATCGACCTGCCCTCTGCCCGTCCTGCAGAGGTCAAGGCCGAGGTGGAGGATATTATCGGCATTCCTGCCGAGGATTCTCCTGAGATCTCCGCCAAAAACGGCATCAATATCCACTCGGTTCTGGAGATGATCGTAAAGGATGTTCCCGCACCCTCCGGTGACCGGGAAGCGCCTCTGCAGGCGCGGATCTTTGACAGCGTGTACGATTCCTACCGCGGTGTCATTGTCTATGTCCGTGTGAAGGAAGGCGCTGTCCATCCCGGTCAGGATATCCGCATGATGGCTACCGGCGCAGTTTATAAGGTGGTAGAGGTGGGTACGATGAGCCCCAACGGCCTGATCCCCAGAGATGCTTTGGGCGCCGGTGAGGTTGGCTACATCACCGCATCTATCAAGACGGTGGCAGATACCCAGGTGGGCGATACCATCACCACTGTGGAAAATCCCGCACCCGAACCCCTGCCGGGTTATCGTCCGGTGCAGCCTATGGTGTTTTCCGGTGTGTACCCGGCAGACGGCGCCAAATACCAGGATCTCCGGGAAGCTTTGGAAAAGCTCAAGCTCAACGATGCATCCTTTGTCTACGAGCTGGAAAGCTCCATCGCCCTGGGCTTTGGCTTCCGCTGCGGCTTCCTGGGTCTGCTGCATATGGAGATCATTCAGGAGCGCCTGGAGCGAGAGTATAATCTGGACCTGATCACAACAGCACCCAATGTTGTTTACCGTATTACCAAGACCAACGGCGAGACCCTGATGGTCTACACCCCTCTGGACTACCCCGATCCTATGGAGATCCAGCTGGCGGAAGAACCCTTTGCCAAGGTCAACCTCCTGGCACCCCAGGAATATGTGGGTAACATCATGGAGCTTGCGCAGCAGCGCCGCGGCGAGTTTAAGGATATGGTCTACCTGGATGCCAACCGGGTGGAGCTCCATTACGAAATGCCGCTGAACGAAATTATTTACGATTTCTTCGATGCCCTCAAGTCCCGCACCCGTGGCTATGGCAGTCTTGACTATGAGCTCATCGGCTATCGTCCCAGCCGTCTTGTGAAGCTGGACATCCTGCTCAACGGCGATGTGGTGGACGCATTGAGCTTCATTCTCTTTGCGGACAACGCCTATCCCCGTGCCCGTAAGATCTGCGAAAAGCTCAGGGAGAACATTCCCAGAGCCCAATTCGAGATTCCGGTGCAGGCAGCCATTGGCGGCAAGATCATTGCCCGCGAGACCATTAAGGCACTGCGTAAGGATGTGCTTGCCAAGTGCTACGGCGGCGATATTACCCGTAAGAAGAAGCTCCTCGAAAAGCAGAAGGAAGGCAAGAAGCGTATGCGCACCTTCGGTACTGTTTCCGTTCCCTCCGAGGC
>JAZRZW010000048.1:0-19566 GCA_045601585.1 Faecousia sp. | reverse complement strand
AGCAGGATGTGTTCAACTATATGGTATCCAAGGTTGCTCAGAAGCCCGAAATGGAAGACAACACTGTTAAGGGCAGCCAGTTCAAGAAGCCTATGCTTGAGTTCTCCGGCTCCTGCGCAGGCTGCGCCGAGACCAGCTACGCCCGTCTGGTGACTCAGCTGTTTGGCGATCGGATGTACATCTCCAACGCCACCGGTTGTTCCTCCATCTGGGGCGGCCCCGCCGTTACCTCTCCCTACACTGTCAATGCTGACGGCCATGGCCCCGCTTGGTCCAATTCCCTGTACGAGGATAACGCTGAGCACGGTCTGGGTATGTACACCGCACAGGCAGTGATTCGTGAGTCCCTGGCTAACAAAGTCCGCAAGGTTCTGGAGACCACTGCTTGTGATGAGCGTAAGGCTGCTTGCCAGGCTTGGCTGGATACCTTCAACGACGGCGAGGCCAACAAAGCTGCTACCAAGGCCCTGATCGCTAACCTGGAAGCTAAGGTCTGCTGTGACACCGTTAAGGACATCCTCTCCAAGAAGGAATACCTGTCCAAGAAGTCCATCTGGATCTTCGGCGGCGACGGCTGGGCATACGACATTGGCTTCGGCGGCGTTGACCATGTTCTGGCTTCCAACAAGGATGTCAACATCTTCGTCTTCGATACCGAGGTATACTCCAACACCGGCGGTCAGGCTTCCAAGGCTTCTAACATCGGCCAGGTTGCTCAGTTCGCAGCTTCCGGCAAGGAGACCAAGAAGAAGTCCCTGGCTGAGATTGCAATGAGCTACGGCTATGTTTATGTTGCTCAGATCGCTATGGGCGCTAACCAGGCTCAGACCATCAAAGCTATCTGCGAGGCTGAGGCTTACAACGGTCCTTCCCTGATCATCGGCTACGCTCCCTGTGAGATGCACTCCATTAAGGGTGGCATGATGAACTGCCAGTCCGAAATGAAGAAGGCTGTTGATTGCGGTTACTGGAACCTGTTCCGCTTCGATCCCTCCAAGGAGACCGGCAAGTTCCAGTTGGACAGCAAGGCTCCCAAGGATGGCTATCAGGAGTTCCTGATGAATGAGGCTCGTTACGCTCGTCTGACCCGCGAATTCCCTGAGCGCGCAACTGAACTGTTCGCTAAGAACGAAGCTGCCGCTAAGGAGCGCTGGGAGCACCTCAACAAGCTGGTTGAGATGTACAAGGACTAATCCCCACATTAAGAACCGCCCTCCAAATTTCGGAGGGCGGTTTTCACAACAAAAAGAACGGTTCAGAAGAACCGGTCTTTTTGCTTACTTATTGTTTTACTTTTTCCTACGCCATTGACGCTTAGGAGGATTCTCCTCAACAGCAATATTGAGGGCTTCATCCGTAATATTCTTTTCGGCTAAACGCTTATTGGTCTCCTCGCGAATTAAGGTCTGGAACACAGATGCCATGGGGATCATCAGGAGCATACCGGCCGCGCCGAACAGCGCACCACCAACTGCAACTGCCACCAACACCCACATTCCGGAAAGACCAATAGAATTGCCCACAACCTTTGGATAAATCACATTGTTTTCAAATTGCTGAACCACTACAGAAAGCACCACAAACAACAGCGCCTTAAATGGGTCACCACTCAAAAGCATCAGAACAGAACCAAATGCGCAGCCGGTCCAAGCGCCAACAATAGGAATGAAGGCGGTTACTGCTATAACGGTACTGATCAGCAGTATATAGTCCATTCGACAGATCCACATTGTAATTGCAAACAGTGTACCAAGAATGCAGACCTCAACGCACTGTCCGGTCAAGAAGTCTCTGAAGGTCGTGTTGGTCAGGCGGACAAACCGCGAAATATAATCAGCACGTTCTTTAGAGAAAAAAGCGTACAGAATTTTCTTACCCTGTCGCTTCAGAGTTTCCTTCTGGACCAAGCAGTAAATTGCAAAAACAATACCAAGAAGCAAATTGAACAGCGCCTTGGTAACATTACTAATCATAGAAAATGCACCGGCAAGAGCAGACTCCAGACCAGAACCAAGCAGCTCAATAATCTTTTCAAAGATTCCCTGCAGGGTAAGCTTTTCGAGCTTAGCCAGTTTTGCAACCCAAGCTCTCAGTTCCGGAATTGCAATTTTTTCATTTTCCATCAGCACCATCAATTCTCTGGCAATCTGATTGATCAGCAGACAAAGTACCAGCGTGATAACGCCCAAAACAACCACTGCGGTGATGGTAATGGAAACCGCGCGTTTAACATCACGATTCTTAATAAAACCAAGTTTTCTTTCCAACGCGCGCACCGGTACATTAAACACGAAAGCAATCACCGCGCCAGTGATAAACGGAGACAAAACATTCTTAATGCCCTTATAGAACGCACTCACTTGTTCATTGGCAAAGAACAACGCAATCACAACAAGAGCGATCAAAGCAATGACAACAATTTTCTTCCAATTACGCTTTGTCAGGGCCGGCATAATATCACTCTCCTTTTTATTTCGACAGAGACACCAATGCGTCACACAACGCGTCTACATCGGTCTGTTTGGTAGCCCAACTTGTGCAGAAGCGGACCGCACGATGGTTGTCATCCACCCGAGTCTGTTCACTAAAAGTAAATCCTCTAGACAGATCCTCCAGAAGAACATCGGGAAGAACAGCAAAAATCTGGTTTGTCGTACCTTCTACATACAACTTGAACCCCAGCTGTGCAAGAGTTGCGCGGATTTGGTCCGCCATAGAATCTGCGTGTCTTGCGATCTCAAAATACAGACCATCTGTCATAAGCGCATCAAACTGCAAACCAAGAAGCCATCCTTTTGCCAACATTGCGCCGTGCTGTTTGATCAGATATCTGAAATCCTCCGCTACCGCAGGATTGGATATTACAACTGCTTCTCCGAACATAGCGCCGACCTTAGTGCCACCAATGTAAAACACATCGCACAGCCGTGCCAGGTCAGCCAAGGTAACATCGTTATCAGCTGCGGCCAGCGCATAACCCAAACGCGCGCCATCCACAAACAAAATCAGGCCGTATTTTCTACAGACTGCACTGATTGCTTCCAGTTCTGAAAGGGTATAGATCGTACCGAACTCTGTAGAGTTGGAAAGATAGACCAGTTTCGGCTGCGCAATATGCTCAAAGCTAGCATCCTGGCGGTGTTCCAGCACCAACTTCTCCACCTGCTGAGCCGTAATCTTGCCATCATCAGAAGGCAGTCCGATCACCTTATGCCCGGTAGCCTCCACAGCGCCGGTTTCGTGCACATTGATATGTGCAGACCAAGCACCAACTGCAGCCTGATGAGGGCGCAGTGCTGCATCAATGACTGTCAAGTTTGTCTGAGTGCCTCCAACAAGAAAATGAACAGCCAGATTTGGATTATCACAAGCCTTACGGATCTTATCAGCAGCACGGTTGCAGCACTCATCCACACCGTAACCATCAAAATTATCATTGGTAAATTTCTGCATTGTTTCCATCACAGCAGGATGACACATTGCATTGTAATCATTATGAAATAACAGCATATATTCCTCCATTATCTATCTATATACATTTTACAAAGGATATCACCTACTGTCAAGGTGTCATATTTTAAAAATAACCGCCATAAGTTTTCTTGGTACCACACACCAGGGAGGGAGTATTATGGCCGATACTATCGACAAAAGAGCCTGCGATCTGGCTGTGTACATCATTGAGACCGGTGCCACCGTGCGGCGTGCCGCTCAGCATTTTGGCATTTCAAAATCTACTGTTCACAAAGATCTATCACAAAGACTCCCCCGTTGCAATCGGCATCTTTATATGCAGGTGCGAAAAATTCTGGATTTGAACAAAGCGCAGCGGCATATTCGGGGCGGTCTGGCCACCAAAAGAAAATATCTGGCTAAAAAGAACATCTGATAATCAGGGGTATGCTCAGCATACCCCTTTTATAAATTGCAATCACATATAAAGTATGATATACTTTTTCAGAGGTGATACTATGTTCGAGATCACATTGATCACAGTTGGTAAATTAAAGGAAAAGTTCTATATAAACGCTGCCGAGGAATATGAAAAGAGGCTAAGCGGCTATTGTAAATTCAAAATCCTTGAGCTCCCCGAAACAAAGCTTCCGGATGCACCCTCCCCTGCCCAAATTGCAGCCGGCTTGGATAAAGAGGCAGCATTGATTCTCTCCCGTATTCCAAAAGGTGCCTGGGTCTGTGTGTTGACACCGGAGGGAAAACTGCTGTCTTCAGAAGCTTTAGCCGACAAAATGTCCCAAATTAAAAACAACGGAAAAAGCTGTGCATGTTTTCTGATCGGTTCTTCTTTCGGTTTTGCCGACAAGGTAAAATCTGCAGCAGACTTCAAACTGTCTATGAGTCCCATGACATTTCCGCACCATCTTGCCCGAGTTATGGTTTTGGAGCAACTCTACCGTGCCGAAGCAATCCAGGCTGGCAGCAAATATCATAAATAAGCAACCCCCTGCACCATGATGTGCAGGGGGGCTTTATTATATTTCTTGACGACCTTCCAATGCTCTGGAAAGTGTAACCTCGTCGGCATATTCCAGCTGACTGCCAACACTCATGCCATACGCAAGGCGGGTAACCTTCACTTCCATAGGGCGCAGAAGACGGGAGATATACATTGCGGTTGCCTCTCCCTCTGTATCCGGATTGGTTGCCATGATCACCTCTCGAACGCTACCATCGGCCACTCTCTGAAGTAATTCCCGAATACGGATATCGTCCTGCGTAACATGATTGAGCGGAGAAATCACACCATGCAACACATGGTAGACGCCACCAAATTCGCGGCTTCGCTCCATTGCAATCACATCTCTGGGATCTGCAACAACACAAATCACGCCATGGTCCCGCATCCCATCAGAACAGATGGGACAAACATCGCGATCTGTCAGGTTTTGACAAACCGGGCAGGTGTGTACATTCCGTCTTGCTGTCATGATTGCTTCCGCAAATGCCTGGGCATCTGCCAAAGGCAGCTGCAGCATATGAAAAGCCAATCTCTGTGCTGTCTTGCCGCCAACTCCAGGCAATCGTGCAAACTGGTCAGTCAGTTCCTGTAACGCCGCAGGAAAATACTGCATAGTGCCTCCTTAGAACAGGCCGCCCAGATTCAGGCCGCCGGTAAGCTTGGACATATTGTTGGCAGAATCGGTATCTGCGGCACGCATTGCCTCGTTAACGGCACCGATCACCATATCCTGCAGCATTTCAACATCATCGGGATCCACTGCATCTGGATTGATCTTCAGATCTACAACCTCGTGCTTACCGTTAACACTTGCGCTAACCATGCCGCCACCGGTGGTTGCGGTATAGGTCTTATTCTCCAGCTCCTCCTGCATACGGATCATATCCTGCTGCATCTTCTGAGCCTGACGGATCATCGCCGCCTGATTCATTCCTCCGGGCATTCCCCGGAATCCGCCCTTTGCCATAATTATTCTCCTTATTCCTTGATCTTAATAATATCAGAGTATTTTTCTCCAAATTTCAGAAGTTGCTCCATCTGGGGACTCTTTTCGGGAGCAGAGCCATCTGTAACAAATACTGCCGTAGGTCTTCCCATTTTTCCGGAAACCTTGCGCTCAATCACCTGAATAATCTCCGGCTTATTGATTTCCTTAGCAACAAACTGATTTTGACAGCGCAGTTCCAGGCGGTCGCCATTCATTACACCAATCACAAAAGGATTGGCTGATAAGGAAAAGAAACCAACTACGGAATCCGGCAGTTCCCCGCCAAGACTTGATGCAACATCATTCCAAAAATCTGCAGGTGCTGCAGTTTTTTTCTCTTCAGTCGGTTTTTCTTCCGACTTAGGCTCAGTCTTTATCTCGAGCGGCTCCACTTTTTCTGTTGTCACAGATGCTTGGGGCGCTACCTGAATCAAACCGCCACGGATCTGATCTTCCAGCCGAGTCAACCGTGCATTCATTGCCTCAGCATCCAGAGAGAGTTCCGGGGAGCAGAGATTGACGATCAACAACTCCACATCCAGTCGTCTGCTGGTATTTCTGGTAAATCCGGCAGCCGTCTGCTGAATCAACGACATCATCCGTACCAACTGGCCTGAGGAAAACGCACCCAGAAGCTGTTTGACCTCTTCGTCATCTGCCACACCGGAAAGCATTGTTACCCCTTCCTTCGGGGCTGTTTTCAACATCATCAAATCTCTGGTAATGCAAGCCAGCTCGTCAACCAGTGCGCCAAGATCTTTGCCCTCAGCATAGAATCTGTTAAACAACGCCAGAGCCTCAGCTGTTTGACCATTTGCAATATATCCCATCAACTGGCCGCTTTGCTGCACACCGGCAATACCCAGGCAATCGTAGACACGCTGAGCAGAAAGCTCACCAGCAGAAGCAGAAGCGCACTGGTCCAAAAGGCTGAGACCATCACGCATACCGCCATCAGCCAAGCGAGCCAACACACGGGCTGCGGATTGCTCCAGATCGATACCTTCCTGATATGCCACATACTGCAAGCGCTCAGCGATCTCCTCCTGGCCGATTCTGCGGAACGCAAATCTCTGGCAGCGGGAAAGAATCGTGGCAGGCACCTTGTGCAGTTCGGTGGTAGCCAGAATGAACAGCAAGTGCTCAGGGGGTTCTTCCACAATCTTTAAAAGTGCATTAAACGCAGACAGCGAGAGCATATGCACCTCATCGATAATATAGACACGCATCTTCACCTGAGAGGGTGAATAAATAGCATCATCCCGAAGATCGCGGACATTGGCGACACCGTTATTGGACGCAGCATCAATTTCCAGCACATCCATACAAGCGCCAGAGTCAATGGCACGGCATGCAGCGCAGGTATTACACGGATTTCCGTCGTGAGGACTCTCGCAGTTAACAGCCTTGGCAAGAATCTTTGCGCAACTGGTTTTGCCGGTACCGCGAGAGCCGGTAAATAAATACGCATGGCTCAGCTTTCCGCTTTGCAGCTGGGTTTTCAGAGTCTGCGTTACCGCAGTCTGACCGACCACATCGTCAAAAGTTTGCGGGCGGTATTTTCTGTATAACGCCTGATACATGACGCACCTCCTTCGTACAAAATTAAAGACCGACCTATAGCAAGATCGCACACCCACATTTGAATACAGAGAATACCCGGTAACTGTGCAGCCAGCTCGGGAATGGCAACCTCGCGGCACACGAAACGCTCCGCTTAATGCTGCTTGGTTCCCCACCTGACATGGTTCACGGAATTTCGTTGCGCAAGACCATTCCTTCAACACCGCTTACACAGACCGGACGGCACACTGCCTACCCGGGTGTGGGGATTCATCCCTGCTGTAGCGGATTGCAGGTATAGGGCACCGCTATCTCCCCGACTAGTGCGACCTTGCTATAGGCCGGTCCGTCATAGCAAGGGTATTTGGTTTTAAGCCATCTTGGATTCGATAAAATCAGCCAATTCCTGGAATGTGGTGATCTTCTGATCTTCCATCTCCAGCTCAACACCCAGCTCAGTTTCCAGGTCCATGATCATCTCAACGATGTCGAGAGAATCGATACCCAGGCTTTCAAAGGTGCTATCGGGAGTGATTTCATCCTTATCCAGCTCCAGCTGCTTAACAGCATAAGAAACAAGCTTTTCGTACATAATAATTACCTCCTATTTATCGTTGGTATTCTCCTGATATTTTAGTATAAGACATTATATTTGTCAATGCTCGTTTTTCACCGCCCTGCCTGCGGCGTAGGCGGTTGCCCAGGCAATTTGCAGATTAAAGCCGCCGGTATAAGCATCGCAGTCAATAATCTCGCCGGCAAAATAAAGTCCCGGAACAATCTTTGACTGCATGGTTTTAGGATCAATTTCAGAAGTTTTAATGCCACCTGATGTAATAATCGCCTCGGATACAGGTCGTTTTTGAGATATTTCCACAGAGAAATTCTTGAGCATATTCACCAGTGCTCTTCTGTTTTCTTTGGTGAAGGAGTTGGCTTGTAACTGACCGGATACTCCCAACCGCTGCAACACAACGGGAATTATGGATCTGGGCAACAAATCCGTCAAAGCATTTTCCATCGTGCGATTACGGTACTGCTCCAGATCACGCAGGATGCGGTCATTAAGTTTCCCTTCATCCAACGCCGGCTTCAGGTCTATCACTAATTTGCAGTGGTCGCCCTTGATATGCGCACTGGCGCTGAGCACTGTGGGACCGGATACGCCAAAATGTGTAAACAGCAATTCACCGAAGTCTTTATACAGCACTTTCCCCTTCTCGCTCAGCAACCTTACGCCGACATTTCGCAGAGAGAGTCCCTGCATATCCTTGCAATCGGTTTCTACCGTCTCCAAAGGCACCAGAGAGCCCTGAGGCGAAATCACAGTATGTCCAAGCTTCTGAGCGATGTGATACCCATCACCGGTGGATCCGGTGCTGGGATAGGATACGCCACCGGTAGCCAAAACTACCCAATCGCAGTTGACGATTGCGTTTTGCATCCGCACACCGACAACACCGCAATCATCTGTAAGTATATCTACAACCCTACCGGTTCGCACTGTCACTGCAGAACGAGTTAATTCCCTATCCAGTGCATTGAGCACGGAAACAGATTTGTCACTTACCGGAAATACGCGGTTACCCCGCTCTACTTTCAATGCACAGCCGGCATTTTCAAAGAATCTCATCACAGCATCCGGAGCAAACGCCTCCATCGCGCTGTAAAGAAAGCGTCCGTTTCTGGGAATATTCCGCAAGACCTCATCCGCAGTACAATGATTCGTCACATTGCAACGGCCCTTACCGGTAATCAGCAATTTCTTGCCCAAGCGATCGTTCTTTTCGATCAGCAGTACATTCTCCCCGCGATCTGCCGCCACGATTGCCGCCAACATTCCTGCAGGACCACCGCCAATCACAACGCCATCATACTTCATCATCCGTTCCCTTTTCATACACATTATACTCACGCCAGACCTTCTCCAGGGCAGTAAAGTTCTTCTCCAGGGTCTTTTTGCACTGGGAAGCCAAAGCCACCACCAGCGCATTTACCAGGCTTAGCGGGCCTACCAGAGAATCCACAAGGGACACCATATCACTCTTAGCAACCAGCACATAATCGCTGCTCTTACCCAGAGAAGATGTTGCACTATTGGTAACAGCAACGATCTTTGCTCCGGCGTCAGAGCAATAGTGAACAGCCTTTACAATGGTTGCAGAATAACGAGGGAAGCTGAAGGCAATCACCACATCTTCAGAACCGATATTCAGCAGATTCTCAAACATATCCGCTGTATCAGAGGAAGTGATGCACCGAACAGAATCGGACATATACCGCAGATAGTGGGCGGTAAAAGATGCCAACATAGAAGAAGAACCCACACCCAATATGTAGATGCGCTTTGCCTTCAGAATGGCATCCACGGCTGCCTGGAATTCTTTGCGATCCACAGTTTCATTTGTCTGGCGCAGTTTGTCCATATCGGACTGCAGAACCATAGAAACCACATCCTGGTCACCCATTCTGTCGCTGGCAACACCGATTCTCTGGGCAGGAGTCAAACGATTGAGCACCATTTCCTGCATCGCCTTCTGCATACTGGGGTAGCCATCGTATCCAAGCTCCATGGCAAAACGAACCACAGTAGACTCCGAGACCTCGGTGACCTTACCTAACTTGCTTGCCGTCATAAATGCAGCTTTATCATAGGACTCGGTAATATACGCAGCAATCCGGCGCTGACCCTTGGAAAAACCGGATTTCTTTTTTTCTAAAAGCTTTAAAATGTCCTGATGCATATACAAAATCACTCCTTCAAAAGGTCGGCGACCTCATCGCCAGTCAAATAACGCCACATTCCCAGAGGGAGATCCCCCAGATGAAGATTCCCTTCCGCAATGCGTTGTAAGCGTTCCACCCGCATTCCCGCAAGATCGCACATCCTGCGAATCTGACGATTTCTGCCCTCATGAATCGTTATTTCAATCAAAGCATTGTTTTCGTTGCAACGGATCAGTTTCAACTTAGGCGGACGGATGGTATACCCATCCAGCTCCACAGGTCTTGCCAGCAACCGAAGATTCTCCGGTGTATACCCTTTAACACTGACCATATAGGTTTTATTGACCTCATGCTTTGGATGCATTAAAGCATTGGCAAATTCGCCGTCATTGGTAAACAGCAAAAGTCCCTCTGAGTCCATATCCAGACGGCCCACAGGGTACACCCGAGAGCCACAATCTGCCACAAGTTGAGCAGCATTCTTCCTGCCCTTCTCATCCTGGAGCGTCGTGACATATCCTCTGGGCTTATTTAACAAAATGTAGACAGATTTGGGTGTGACCGGCAGCTTTTTCCCGTCCACCTCTATCACATCTGTCTCAGGATCTGCTTTCTGTCCTAAAAGGCACACCTGGCCGTTGCAGGTTACCCTTCCGGCCAGGATCAATTCCTCAGCGTGGCGTCTGGATGTCAGGCCGCTGCCGGATATTATCTTTTGGATTCTCTCCGTCATTGCTTCCATCCTCCAAACAACCGTTTCCAAAACGGCACCCGCTCTGTGGGTGTCATCTCCACAGTAGATCCGTAAACCAACGGAATCTTACCGATACACTTCTCATTGAGCATCACATAGGCAACGCCCGCATCAGCACCCTCCACCACCGGTGCATACAAAAAGCCGCAACCCGGGATATAGAAGCTGGGGCTTTCGCCATCTGCCAGGGCATAATCGAAAGATTCAGCCGCCAGTAACTCTACCGAACCAGTTACTCCACCTGCCACCGGTACCATACCCATCGACTGTCCTTCCCGAACAACCTGACAGAGTGTATAATCAGAAAAGCCAGCATCCAGAAGGGATTTATGGTCACGCCAGTCATCCGATGCATTGATCGTAACCACGATCAATCTTCTCCCCTGTCTGGTAGCACTTGAGACCAAAATCCGACCAGCCGCCTTGGTATACCCGGTCTTAACGCCCTCCGCTCCGTCCACCTGCCACAGCAGTTTGTTATGGTTAGTCAGGCTTCTTGCACCGATGGTCACTTGCTTTGTGCCAACTGTCTGGGCAAAGATCGGATTGTCCATAGCATAGGCTGTAAGCACAGCCAGATCCCGCGCTGTGGAATAATGCCCGGGTGCATCCAGACCATGAGGGTTTACAAAGTGTGTGCCGGTCAGATTCAGGCTTCTTGCCTGATCATTCATCAATTCCGCAAAACCCTCCACAGTTCCACCACAATAGATTGCAAGGGCCACAGCCGCATCATTTCCGCTGCGGAGCATTAATCCATATAGGAGATCCTGTACCGTCAGCACCTCACCCTCCTGCAAATACATAGAGGAACCTTCAATCCCAACGGCTTCTTTAGGAACCTTCACGCGATCAAGGACATTACATCGCTGGCATACCACCAGCGCAGTCATAATCTTTGTGGTGCTGGCAATCAAGCTCTGGCTATCCGCATTTCTCTCACTCAGGACTCGGCCTGTTGATGCATCCATCAAAATATAATTCTGTGCTGAGATTGCCCCAGCATCTACGCTAAAAAACAGGACGACAGCCAGCAAAGCGGCTGTCATCCCGGTAAAAAATCTTTTCAAATTCATCACCCCGAAGTAGCGTACCCCGGAGCCACCGAATTATTCCGCCTTTTTGTCAGATCTGGAATCGATAAAAGAAACAACCTTATCGATGGTATCGGGGATCATTTCTACAAGACGGTCAGCCGTAGTATTGGGTGCAATCGCAACGGGAACCATACGGACATTACCTTCCTTGACGATCAAAAAAGCAATGGGGGTAACATTCACACCCGCTGCCACACCGCCACCAAAAGGATTGTCGTGCTTGGTGTTATTCTTTGCAACAAAATCACTGCCGGCACCGCCAAAACCGATACTGACCTTGGAAACCGGAATAATGGAAATACCATCAGGCAGCACGATGGGCTGACCAACGACAGAATTTACATCCACCATCTCGCGAATCTTTGCAATGGTGTTCTCCAGCATATCAGGAAGTTTACGACTCATAATAAAGCACTCCTTTATCAGAATATATTATCTTAAATTTTGCCAATAATGCGGCATTTATACCGTCTGTTCCTGCTGCTCAATGGTCAGCTGGTTTGGATCGTCCTGAGATTCCTCCGTGATGATCGGCTCTCCGATATCCACTTTTTCAATGGCAGGCAGCTCTTCCAAAGAAGAAATACCGAAAGTTCGCAGGAAATCAGGTGTAGTACGGTACAGAATAGGTCTGCCGGGAACATTCAAGCGTCCTGCGTCCTCAATAAGCTTTTTATTCAGCAGAGCTGAGATCGAATAGGTGCTGTCCACACCACGGATCTGTTCAACCATGGCTTTGGTCGCGGGTTGGTAATACGCAACAATGGTCAGCGCCTCAAGCTGGGAGGAAGAAAGTTTGGGAGGTTTTCTGGTCTCCAATGCTTTTGTGATATAATCAGCCATCTCACCGGAAGATACCATCTGGTAACCCTTTTCCAGCTTGAGAACACGGATACCTCTGCGGTTAAAAGCCAGCTCATCGGCCAGATTCGTAATCGCCCGTTCCACATCTTTTTCATCGGCCTCCAAGGCTATTGCCAGACGGGAGAGCTCAACTCGCTCACCGGCTGCAAACAAAATGGCCTCAACAGCTCGTTGTAAATCAGTCAATTCCATTTACTGTGTCTCCTTTAATGTGTCCTGAGGTTCCTCCAGCAGGCGCACATTGGGATTATCGCCGGACACGTCATCCTCCAGCGAAAGTGCATTATTTTTGCACAGTTCCAAAATCGCAAGAAATGTTGCAACCACCTCGGAACGGCTGCGGCTGCCACGGAACAGATTCCTGAGTCTTTCCACGCCCTTGAGTACAAGGCTCCGTACCAGTTCTTTAACCTTTCTGGAAACCGGGTAAGGCTCCTTGCCCACAATGCCCTTAAAATTCACTGTAGGCGGCGGCAATCTGCGCTGATTGCGCTGGGCAATCTCTTCCAGAGCCAACAGCATATCCTCAGGATCGTGCTGATAGCGGTAGGTGCTGTCTCTCTTGAGGGGTTCCGGCTCCTTTGTAAAGAGACAACGACCCACATCGTTCATCGGTTCCAACACCGTAACTGCCATCCGGATCTGATCCAGCGCCTCTCGGCGTTGACGGTCGATCAGAGACTGACGCAACAGATCCAATTCGCTCTCCGCCTCAGCCGCTTCAGCGGCAGACAGGAGCATCTTGGTTTTGATCAACATCAAATGAGATGCCATCGTGATAAACTCGCTGGCGATCTCCATATCCAGGCGTTTCATTTCATCCAGATAAGCAATATATTGCTCTAAAATTGCAGTGATGGAAACATCCTGAATCTCTATTTTGTTTTTACTCAGAAGCAGGAAAATAACATCCAGCGGGCCTTCAAAATCCTCCATTGCCTCATTACGGGTATGGACGATGCCCTCCAGACGGTATTGCGGTTCACTCATTGCAATCCCTCTGTCATAATATTTGCAATAATTATAACATCATATTTCATTTTCTGCAAGTATTTCTGCAAAAATACCGGGATTGCATTTTGTATCTTAGTATGATAAAATATTTAAAATTCAGGAGGTGGAATCATGGCACCAAACAACAGAAAGAAAAATCAAAGATATAAGATGATGGAGTGGTATATGACCTATGTCCTTGTGGCAGATTTAGGTCTGTTTTTGCTGTATTTGATCTTCGCCGGATTCGGTGTGATCTGGCTCAAAGCTATCACTGCAATCCTGGCCATTTTAGTGTCCTTAGGTTGCCTCGGTTTTCTCTATCTTTCCCAGGAGCTGTTAAAAAAGCGTAGTTTCTGGATGACCACTGCTGCTGCAGCCATTTTGCTTTGCACACTGATGTCCCTGATTCTGAATTTCCCCCGCCCCAACACCTATAAAGATATCGCACCTGACGCTGCTTATGTACAGGTTGAACACCTGTAATTTCTTGTGAACAGGACTAAGAATATGAGATTATACACACTAACCCTGAACCCCGCCTACGATGTGCATGCATATATCGACGCTTTTGCACCCTACCACGAAAATCTGGCAGAACTGCAAAGCAAAATTGCAGGTGGCAAGGGCGTTAACATCAGTCGCGCTCTGAAGAATGCATCTGTTGAGCATACTGCAATCGTAGTTTTGGGCACCGATAACGGCGCCGAATTCCGTGCTGAACTTGAATCCTGCGGTCTTACCTGCATTTATCTGCAACAGCCCGGTCGTATTCGCGAAAATCTGACTTTCCACTGTGGAAATGCCCCTGAAACACGCATCAGCTTCTCGGGTTTTCGCGTGGACAAGGATCTTCTGGACCGTGTGGAATCGCAAATCGAGATTGATGATGACACCTACATCACCTATACCGGTAGGAACCCCAGCGGTATCTCTACCGATGAAGCTATTGCCTTCCTGGGTAGACTCCAGGATAAGGGTGCAAAAATCATTCTCGATTCCAAGTCCTTTGATCTTGACCAGATTTTGGCTGTGCGCCCCTGGCTTATCAAGCCCAATCAGGAAGAGATCTCCGAGCTCTTTGACTGTGAAATTACCAGCTTTGAGGAGTGTCTGGAGAAAGCAAATATCTTCTCCGCCAACGGCGTGGAAAATGTGATGGTTTCCCTTGGCGAAAAAGGCGCCCTGCTGATCAGCAACGGCAAGACTTATATCGCAACGCCTCCTGCTATCGACGCAATTTCTACCATCGGTGCCGGCGACAGTTCCATTGCCGGCTTCCTGGAGGCTACCTATCATGGTCTGGCACCCGAACTCCGGCTTGCTACTGCTGTTTCCTTCGGCTCTGCTGCCTGTATGACTGAGGGTACTGAACCTCCTGTATATTCCCAGATTCAGGAAATCCTAAAGAACATCAAACTGCATGCGGTTTGAGAGGAAACAATATGGATAAGCATTATTATTTCTCCGCTCCCGGAAGAACCGAGATCAGCGGAAACCATACCGACCATCAGCATGGTTGCGTGTTGGCTGGTGCAGTTAATCTCGAGACCGTAGCCGATGTGGTGCTACGACAGGACAATCATATCGTGATCAGGTCCGAAGGCTACCCCGAATTTTCTGTGTCTTTGGATGATTTGTCTGTACACACCGACGAATTTAATACCACCGCATCTCTGGTGCGTGGCATCGCCGCTGCTTTTGTAGAGCGTGGCGCTAAGATCAGTGGCTTCGAGGCTGAGATTCGCTCTACTGTCCTCCCCGGCAGCGGTCTGAGCTCTTCCGCTGCATTTGAGGTGCTGATCGGCACTATTTGCAACGAGCTGTTCTTTGACTGTAAGCTCAATGCTGTGGAAATTGCACAGGTCAGTCAGTGGGCCGAAAATGTTTATTTCGGCAAGCCTTGTGGTTTGATGGACCAGACCGCCTCCTCTGTTGGCGGTTTTGTATTTATCGATTTTGCAAACACACAGAACCCCCTTGTGGAGAAACTGAACTTTGATTTCGCAGCAACCGGTCACGCCCTTTGTATCATCGATAGCGGTGCAGACCACGCCGACCTGACCGACGAGTATGCGGCAATTCCCGGTGAACTCAAAGCTCTTTGCGATCTCTTTGGCAAGGATCATCTGCGTCAAATTCCCAAGGATGAATTTATGAAAAAGCTCCCTGAGATCCGTGGTAAAGTAACTGACCGGGCTATTCTCCGCGCTTTCCATATCTACAACGAAAATGACCGTGTTCAGCTCCAGGCAAAAGCACTCAAAGCAAACGATTTTAACACTTTCCTGCAGCTCTGTAAACAATCCGGCCACAGCTCCTGGATGTACCTGCAAAACATTTGCCCCGCAGGTGCGGTACAGCATCAGGATGTGGGTTTTGTGCTTGCTCTGTGTGACACCCTTCTGCAGGGTCGCGGCGCTTGCCGTGTCCATGGCGGCGGCTTTGCCGGCACTGTGCAGGCCTTCGTTCCTTCCGATATTCTGGATACATTTAAGACAGAGATTGAGCGCCACCTGGGCGCCGGCAGCTGCCATGTGCTGAGCATTCGCCAGGAAGGCGGTATTCAGCTCAAATAAAAATTAAAAGGAAGCACTTTTCCCAAGTGCTTCCTTTTTTATTATACTTTTTCTAACTGTTTCTTTGTCGCATTTTGGCTTCGCAGGTAAATTTCCTCCGTAGCAAACGCTAATTTAGTCAAACAGTTCAAACCATCCACGCAGCAGTAAAAGGAATCGTTTTCTGTGGAGATGTCCACAAAATCCTTCGCTTTCAGCGGACCGAAATCATACTCTACATGCAAGCTGTTGGTTTGTGCAGGTTCGCGATGGATATAATACTCTTTACCTCTGTAGGTGCCGCGGAGCTGGAAGCCATTTTCCGGATCGTGGGTCAGCATCGCCTTACCAAGAGGAATATACCTCAAAACCCGAGGCAAGGAATAAACTTCCACTTCCTGGGAAAAACTATACTCTCCGCGGTCGATCTGCTCACTGACCTGACGGCGCTCCCAATGAAACCAGTCCGGGATATGGTCAAACTCCGTTTCGCCATCCAGTGCCTGGAGATAGCCGTCCTCATTCCAATTCCAGCGCTTACCGCAGGCATTACAGAAGAGTTCTGTGCCCTTGGAGTCCATCTGAAACTCCACGCCGCAGTGAGGACACTGGTACAGAACCTTGTGGAGGCCTTCGGCACGGTAGGGTTCCGTAATACGAATGCCGTTATCCTTCTGATACTGATAGTCGTCGTACTGCAGCTCCCGTCGTACCACCTTGTTGATTTCGTCCACAGACATATCCGCGATCTGTTCCGGAGTCAAAATAACCTTGAATGTAGTATGGAACGGCACCTTACGCTTATTTCTGAAATTCCAGAAGGGTGCATATAAATGATTGCCCCTATGAACCACTGCAACAACCGGCACTTTGTTCATACGTATTAATTTACCGAGAGAGTCCGGCAAAAACGCCCTTGTGCCACAAGGAGAATAGCGTGCTTCGGGATACATCGCCAGAATATCGCCTCTTTGCAGCACCTTTCGAATGGACTTTACCAGATGTAAGTCGGTTGTAAACTTACGGGTCGCAATGGCGCCGATCCATTCAAGTAGAAAAAATTTCACCACATATCCGTCAATGCTTACCACATTGCTTACGGGATGGGGATATGTCGCCATCGCAGCAAGCTCAAAATCGATAAAGTGCATATGATTACTCAACAGCATATAAGGCGGCTTGATCGGTTCACTGCCCTGCCACTCCACCTTAAAATTCTTGCCCTTCAGGGCGATTTTGGAAAGCAGCCAAATCAACCAGGTCCAAAACTTCGTTTGGTGCATAGGATACTTTGCAGTCTTATAACGCCGTTTGTTTTTGTAATTCGCTTCGATATCCAATCACATCACCTCGTGTCGATTGTAAACGATTTGTGAACAAAAGGCAAGAAAAATGATATACCCCTTGCGAAGCAACCCACTCAGATGTTAAAATATCATTGATAGGAGGTGTAAGATTGTGCTGATATATTGGATTTTAGCCGGACTCATTATCTTCATCGCGGCCGCGTTAATCATCGCCTATATCTGCTACCGCATCACATTCTATGCCCCCAACAGGGAATCTGCAGACCCGGAAATTATTGACATCCCCAACGGTGCTATTTATGAGCCCTACCGGGAGAGCATGGAGAAATGGATCCGCGAGGCAAGAAAGCTCCCCAGCAAAGAGTACAGTACCACATCCTTTGACGGGCTGAAGCTGTATGCAAAATACTATGAATATACCCCGGACGCTCCCATTGAGTTGATGTTCCACGGTTATCGCGGCAATGCCGAGCGTGATCTTTCTGGCGGTGTGCAGCGCTGCTTCAAGCTGGGTCACAGCGCATTCATCGTAGACCAGCGCTGCAGCGGCAAAAGCGACGGCAACACCATCACTTTTGGTGTCAATGAGCATAGAGACTGCCTAACTTGGGTGGATTTCATAGTGAACACCTTCGGACCAGATGTTAAAATCATCCTCACCGGCATCTCCATGGGAGCTTCCACGGTTCTGATGGCCTCCGGTGCTCCTCTGCCCTCTAATGTGATTGGTGTTCTGGCTGACTGCGGCTACACAAGTGCAAAAGAGATCATTCGCGTGGTGATCAAAAAGCTGAACCTGCCTGCAGGCATCGCATATCCCTTTGTTTGGCTGGGCGCCAGAGTGTTTGGCAGATTTAACCTGCATTCTCCCCAGGCTATCGATGCAATGCAAAAATGTACGGTTCCCGTGATCTTCTTCCACGGCGAGGATGACGACTTTGTCCCCTGCTATATGAGCCGGGAAAACTATAACGCCTGCAAGTCAAAGAAGATGTTGATCACCGTTCCCGGTGCCGGCCACGGCCTGAGCTATCCGGTGGATCCGGAGCGTTATCTCCAATCCCTCAAAGATTTCTTCCACAGCGAAACATAAAAAGCAGCGCCCAAGGGCGCTGCTTTTCTCGATTGACTTGACCCAGCCCCGCAATGCGATGCGCTCTCGACTGCTCTACAAGCCCATACCATTTACTCAATCATGCCATTAAGCCATAAGCAAGCAAACAAAGCTGCCACAACTTGCCAAAAACAGACGGAATTCGGCTTGACAAACGGATATGCCTATGCTAAAATAGCGTGGCGTAACAAAATATACTTTTTATTCGGAGTGATACCCAAGAGGCCGAAGGGGCTCCCCTGCTAAGGGAGTAGGTGGTCAAAAGCCACGCGAGGGTTCAAATCCCTCCCACTCCGCCACTACCCCTCACCGTATGGTGAGGGGTTTTTTCTATTGCTTTTTGTCACTTTTCGCGGTACAATAGACCCATCGATCTTATGGAGGATCCGCTATGCAAATTAACGACTATAAAGAAAAAGCCCGAGATATGCTTTGCGGCAGATGGCCGTTCTCAGCACTGTATTACCTGCTTGGCGCCCTGCTGGGCAGTGCCTTGGCCGGCACCCTGATCTGCCATCCTGAGTATTTTCTGGCAAACACATTGCTCACTAAATATATCAATCTGATCCCCGAACAACTCAGCTTTGTTGTAACAGTCTTTTACCTGTATTCCCAGTTACTGGGCGTGTTCTTTACCGCGCAGCTGATGGTTGGCGGTTTGGTGGACTTAGGCGTGGCCCGCTACACCCTGAATCTTCACGACGGTCATCCTACCCGGATCATGACCCTTTTTTCTCAGGCCAACAACTTCACCAGTGCCTGCATTCTGTTCTATATGCGCAAGTTCCTGGTTCTGCTCCAAAGCATTTTGCTGATCGTCCCCGGCGTGATCGCCCACTACCGCTACGCAATGGCACAATTCATTATGTGTGACTATCCGGATATGTCCGCCCGTCAAGCTTTGGCTGAATCCAAAGAACTGATGGATGGCCACAAAATGGAGCTGTTTAAGCTGGATCTTTCTTTCATCGGCTGGCACATTTTGTCCATCGCCACTCTGGGCATCGGCTACATTTTCCTTCGCCCCTACCTCATCAGCGCCCGAGTTGCCTTCTATCGGGAACTCTACCCTGCTGAACTGATTGACCGCTAACAAAATCCCCCGGTTCCGTTAGAACCGGGCG
>JAZRZW010000047.1:0-10207 GCA_045601585.1 Faecousia sp. | reverse complement strand
GTTGGTAGAGCAACTGACTCTTAATCAGTGGGTCCCGGGTTCGAGTCCCTGAAGGTGCACCATGGCCCGTTGGTCAAGTGGTTAAGACAGCGGCCTCTCACGCCGTTAACATCGGTTCGAATCCGGTACGGGTCACCAACTTTTCCTCTTGACATGACGGAATGTTGGTGCTATAATTCTCTTGCTATTGGAAACCGGAAGGTTTTTAATATAAAAGATGGTTAACAGCCATCCATAGAGTTCGTGTTGATTGTCATGAGGGTCCACCTGTTCCCATCCCGAACACAGAAGTTAAGCTCATGTACGCCGACAATACTTGGCGGGCGACTGCCCGGGAAGATAGGTAACGCGAACACAAAGCCTCCACAGAAATGTGGAGGCTTTCTTTTTATATTGATAACAGCCTACAACATCAGTTGCAGGCTGTATTTTAACGGTATTTATCAACAAGATAGGAAATTGCCTGACGGTAACCCTTGATACCTTGGCCCTTAATTGTGTATTCGCAGTATAGACTGGGATAGGATATCTGGCGGAATGGTTCCCTTGCGTCAACATCAGAGATATGAACCTCTACCGCAGGGAGTCCAACAGCCTTCAGCGCATCCAAAATTGCGATGGATGTGTGGGTATACGCAGCGGGATTGATCACGATTCCATCAAAATCGCCGTACGCATCTTGGATTTTATCCACCAAGAATCCTTCATGGTTCGATTGATAATGTTTTATTGTGATGTTGAACTCATTTGCGCAACAATCCAATAGTCTTAGTAGATCAGAATAAGTAGCCTGACCATAAATAGACGGCTCGCGGATACCTAACATATTTATATTGGGGCCGTTAATGACAAGAATTTTCATAAGAGTTCTCCTGTTCCATAATAGCTTCTACCGTGGAGCGGATATCTTGGTTGTTATCGATGGTGTAATCTGAAAAATCCTTATATAATTGTTTGCGTTCGCAATAGAGATCTTCGAGATGATTACACTGCGACAGAGGGCGGTCTTCTGTTGCAAGCGCATTCAGATTCCGGTTCAGGAAATAGATAGTACCATTTTGATGAAGAATATTATAATTTTCCGGTTGTGTTACACATCCACCGCCGGTTGCAATTATAATGCCGGAGTTTATGCTGACTCTCTTTAGAGTTTCGGTCTCAATTTGGCGAAATTTTTTCTCGCCAAAATTTTTAATGATGTTGGAAGCGGACATTTTATGAGTTTTCTCAATCAGCTCGTCAGAGTCGACAAACTTACGGCCTAATGCCTCTGCGAGCTTTTTTCCAATAGTAGTCTTCCCGCATCCCGGCATACCAATTAGAATGATATTTGCCATCTGAGCTTGTAGTTTGCTATGAATGTTCGCAATTCTGTCCATAGAAATTTTGGTATTTGTGAACCATTGTGCGCTTTCTGCTGCCTGTGCAACAAGCATGAAAAGACCATTTTTTGCTACTATCCCGCGCGTTTCTGCTTCCATTAGCAGTGCTGTTCGGGCTGGATTATAGATCAGATCCAGGACCCCTTCTAAAGAGGGGAATGCATCAAGATTAAGGGGAGAATCACCATTACTGGGGTACATACCCACCGGGGTAGTATTAACAATGACAGATGCGTCTTGATGCCTATCAAGATTTTGGTAATTGTTATCTCCGGTTCTTGAAATAAAAATAACTTGCGCACCTGCGTCTTTTAGTACGGAGGATACGGTGGCAGAAGCTCCGCCACTGCCAAGTACAAGCACTTTTTTACCTTTAATGCTAAGGCCGGATTGTGCCAACATAGAGGAAAAACCAAAATAATCCGTATTGTGTCCGAACAGCGTGCCATCTTTTCTGCGGATAATCGTGTTAACAGCACCTGTTTTTGCTGCAACGGGTGAAAGTTCGTGACAAAAGGAAATGACTGCCTTTTTATAAGGAATGGTTACATTTAAACCAGAAAAATCGCCGTTCTGAAGGAAATCCGACAGTTCATCAGGTTGTATTTCAAACAACTCATAGGTGTAGTTGCCGAGAAAATTATGGATATAAGGAGAGTAGGAGTGACCTAATTTTTGACCTAGTAAACCACAACGCATCAGATCACCTCTATGTTGCTATTGGTTTCAGAAATGTATTTATTTTGAAAATCTCGGCTCAATTCAAAAATCTGCAAATAGAGTGCCTGGATGTATTCAGCCAGTTCGGGGGCGCATTGTTCAGAAAGACTTTTGAGGATTTCCTGTTCACGGGCAGGTACATAGACGGCCAGGTCGTTGCGCATTTTAAATTCTGCAATTTCAGCTGCCAACTCCATACGCTTAGTAAAAAGTTTAACGATACTTTCATCTATGATGTTAATTTCTTTCCGGAGATCGATGATATCCATAATTTCCTCCTATTTACTAGCTAAAAGAGCATCCATCACGGCAATGGCAGCTGCGGCTTCTACAGCGGGCACCGCTCTGGGGACAATACAGGGATCGTGGCGGGCGGTTATGATCAATTCGGTTTCTTCCATACGATTCAATGATACGCTTCTCTGGGGCAAACTGATGGATGGGGTAGGCTTTACAGCAACCTCAAATACTAAGGGCATTCCGTTAGTGATACCGCCTAGAATGCCGCCGGCATAGTTCCGTTGTGTTCGAATTTGCCCGTCTTTGATGATGAACGGATCATTGTTTTGGCTGCCGCGGAGGTAACTGCCGGAGAAACCACTGCCAAAGCTGATGCCCTTGATTGCAGGTATTCCAAAAATGATTTGTGAAATTCTGTTTTCCATACCGTTAAACATAGGGTCACCTAAGCCTATAGGCAAACCGGTCACAATACATTCAATGAGTCCTCCTACACTGTCACCTTCGGCTTTTGCAGACGAAATAGCATTCTTCATATTTGCACCGGCTTCGTGATTGAGGACGGGGAAATCGGCATCAATTTTATCAAGATCCGGATTCTCCCAATCAAGATATATGGGCTCATCGACAACACCGGCAATAGAAACGATATGCGCTGCAATGCGGATACCATAAGATTCAAGCCATTGCTTGCATAAGCCGCCGGCAACACATAAAGGCGCAGTCATTCGTCCGGAGAGGTGACCGCCACCTGCCAAATCGTGAGCTTCCCCATATTTGATCCGTGCGGTGAAATCCGCGTGACCGGGGCGAGGACAGTCCTTGATTACTTCGTAATCGGAGGAAATGGCATTGGTGTTCTGAATGGTGGCGCGGATTACGGAACCATTTGTTGCTCCTTTCTCGATTCCTGATTGGAATGCAGGAACATCCGCTTCCTTGCGGGGAGTGGAGTAATTATTCCGGCCGGGGGCACGACGATTGAGAAAATCTTGCAGCTTCGAAAGATCTACCGGCAGACCGGCGGGGATGCCATCTAAAGTCATACCGATCTCTGGGCCGTGGGATTGGCCAAAAATATTTAGTTTTAGAATCTGTCCGTACAGACTATTCATACTTGCCTCCTAAACGGCGGAAATCGGACCAAAATGTTGGGTAAGATTTTTTAACACAATCAGCATTTAAGATTCGAACATCGCCTTGTGCGATAGTTGCTGCGATTGCAGCAGCCATTGCGATTCTGTGGTCGTTAAAAGAATCGATTGTACAGGAACGGAATCGAGCAGGGTAGATGAGAAGGGTGTTCTCAGATGTATCGCATTTGATACCAAAGGAATGTAGCATTGAAACAATACTATGAACACGATCAGATTCTTTTGCACGCAAACGAGCGGTATCAGTGAATGTTGCACCGTTATAATATGCGGCACAGATGGCCAGGATTGGTGCCAGGTCAGGTGTATCAGCGAGGGAAATGGTCGGGGAACCGGTTTGTAACCTATTAAGTATTTGCGTAACGGAAATGTCGCCTTGATTTGACGCATGATCAAGACCGGAAACTGTCAGCATACTCCCTAAAGCGTTTGCACCGATAAAGAACGATGCATTACTCCAATCACCTACAACAAAAAAAGTACCGGGAGATTGAAAGGGAAGAGTGTAGGGGGAGCTGTCTATACCAAAAGCGTTGAGGACACTTCTTGTGATATCAATATAAGGTTTTGATTCAACAGTACCAAGAATCTCCAAGTGACACGCACCCTCAATGAGAGGTAATGCCAGCATAAGCCCGGAGACAAATTGGCTGGAGATGTTGCCAGGGATCGCATAATGGCCTGCTGAGAGCTTACCTGAGCAGCGAAGAGTATTGTGTGCGGGACGTTCTAATTGGCAACCCATACGCTCCATCTCTTCCCAAAGTGGGCTCAGCGGGCGCTGAGAAAGCCGTCCGTCCATTAAAAATGTTCCGTTTACGCCCAAAGCGCCAACAATAGGCAGCATAAAGCGAAGTGTGGTACCGCTCTCGCGGCAATTCAGAACGGCAGATTCCGGAGGTTTACGAATAGGGGTAACGCGGAAGCCGTATTTACAGTGACGCACTTTTGCGCCCAATGCCACTAAGCAATCGATGGTAGCTTCAATATCTTCGGATGTATGCTTGCAAATAATTCTGGTAGGAATATCTGAAAAAGCAGCGCAGATAAGAGCTCTGTGGGCATAAGATTTGGAAGGCGGTGCAAGATAATGTCCAGCTAATTTGCCGGGATGGATTGTGATATCCATGCTTAAATACCTGCTTTCAGGAAGGTCTCTAACTGATTTGTCTTGATAGGGTAGAATACACAGTTACCGATTGTTTCTGGCAGAATCATGTTAATCGTGTCGCCGGTTCGTTTCTTATCAGAGAGGATAATTTTTGCGATGTCCTGAGGGTTAAAACTTGTTTTGGTGGGAAGCCCCAGTTTGATGAGGGTTTTTATAATGATGTTTTTTGTTACTTCATCACACAGTCCGAGTGCTGCTGTGGCACGGGTGACAACTGCCATACCAATCGCAACAGAATATCCGTGTGTGACCCGGAAATCACTCAGTCGTTCGATGGCGTGTCCTATGGTGTGACCGAAGTTCAGCATCTGGCGGATGCTGCTGTCGTATTCGTCCTCGGAGACTACCTGGCGTTTTAGTTCAATGCAACGGGCAATGACGCCTTGCCGGTCAAATGCTCTGCCGACATTGAGAAGCGTCTCTAAAATCTGCGGATCATACAGTATGCCGTACTTTACTATCTCTGCACACCCTTCCAGGAAGTGTTCTTCCGGCAGAGTGTTGAGAACATTGATATCACACAGCACCAGGCTCGGTTGATAAAATGCGCCGGCCAGGTTTTTACCCTTTGGCAGATTGACGGCAGTTTTGCCCCCAACAGAGGAGTCGACCATAGCCAAAAGGGAGGTGGGAATCTGAATGTAGGGGATTCCGCGCAGGTAGCAGGATGCGGCAAAACCGGCGAGATCACCAACAACGCCGCCGCCAAGAGCGATGATGACATCAGAACGGGTAAGTTGTTCGTTGGACAGCGTATATAATAAGTTGCAGAAGTGGTCAAGTGTCTTACTGCGCTCTCCGGCAGGGATCCAAGTCTGAGTAGTTTGTATGTTAGCATTTTTCAGACTGTTTGCCACTTGTTCGGCGTACAAGGGAGCAACATTGCTGTCGGTGACAATAAGGGCTTTTGCAGGAGCGATTATCCGCTGGATATAAGCCGCTGTGTCTTTCAGAAGATCAATGCCGATGATGACCTGATAGCTTCTGGATGCAGAAACATCGATTACATTCAACTGCGGTCACCTCCTTGGAAAACTTTACTTAACTATACCATGGATTACAATTTTCGGCAATACCATTGTAGATAAATGCAAAAAAAGAAACCGACAGTATATACTGTCGGTTTCTAATCAATTTACGCTAAATGCCTGGGTGGTAACGATTGCACCGTCAAAGTAAATATCAACGGTATAATCGCCTGCTTCCTGAGGGATGGAAGGTATATTAAAGGTGCCGTAACGGTTCTTCCAGAGGTAGTACCAGATGCCGCTGCCAGAATCAATGCTGACAATGTTACCATCGGCGCTCCGAATCACATATTGGATCTGTATGACTTTCTCAGAATAACCGGGAGTGGCGTTTAAATACACCAGGAAGGATGCACTTTGGCCTGGGCTAAAAGTGGTGGTGTAATCGTCCGCACTTAACGTGTAAACATTCCAGTTTTCGCTGTCAGGGGTGATGCACATCTTAAATTCCATATCCTCGGCATTCACGACATAGTTGTAATAGTTACAGGTGAAGGCTTTTGCTTCATCTGCAGTATACACCATAGGCTCACCTACAAAATACTCTCCGTCGGGGGAGGAGATAGTGAACCGGTGATCAGCGCCGGGAATGATATTGGGAACGGATGCACTGTTGTCCGTAATGGGGAACTGCTGCGGAACTGCATAGCCATCAACGCTATAGGTGATCCAGGAACCTTCGGGCAGGGGGCGATCGGACGACCATGTCAGAAGCAGCGTGCCATCTTCCTGAGGGGTTGCTGCAAAATCGGTGATGTTGTAGGAGTTTGCGTATGCAAAGCTGGGCTTACAGTCGGTCATACCCTGAGCAACGACCTCAATGTTGTAGTTGCTGGTTGCGTCCACATCAGTAAAGGAAACGATCGTTTCCTGAACGACAGCAGTATTGCTGTAACCCTGGTCGTTGTAGCAGCGGACGGTCCAACTTTCTACAGTTTTACCCTCGGGGGCAGACCAAGTTACAGTCAGTTTGTTGCCTAAGAACTCTGTTACAGTAATATCCTGAGCATAGACAAGTTCGCTTGCAGTTGCCTGGATTTCCCAGTCGCCGGCGAGATACAGATCATCCTCGGGGTTAAGCTGGAAGGTGTATTCCTTGCCGATAGTCAAACCCTCAATAGTGATGGAATGATTGGGAAAACTCACAGATTGCTCTGCTTCGCCATCAGTCCAGTAAGTAATTGTCCATTCTTTGGACTCAGGTCCAACAACGGAGAAGGTGAGCACCATACTTCCGTCGCTCATACCGGTGGTTGCACTGAAGTGCAGGAGGCTGGTTTGCGCGGGAGTGGAATATGCGGTGGAGGATTCACCGGTGAGTCGATGGAAGCCCTTTACCCGAACCTTGATGGTGTAGCCCGTATCGTGTGCGAGACCGGTAAACTCAGCTTTACCGTCCTTCACATCTGAAATCATAGGAGTGCCTTCAGGGAAGGAACATTCCACCTCTAAAAGAGATTCGTCGATCTTGGCGTCAACATACACAATCAGCATATCTTCACGACCCTCAACGCGCAGGTTGTCGATGGGCACAAAGTAGTAACCCACAAAGAAATATGCGCATACGGCTAAAATCGCAAGAATTGCAACAATAATTATAGAGTTACGCAACCATTTGCTTTTTTTGCGCTTTTCGGGCTTTTGAGCCTCGGAGTTGACCTCAGACTCAGCGGATTCTTCCTCAGCGGAATCAGAGGACTCGACGGATTCAGGGGATTCGTCGGATTCTTCGTCGACAGTGGGTACAACCTGCGTTTCTTCGATGATCTCACTGTCTGTCTCGATTTCGGGGATGGGAACCTCAATGGCTTCGGGGGCTACAACGGGATCCGGGACATCGTGCGCAGCCAAATCATCGGCTTGCTCCAAAATCTCGGTCACTTCGCCGGAAACCTGCTCGTAATTTTCAGGTTCGGAAATTTCGGGGTCGCTGTCTGTGAAGGTGTCTTCCAAAATGGTCAGGTCAGTAAGATCCTCTTCGGGAAGTTCCGCAGGAATATCCTCTGCATTCAGTTCTTCGTCAATGGCAGCAGGAGCAATCGTATCCTCCGCAATCTCCTCAGAGAGGAGCTCTTCGGGGAGTTCTTCAACAACGGGGGGCAGGGGAATGATAGGTTCATCGCTGATGCCGTTACGCTGCATATAGCTTACGATTGCCTGACCCATTTCTACGGGAGAAGCCCAACGATCCTCCGGTGCAGGTGCGCAGGCCTTGAGGATAATTTCACTCAGCTCGTAGTCTGCATACTGAGGGGCGGCAAAGGCCTCGCCGTCTTCAGTTGGAGTGGGAAGAATGTTGTTGTTATATACCTGATAGAGAATCAAACCTAGGGCATATACATCCATGGTTTCGCTAGGAGCAGAATAGGCATCCACGGCTTCCGGAGCGGTATAACTGCTGCGATACCGATCGGAAAGCGTTGCGTATTTCAGTCCGTTCATGCGGACAAAGCCAATGTCACCGATCTTATATTGACCCTCTGAAGTGACATAGATGTTGTCGGGACGCAGATCAGCGTACAGATAGCCTGCTCTGCGTGCAACAGTCAGTGCGGCGCACAGATCAAGTCCAAGATTGGCTGCGGAAAGATGGGTCATTGGAGCAGCTTTGAACATCTTTTCCAGGCTACGCTTATAAGGACTTAGCAGATATACATCATAGCCGTTGCCGTCTTCGTTATCCACAATGCAGCAGTCCTCAAAAGACAGAAATCCCTCCAGCTCAGAAAGCTGTCTCAGCGTCTCGCTTTCTGCAACGATTTCCTCTGCAAGCTCGCGGAAATAGGTAAGTGCGGAGTCCCTATCCTGGTACGCTCCGGACAAAATAAGTGCGTCTAATTTTGCCGGAGAGGAGGGGACAGAAATAACTTTTATAATATATTTTTCTTCGGTTTCCTGCCGCATAGCGGGATATGTACGAAGGCCATCCCTCTCGTTAATGGCATCGCCGACCATAAAATTATCCAACATTGGTGAAATCAATTTCAGCTCTGACAAAAAAATCACCCCTTTACAATTACAATCTATATAATAAAATAAATTTTACAAAAAAGCAACATGTTTATGGTTGTTTTATTGACCAATAAATGCTATACTATGGTTAATCGTATCGATGTATGTCAAAAGGATCTGAACAGGAGGAATATTATGAGTAAGATCGTATGCGACATTTGCGGAACTACATATTCTGAAGTCGAAGCACAGTGCCCGATTTGTGGCAGTGCTCGTGCCGCGGATGCACAGGTTGTGGAAGAGGCAGCTGCTGTCAGCAGCTATACTTATGTTAAGGGCGGACGGTTCTCCAAGGCCAATGTTCGTAAGCGCAACAGTGGTAAAGTACCCGTGGTGAGCGAGCCTAAGAAGCCCCAAAATGTACAAAAGGATCAAACGGTAAAGAAGGAAAAGCCTGTCAAGAAGGCTAAGAAAGCTGCCCCTAACAATCAGCAGAAAGCCGGCAATGAGAGCAACAGAGGCCTGGTGATCACCGCGCTGGTGTTGCTGCTTGCTGTGATTGCGGTGGTTGGTTATATTGCAGTGCGGTATTTCTTTATGCCTGCACCCAAGGGTTCTCCCGATATTAAAGACACGATTGCCTGCGTCAGCCTGTCTGTTGAACAAACTACCGTTTCTCTGGAAGACGGGGCAGATAGTGTTGAGTTGAAGGTAACACCTACTCCCAGCAACACGACCGATACTGTTAAGTTTGAATCTATGGATACCAATATTGCAACTGTGGATGAAAACGGCAAAGTTACAGCAATCAACCCCGGCACAGTGCAGATTAAGATTACTTGTGGCGATCAGGAATGCACTGTAACTGTGAACAGCACTGTTAATCAGATCGTGTTGACCATTTCTCCCGAGACCCTCGACCTGACCTTCGAAGGGGAGATGGCACTTGTGCGCATTGAGGGCGCAGAGGACCTGAAGCTGAGTGATATTACCTGGTCCAGTGAGGATGAAACAATCGCCACTGTCAATGATGGCGTGATCACTGCAGTGGGTGAGGGTTCTACCAAGATCCATGGTGAATACCAGGGCAGCAAGGACACCTGTATGGTTATCGTTAAGTTTGAGGAAGAACTTGAGGAAGATGATGGCAACGGTGTCGAAGAGGATAACGGCGGTAACGGCGTTGGCGAAGACACCGGTGACGGTAACGGTAACGGTGTCGGCGAGGATACCGGTGATGGTAACGGCAATGGTGTCGGTGAAGATACCGGTGATGCAACACCGACCGGGGAGCTGTCCATCTATATTTTTGGCGAGTTGAAGACAGATTTTACCATTAAGTCCGGTGAATCTTTTACTTTGGTCGTTAAAGACAGTAACGGCAATACTGTAGATGCGACAATTACTGTTAAAGATGAGTCTGTTGTTGCAGTTGAGGGCAATGTGATTACTTTTGTCAGCGGACCTTCCGCTGATACGATCATTACAGCAACCTACAACGGCATGTCTGTAGATTGCATTGTACGCAGACGTTAATAAGGAACGGCAGCATCCTTTGGA
>JAZRZW010000046.1:0-3433 GCA_045601585.1 Faecousia sp. | reverse complement strand
ACCTGGTCAACCGTACCGTCGCCATGAGCAACAAGTACTTCGGCGGCAAGATTATGGAGCCCGTAGCTCCCGAAGCTCTGGACGAAGAGCTGAAGGCTGTCGCTCTGGCAATGCCCGGCAAGGTGGAAGAGAAGATGAACGAGCTGAAGGTGGCCGATGCCATCGACGAGATCTTCGTTCTGCTGCGCCGCGCCAACAAGTATATCGACGAGACCATGCCCTGGTCCCTGGCAAAGGACGAGGCCCAGAAGGCCCGTCTGGGCACTGTGCTGTATAACCTGCTGGAGTCCATCCGCTTTGCAGCCATTGCTCTGGAGCCCTACCTGCCTGACACCTCCGCCAAGATCCTGAGCCAGATCAAGTGCGAAAACGGTGGCCTTGAGAGCCTGAAGGAATTTGGCGTGATGGCAGCCGGCACCAAGCTGGAAACTCCCGAGATCCTCTTTGCCCGTCTGGATGCAGCCAAGAAGCTGGCAGAAATCGACGAGTTTAATGAGGCAAAGAAGAAGGCGGCTCTGCCTCCCCTGGAGATCGAGCCCTACAGCGAGGAGACTGTGGATTTCGACACCTTCTGCAAGTCGGACTTCCGTGCTGTGAAGGTCAAGGACTGCCAGCCGGTGAAGAAGTCCGACAAACTCCTGCAGTTCACCCTGGATGACGGCACCGGTACCGACCGCCAGATCCTCTCCGGCATCGCAAAGTTCTATAATCCTGCCGATCTCATCGGCAAGACCCTGGTTGCCATTGTGAACCTGCCCCCCAGAAAGATGATGGGCAGAGAGTCCTGCGGCATGCTGCTTTCCGCGATCCACACCGAAAAGGGTGAGGAGAAGCTGAATCTGGTGATGGTGGACGATGCCATCCCCGCCGGTGCAAAACTCGGTTAATAAAAAAGACCGCTCGCTGAGCGGTCTTTTTTATGGACAATGGATATTTTTTCTTTGAACAACGGTAATGGGTCGTCGGGGTCGCCAGCCCCTACAGTATTTTGGGGTGGCGTGTGGGAATCCGTAGGGGCGGATGCCCACATCCGCCCGCGCCTATTGACACTGGTCAGAAAACCGTGATATAATTTTCTTGGATAATAAAAGAAAGGTGGTATATATCAATGAAAAAATTATTCTCCTTGCTCCTGGCTGCGGCATTGCTCCTGAGCCTGGCTGCCTGCACCAAACAAAAAGAGTATAACATTTTCACAGAATTTGCCACTGTGACGGAGGAGTCCATTTTGCCCCGACACGCAGAATACGGTCAGTCCTTGACTGCCGTGATGCAAGCAAAAAACCTGACGGAGAAGGATGTCACCGGCAAGAACGATCGTTACATTATAACCGAATATACTGCAGAACATATCCCCTATAAGATCACGGAACGACTTTCCTTTGTGTCGGATTCCCACGAGGAGATTAAGAATCAGTTGTACAGGGTGGAGTATGTGATAGAGGTAAAGGAAGCCCACGAAGAAGCTTTTGCTGCCTTTTATGAACAGGCCAAAGCTGCCTTGCCCGCACCGGATGCCCATGTAAATTCTCTGGAAGACATGAAATCCGGCGGCTCAGTGGTATGGACGGACAAAGAGGGCAATACCCTTAGTTTCAGCACCAGTGACGCCCAGGATGGTATGAAGGTAGTCATTATTTCCATGCGCGGCGGTGCATATCAACGCAATCTGGAAAACGAATAACACTGTAAAACCGGCGGCAGGAAAATCCTGCCGCCATTTTTTTGATGGTGGACGATGCCATCCCCGCCGGCGCAAAACTCGGTTAATAAAAAAAGAGAGCCGATGGCTCTCCTTTTTTCTTAACAATGGAAGTATAACAGGCTTTGTTGAAAAAAAGGTGTCATCCTGAGCGAAAGCGTGGCCGAAGGATCTTGGCGCATCACATTGCGTAGATCCTTAGGTTTCGCAGCGCTCCTCTCGCAATGGCACGAAATAAACAGCAAAAGGCGCCGGGGATCTCTCCCCCAGCGCCTTTTTGTTATTTATTTTCCGGGAACCTTGATATCTGTCCAGCCGGAGACATTACATTCGCCGTGTTCATTATCGCCCAGTGTGCTCATTGCGACCACAGTGCCGTCCGCTTTCAGACCAACGATATGATACCCGGAGATGGAAACAGCCACAATGTCGTGCCAACCAAGTTCATACCTGCTGCTGCCAAAGCCGTCGGAGTAGATCACCGTGCCATCATTCTTCAATATCACTGCGTCAAGAAGAGATGCAGCTATTTCCTTAACATCATCAAAATCCGAAACAAGAAAACCGTCAACGCCCGTGCTGCCATGCACTATAGAAAGTTTGCCATTTTCTTGTAAGGCAAAAGCGCCGAAACCGCCAGAAAAAACAGCTGTTATATCCGAGCAAACCGCCTCGGTTTCGCTTGACTGAATACTTACAGCTGTGCCGTCTGCCTGCAGGCATAAACAGCCGGAAATATCCTGTGCAGCAATGCTCACAACATCAGAGGGGTATGTATTTCCCCAGAGATCCACTACTGTGCCGGCGCTGGTCAGACCTACGAGCCCCCCATCCATTGAAATAGCTACGATGTTGGTCCATTTCCTGTAGTCGTTGTAATCATAACCACCAGGATCATCTCCGGTTGCTACCACCGTGCCGTCTGCTTTCAGACCGACCGTGGTGTTGTTGCTTGCATCGATTGCCACAATATCTGTCCAACCGGAAACATTACATTGTCCGTATGTGTTATCGCCTACTGCCACCACAGTGCCGTCGCTTTTCAGAGCTACCGTATGGTACTCACCGGCGGCAATGGTCTTGCGTACGGCCACTTTGTCCCACAAGGCAAAGGAACGCGCCCGGGCATCTTTATAATCTCCCAACTTGCCAAAAGCAATGGCAGCGCGGGCAGGATCGCTGTCAGCCAACGCCTCTGCTGCGCTATATGCTGCCGCGAGTTCTTCTTGCTCCTTCAGGCGTTCTTCTTCCTTCTCCTGCTGCGCTTGTTCAATGGCTTTGCGTTCCTGGTTCTTTTTGTGAATGTTACTGCCGATGATGATCGCCACAACAACAAGGGCGATTACGGTCAGCGCCATAATGCTGATGGATATAATTTTCTTCTTTCGCTTTTTTAGATCCCCGCCAAGGGAATTCTGTGTGAGCTCCGCCGGATCCAGGGAGCGCTGTTCTTTGTCTGCCATAGCAAAAACCCTTTCTGTCTCTAAGATATTTTCCATTGTATCACACCGCTTTCAAAAAAGAAAGAGGGTAACAAATTTTACCCCCATTTTTCTTCGCACCGTTGAAAGAACCCACAGGGGCGGCAGCTTTTTCGGTGCAGAGAATAATTGACAACCGGCAATTAAAAAAGGCCGCCCTTTATAGGTGCGTTGGAGCTTTGAAGTGGCAACTTTTCTGATTAACAAATAACAAAAATTAGAAACAAGAAAAACAGAACACAAGGCGCTT
>JAZRZW010000045.1:0-5666 GCA_045601585.1 Faecousia sp. | reverse complement strand
TGCCCCACCTGCGCACATCCTCAGAGCTATTTCGAAATTCACTGCGAAAACTACTAATTAGCAAAATAAACCCCGGGTTCCATCTGGAACCCGGGGTTTTTATTTAAAATACCACAACCGCAAACGTAACCAGTCCGGAATCCATAAGCTCCTTGCAGGTTGTTTCACAGGTTGTTCTGTCCATAGACAGCTCTGCATCAACACCCAGAGTGTTCTGCAGACCACTGTGGGCAGGAACGATCTCATAGTGAGCCATGTCGTACTTATGCTGTAAAAGATTGACAACTTCCTGAACATTTTTGGGTTGATCAATCTCCATGTAGATATGGGGTCTGCCATCAACTTTCTTGCGCTCGGTAAGCGGCAGCACTAGGTTTGCAAACAGCAGCAAAGCAGATGCTACAATCGCAGCTTCAAAATAGCCGGCACCCACTACAAGGCCGATGGTCGCAGTTGCCCAAAGGCCAGCAGCAGTAGTCAAACCAACAATCTGAGAACTGCGACGCACCAAAATAGTACCTGCACCCAGGAAGCCAACACCGGAAATGACCTGCGCACCCACACGCATGGGGTCAACATTCATAGTGGTGTTATCCGCAACATACATACCCAGAACAGCACAAATACATGCACCCAGGCAAACCACCATATGGGTTCGCATACCCGCTGCGCGACCATGTCTGCCACGCTCAAGGCCAATCGCAGAACCGATAACAGCAGCAAAAATCAGGCGAAGAGCCATAGACCAACCGGTAAGATCGTGCAAACCGGTCATAAATTCTTTCAAAGTCTCTAACATGGTTCCTCCTAAAAATGATAATTTGAATTACAGATTGAAGGCAGCCATCACATCGTCGGAAACCTTATCCAGGATGTCCAGGTCCCACATCAGCTGGAACATGGTATATCTGGGACGGACTTCCTTACAGTACATCATGGTGTTCTTCAGGGTGTCGTGATCCACATCGATGAGGGTGGGATCTGCAGGAACGCCCAGACCCTCCAGCAGCTCCTTAACATACTCGGCGCTGGGCAGGTTCTTCAGCTGCTCGCAAATAGCATCCCAGTTCTTTTCGATGGTCTCCAGACGGACCAGGCGGTCTGCGGTGCCATTCTTGTTGGCCTTCTTCTCCATGTCGATTACACCGTCAGCAGCCTCGCCATAGATCTCGCGCATGGTCTTCTCCCAAGCAGAGGGGTCATATGCGTTTGCAGCGGTCTTGGCAGCCGCGAAATCGGGTTTCGTGTTTCGGATGAGTTCAGCTGCCTTGAGCATCAAAACGGTGGCTACACCAACCTGGATGCCGTGAGGAGCGGGCCGAACACCGCGCTGACCCAGAATCAGCTCCCAGAAATGAGACATATGGTGCTCACATCCGGATGCGGGGCGGGAGTTCGCATACAGGCCCATGGAAACGCCAGCCAGAACCAGGCCCTCCATAATGTTGCCGATCACTTCAGGATCTCTGTCCTTAGCCTTATCTGCAACTGCCATGGTCTTCTCCAGGCTGTGGGCCATCAGGTTCACAACATTGTCGCAGTAATGTTCATTGACAACGATCTTAGCAATACGCCAGTCGCACAGGCAGGTGTACTTACCCAGCAGGTCGCCCAGGCCGGCAGCGATCATGCGAGCGGGAGCATTCTTCAGAACGTCCACATCGCCGATCAGTGCAGAGGGAGTGTGAGCATTGTAAGTAACCTTAAAGCCATTTTCGTGGAATGCAGAAATGTTGGACACATAACCGTCCATAGAACCGGCGGTAGCTACGATGATGTAGGGTCTGCCGGTCTTATAGCTGAAGTACTTAACAATATCGTTGATCAGACCGGTACCAACGCCCACCATAATGTCGCAGCCATTGGGAGTGTTGATCAGCATCTCGCCCAGGGTAGCTTCATCGAATCCCAGGTGCTTGAGGACGATTACATTGGTCTCCAGTCCGCCGTCCTTGAGAATGTTCGCGCAGTTTTCTCCGGCAATCTTGTAGGTGATCTCATCGCTAACCAGAACGACATTGCTGCCGCCCAGCTGACGGACAACATTGGGCAGCTCCTTATTAGCGCCCTCTGCAACGATGACGCGCTTGATATCAGCTCTGTGGGTATGGCCGCAATCGCAGACCAGATCCTTATCCAGATAAGCCTCAATTCCCTGAGGCACTACAGGCATATTCATATGTATGTTCCTCCTAAAAATTTATTACAGCAGGGGCTTCATCAGCTCGGGGAAATCCAGGTAGTTATCCACGGTGATGAAGTTCATATCGGACAGGTAGACAGACTCATCGTTGCCGCCGGGACCGTAGTCATCGCCTACAAAAACCACATCTTCGTGCTTGATACCGCGTGCATCGCAGTACTTAGCCAGAGCGTAGTACTTATTGAAGGGAGCAGGCGCCATATCGAAGGAGGAAGAGCCGCCAACGAATACAGTGTACTCGGGGAAAGTAGCCTTCACGTCTTCGTAGATAGCACGGCGCTTGGAACGGTCAGGATCAAAAGCCAGCTTGTCAGCCAGGTCTGCCTTAGTGCCGAGGATAGGGAAAGTAACACAGCCGGAAGCGTGATACTCCACATTCTCGCCAACGAACTCGGTATAGCCATACTTCTCACGGAGCATAGTTACGCGCTTATCAACAGACTCACGGTCACAAGGCAGAGTGTTGTTTTCCTTGATCTCCAGCTCCTTGGTGTCAGGGTTGTACTCGGCATACTGCAGACCGTAGTTACCCAGAACATCAATAGGAAACTGATCCATCTGATTGAAGATACGCATACACATACCTGCACCAACCATCAGAAGCTTATACTTCTTTGCCAGGGCCTCCAGGGTAGCTCTTGCCTCAGGAGAGAGCTTGCTCTTGTGCTGGGTCAGGGTGCCATCCAGGTCGAAGGCAACCAATTTAATATTTTCGTACATATCTGTTTCCTCCTTATGTATTCTATCCTAAAATAAATTCTCCGAAATATTGAGGGACATGGAACGCAGGATCTTTGCACTCCACATTGTTCCAAGACATAAAATGGGGGTTGGATGTGGAATCTCCGCATTTGTAGAAATTACCTTTCATCCGCAAACCGGCCCTGGGCTCAAACGCGGGATAAAACTGCCGGATCATCTTGATAGGCATCTGATAGGTGATACTCCAGTGATCCTCCCCTACTTCTGCCTGGGGCTGCAAGGGATCCCAATCCTCTGGGATCAGTCGAATCAGATTTTCCAGACAAGAGCCAAATCCAAAGAACACCGCACAATTCGGGTTCATTTCCACATTCAAGTAAGATACGGTCTTAGTGGGTTGCAGGAAAAACTCCAGACAACTATCGTCGCAAACAGAATCCAGAACACCGGTGAGCTCACGGCGAATCTCGGTCTCTTTTGCAAACATCCGAACATAGATCGCAGTGTCATCCCAGCAAAGCTGAGCGCCGGCGGTGATGTCCGTGTTGGTGTCCCAAAGCTGGTGATCGATGGAAACCTCGGGAATTTTGCTCCAATCAGGAGCTTCGTCCACCCGGGTAATGGTGTAAGTTCTCATTCCCCTGCCCTCACATTCTGGTGATGTCCAGCGTTGCTTTATAGAGAGCACAGAACTGGCGATACTTTCTATCCAGGAAGTCCGTGGGGTTGGGTTCGTACCGATGGGACATAGACACACAATCTGCTGCGGCTGCAGCGTAATCGGTATACTTACCATCGCTGACTGCAGCAATCATTGCTGCACCCAGGCAAGCAGCTTCCTTTTCTGCGGGAATCACCACCGGCAAGCCGGTGATATCTGCCTGGAGCTGACACCAGATGGGGCTCTTTGAACCGCCACCTGTGGCAATAATATGCTTAAGTTTCGTACCCTTATTGGCAATTGCTTCGCAGTTCTTACGCAGCATAAAGGAGACCCCTTCCATAACAGCCTTTGCCATATCAAAAATATCGTGCTCCTGGCGCAGGCCAAAGAAAACACCGGAAGCATCGCTGTCAAACTCAGGAGCATTGGTGCCTACTAGATATGGCAGGAACAGAAGATTGTTCGCTTTTCTGTCAGCAAGCACCCGGTTCATTTCATCATAACCGGTCGTTCCCATACAGGTCCTGCGGAACCACTCCAGGCTTACACCGCCACTTTCTGCAACAGGCAGCATCACATGGGTATCCGGCAAGAAGCCATAGTGCATAGCAATACCGGAATCCCGGGGTGCAGGCTCTGCAGACATTGCAGTCAGGGCCATAACCGTACCGGTGGACAGTGTCATACCGCCAACGGTTACATTTCCGGTACCGATCATACCGGCAAAGTGATCCAAAGTGCCGGTATTGACCATCGTATTATTTGTCAGACAAAGTGCTTCGGCCACCTCCGTAGTCAAAGGACCGGCGACGGTGCAGGGCTCTGCCAAAGGAGGCAGCTTCTCCTCGGTGATGCCGATAGCGTTCAGCATCTCCTGCCAATAGCACTTGTCATAAATGTCAAAGTAAAAACTAAAGGTCGCAATAGACATATCTGCAAGCTTCACGCCGGTGAGCTTAAACACGATATAGTCCTTGAGCAACATAAAGGTCGCAGTGTTTTCAAAAATCTCAGGGCGATTTTTGCGCAACCAGAGAATCTTGGTAGCAGGCCAGGTGGGCAATACCGCCTGCTGTCCGGTAATGCGCTCACAAGTAGCATTATCAAATTTCTGTGATAACTCAGCACACTCATCCGTGGATCGTTCGTCCATCCAGGAAATGGCATTCATCAAAGCATTACCGTCTTTATCCACACAAACCAGGGATTCTGCCTGGCCGGTGAAGGCGATCTGACGGATCTCAGTAATATTGTTCTGGCAGATCATTTTTTGCACCAGATCCAAAAGACCCTGGAAATAATCCTCTGCAGAAAACTCAACAAAACCGTTTTCTCTTATGTAGGAAACCGGCGTACTCTGCCGATCCACAAGCTGCATATTGCCATCATAGATGGCCGCTTTCATATTGGTACTACCAAGGTCGATACCGATATACATTGGTACGCCCTCCTAACTTTTAGGGATTGGGGCTGCCCTTGCGGACAGCCCCCGTAAAAACAGATTGTATGTTACTAATGAATTAGTAACCGACCTTCTCCCAGCACTCGAAGGGAGCAGCCAGCTCCTCGCTGATGTAGACCTGAGTCTTCTTGGTCTGCAGCATGGTGGAGGGCAGGTAGGGAGTGATGGGGCCGTGGGTGCACAGGCGGGAGATCATTCTCTGCCAGGAGGAGAAAGTACCGCAGGTAGCCAGTGCGTGAACCTCGATACGCTCCTTAGCACGCATCACGACGATGGGGCCGATGGTAGCAGCCTTCGGAGGCACATTGGCGATGTCGCCGGACTGGCCGAAGGTGCCGTTCAGGGAGTTCTGCATAATGGTCATGGGATGCAGCTTGACCAGCTTTGCGGGCAGATTCAGCCACTCTTCAATATCACCGCTGCCGATGAATTCGGAGATAGGATCGACGAACGCAACGTGACCGGTCCAACCGGGAGAGGTGGAGATGATGTCAGCGCCACCCTCAGAGATATCGTTGATGATCTTGGAGTAATCGTTAATGTTCTTGTTGGTGGGATAATGGACATTCTCCATGGGCATTCGCAGCTTGGGATCAATCTGCATGACAAAATACTTAATCATGGAGTGAACAAAG